>NZ_WTPX01000109.1 GCF_013036045.1 Alienimonas chondri
GGCGATCCGGGACTACGTCGACGGCCACAACGCCGACGCCAAGCCGTTCGTCTGGACTGCCGACGCGGACCTGATCCTCCGTCGGGTCGAAGCCGTCTGCAACGAAACCTCCAACTCAGGACACTAGTCCGTGTCCGCTGCCGCGAGTCGTTCGGCGACGCCCCCAAACCGCATCCTGAACCTGGGTAACGGAAGCGCAGCGACTCCGCGGTCGTCGATCATCTCTTCGATGCGCAACAAACCCTCCCCGCAGACCACGACTGGCTTGAAGTCGCGAATGAAGATCACTTTGCCGGGCGTCCGGTTCTCGATCTTCACATCCTCCAGAGCCTCGGCCTTCAGCAGACGAACGACCTTCCCGTCCAGGACCGACGCCGCCCCCCGATACGGGAACCCGACCGCATCGACGAGCCGCCTGATGGTCGCGGCGGATGCCGACCAGTCAATGAAATAGTCGTCCTCGTCCCTCCAGAGACTATAAGTGACGCAGTCCTCTGATTGAGGCGAGGCGGCGAGGGGCTCTTCTCGATGGAGCGCGTCCGCAATCTCCAGACCGAGAGAGACGTAGTTCGCCTGTATCGCATCGATGGCCTCCGCAATCGTGATTGGGTACTCGATCGCCGTTTCCGATTGAGCGATAATGTCGCCCCGATCGTACTCGTCCGTCGCGAAGAGAGCCGTTACTCCGACCTTGACGTCTCCGTTTATGAGCGCCGTAACTAACGGATTAAAACCGCGATAGCGAGGCAGCAACGAATCGTGAAACACGACGAGACTCGAGGACTCGTTGCGAATGATCCACCGCCATGACACGGCCAGTGAATAGTCCGTGGCGATCGTATAAGAGTCTCGGCGATCGAGAAACGCGATCGCGTTCCTGCCGCAGAAATCGCGGATGTCCTCATAGCAATCTTCCGCCATGCCGCTGTCGCGGGAAGCAATGACCGCCGCGATCATTCCTGGATATTTCAGGTGGATCGCCGTGATCACGGCTCTGCCCTTTTTCGTCATGGCGAATACGGTGAGCTTTTTCATCGACGATTGCCTCTGTTCGCCAAACTGGCGTTTTTGTGACTGTCCGTCAGATCGCCCGTGACGCGATCTCCCACGTCGTCGGGTTCGGCAGAGTCGCCGTCGGCCGGTCTAACGACGCCGCGACCGCCCCTGTTTAGGACTTGGGTCGTTTAGGACGCTGCCGTCCGCCTCCCATCGAGGCGAGCGGCATCGTGCAGCGGTCTTTGTCGCCCCTGTTCTCCCGGACGATCCACTCGCCGCGGTCGAGGTCCATGTCCTTCACGCGCAACCGCGAGGCCTCGAGCGATCGCAGCCCGAGGCCGTACAGGAGTCGTTACAGGAGTAGGCCGACCGTCCGGATTGGGGTACGGTCTTCCGCCAGGACGCGGCGGGCCTCCACTCGCGTCAGCATGACAGGCAGCCGCTTCGTCAGGCTGGGAAGTCAGCGGCAGCGGGGCGGCAGGCATCAACTTGTTTCTCGGATCCGACAGTGGCGGCAAGTCGCCGCTCCGTCAAGCAGTGGCCTGTCAAATAGGTGCCCGCCTCTAAGTCCGTGACGCGGTGGAGCCGTCGCAGGAACTCCAAGCAGGTGCGGCCCCGCACGCCCAACTCCGCCCACTCAACACCGTGCGGCCTCGCCGGGACAGCACGTGTCGGGGGTCTGTCCCCCCAGCGGCAACCGGTTCACAGCTCATACCCCGGGATCTTCAACGCGAAGCGGTCGAGCGTGCGGCGCCGGCCGCCTTTCATGCCGGCCCGGCGGTCCGGCGGTCCGGCGGCGGGTCGTCCGGCGGAAGGCGGTCCGCGACGACGTCCGCGAACGAATCGGGCTGGCGACGTTGGGCCACGGCGGCTCCTCGACGGCCGTCTACGCCCTCTGTCGCGAGAAACCCTTGCCGCGGCTCCCCAACCGGTCTCAAGTCTATCTCGATCCACCCGTGCCGGAACCGGCGCCAGACCAGCCGGTCAACAACGAGCGCATTTACGGATACGAACTGAGGTACTCAGGCTTTTCTTGCGACGACCACCAAGCTGCTGCCGACGGAGATTCGTTTCTGTCGCTCAAGTTGCTCACGCTCTCTGGACAGCCCGCGACTGATAGACCTTCCAATCAACGAATCGGGAAGTTGATGCTCCTTCTCAGTCACGCTCCGGCTGGCCGTTCTGCGAATTCCAATAGCCGAGGGGATCGACCGCAACAGCAATATCGGCGCCACTAGCGGCCGAAAGAAATAGCTCGCGAACTCAATGGTGAATCCAGCGGCTTCCAGGACTTCGGAAGCGGACCGTAGTGAATAACGTCGGAAGTGGCCGGCGTGAACGTCTTCGAAGGACCAGAGCCAGTCCAACGCCGGCACCGTCATAAAGAACAGGCCCTCGGGCTGAAGGACTTCGTGGATCTGAGACAGAAACTCCTCCTGCGCGTCGATGTGCTCCACGACATCGAACGCTCCCGTCATTGCAACGGAGCGTGGTGAAATCGAAGAGCCCGCCAGGGTGCAGTTTAAAACGTTCCGAACTCCCCTTCGCAGCGCATTTTCGCATCCCTCGCGCCCCGGTTCAATCAGTGCGGCGCTGAAACCGAGTTCTTGGATCGCCTTCGACTGGAAGCCGTTGCCGCCGCCGACGTCCAGAAACCATCCAGCGTTTTCCGCCGGAGCGTACCGTTGGATCATCGCTCGGATCACGGCGTTTCGATGCTGAAACCAGAAGGAGGCGTCTTCGACCTGAAAGCAGTCGCTATTCCCGTCTTCGGGATACGAGACTTTCTCCGGCGATTCGCTCGACCAGATACCGTTGGCCAGCTTCAGCCGACCATTTGTAAGCGTCGAGACGTCCATACCGTAGGGAGGGTTTCTATTTCGCGACGACGAGGAGTCCTGCGATAATCAGCAGGGAACCGAGAATCGTAGACGACGAAATCTTTTCGTCGAAAAGCAACGCCGAGAACGCCAACACTAAAACGAGGGCGAGGCTCGTAGGAGGATAGGCTCGGCTAAGAGGAAGTTTCGTCATCGCCGCCATCCAGCAGAGAGCGGCTAGAAAGGCAGAAGCGAATCCGCAGAGAATCCAGGGATTTAGAAGCTGGCGCATCAAGAACAGCAGCTTAGCCACAGCGCCCTCAGGCAGCGTTGCCGAACCCATTTGCCACTTGATCAGCAGCTGCCCGATCACGGTGAAGGTGATTGTGAGACCCACGTACGCGTATCCAATCATCCGACGCATCGCTCCTCTGTGCGGTCGTCCGAGCGGTCGTCCGAGCGGTCGTCCGAGCGGTCGTCCGACAAGAGGATTTGACGGACCGTGAACTGCGGTTTTCTGTTCACGTTCAGGTGCAAGCGACCGAGATACTCGCCCATAATCCCCAGGCCGAATAGCTGCAACCCGCCGAGCACTAGAACCGCAACGATCGTCGACGCGTAGCCGGGAACTGACACTTTCGCCAGCAACGCAGCGAACGTGTACCAAGCGCCCAGGCTCAGGCCCAAGGCCGCAGAGGTGATGCCCACAAATGACACCAACTGCAGCGGCAACAACGAGAAGTTCGTGAACACGTTCATCGCCAAGCCGACGAGCTTGGAAAGGGTGTACCCAGACCGACCTTCCGCCCGATCGCGATGAGGTATCACGACCGCGCCGATTCGCGTCGTGTTCCAAGCCAGCAGGCCGTCCAAATAAGTGAAGTTCAAATCATAGCGAAGAACGCTCGACACCAACGGTCGACGCATTGCGCGGAACGAGGTGACCGTAATCGGCATCTTGAAAATCAGCCGGTAGAACCAGTTAACCAAGCTCGATCCCAGGTTTCTCCCCAGCGGGTGCTTTTTCGATGCGTAATTTCCGTAGACCAGGTCCAGCTCTTTATCGTTCAGTTCCTCGAGCATTCTAGGAATGCTCTCCGGATCCTGTTGCAGGTCGTCGTCAATGGTGACGACGACCTCGCCGTTGGTGTGGTGAAATCCGCACATGATCGCATTGTGCTGCCCGAAATTTCTTGACAGCTGAACAGCAACGACATTGGGCCGACGACTCGCCGTTTGGCGAATGACAGGCCACGAATCGGCGGAGCCGCAATCGTCGATCAGTACGACTTCGGGACGATCCCAGCCTCTTGCCTCTGCAGTCTGGTCCAAGCGTGAAATTAGCTCCGTCAAGCGGTCTCCCCGCCCATACACGGGGATCACGACGGATAGCGATGGCCTCTGACTCTGATTTGTCGACACGTTCACGATTCATTCCACGCGTGACGCGAACTCTCGGGTTTCCTCACCGAGAAGTCTAGGTTCCGGCATAAGTTGCAAGCATATTTTTCAGCCAGCCGACTTTTCAGTGGGGTCGCTCGGCGTCCTTGCCGGCGAGACCCGCAGTGATCGCTGTGGGTAAAGGCGCTCGCTAGTTCCTGCCGCAGGCACTCGTCGGAAACCAGAATCGGATCGATCGTCGCCGTCGTCCCGACTGCTCGGGCTGCCGCCGTTCCGACCGTTTCTGCAGTATGGTTTGCCGCAGTGAGCACGATGCCTGCGAACTCGCCCCGACAGCGAGCCGCCATCCAAGCTTTGTCCAGAGCAGAGCGCTGCCCAGGGCTGACGTTCGGATTGTTGCTCAGACGAGACATTGAGCCGGCCTGAAGGAAGAAACGGATCGGTCGCCGCGCGGAGCTTGCCAACTATTCAGCACGACTTGAGAACGGCTATTCAGGCGCCTGGCGACAGCATCTGTGAAGCCGCTTCTGAGCGCATCCTGGTCGCCTGTGCACTGCAGTTGTTCCTGCTTGGCTTCCTCCAACACGCGCGAATCTGAATCGAACGCCCAACACAGCAGCTCCATGCCGTTTTGTCGGGGAAGTGAGATGCACTTTCGCATTTCCCTGGTGCTGGAAGCGTTGAGTCGGCCGAAGCCCAGAACCTCTGGCTTCCCTGCGGGCGCCTCAACAAAAGAACTAGTCATCGCTCCCCCCGTCAGAAGAGTCGAGGAACGTGAGTACTTCTTCGGCGACGAGGGCTTGTTCCTCCCGAGAAATGTCGTGGAACAGCGGTAGACGCACTAAACGACTGCTAAGGTCCTCGGTGACTGGTAGGCTATGCTTATGCGAGAACTGCCGGCCCATCGGCGAGCAGTGGAGCGGAATATAATGGAAGACCGCGTCGATTCCCCTGTCTCGGCATCTCTGAATCAGAGCGTCTCGCTGACCGTTCGACGACGCGATCAAATAGAACATGTGAAAGTTGCAATCGCAATCCTCCGGAATCGTCGGAAGCGTAGCTTCGCCTGTCAGAGACGGCGACTGGAGAAGATCGCGGTATTCGCGGTAAACCTCGCCTCGTCGGTCGGTGATCGATTCCATCGCCTTGAGCTGTCCGTATAGAAACGCCGAGCATATTTCGCTCGGGACGAAGGACGACCCGACGTCGACCCAGGTGTATTTATCCACCTCGCCGCGGAAGAATTGTCGCCGGTTGGTCCCTTTGTCTCGGATGATCTCTGCGCGATCGTTGAATCTCGGGTTGTTAATGCAGAGAGCTCCTCCCTCGCCGCAGATGATGTTCTTGGTTTCGTGAAAGCTGTAACATCCTAAGTCGCCGATCGTTCCAAGGGCCCGCCCTTTGTAGAACGCGTTTACGCCCTGAGCGGCATCCTCGATCAAAATGAGATCGTGCTTCTTAGCGGTCGCAACGATCCGGTCCATCTCGCAGCCGACGCCAGCGTAGTGCACCACGCAGATTGCTTTGGTTTTGTCGGTGACTGCAGCCTCGATGAGGTTTTCATCGATATTCAGCGTGTCGGGACGGATGTCGACGAAGACAGGCGTTGCGCCCTCTCGCACAAAAGCAGAAGCGGTCGAGACGAACGTGTAGGAAGGCATGATGACCTCGTCGCCTTCCTCGAGTTCACAGAGGATGGCGGCCATCTCGAGTGACGCAGTACAGGAAGGCGTGAGCAAGACCTTCGGGATTCCGAACTTGTCTTCGAGCAGTCGGCAGCAGGCCTTCGTGTAGTATCCATCGCCCCCGAGGTTGCCGCGGGTGACCGCCTGTGCGACGTAGTAGAGCTCCTTCCCCGCAACGAATGGTTTGTTGAAGGGAATTTGAGTTTCGTTCATGACTGTCGATCAGGCCGGTTGCGGCGCCAGTTTCGTTAGATGTGCCGCAGGCTCAGTGTCTCGGATGCTCGACGAGCGATCGCAGATAGCGGGAGTATCCGTTGTTCGCGAGCCGCGGAAGCGTTTGCTCCAACGCCTGTCTCGTGATCCAACGGTTGTTGAGCGCAATTTCCTCCAGACATGCGACTTTGAATCCCTGATAGTGCTCGATGGTTTTCACGTACATGGACGCTTCCAACAGCGATTCATGCGTGCCGGTATCGAGCCAGGCGTAACCGCGTCCTAAAACCTGGACCGACAACTCCCCGCGTTCCAAGTAGATCTGATTCACAGACGTGATCTCGAGCTCGCCCCGAGCGGAGGGCTTGATTGATTTCGCGATCTCTACCACCTGGTTGTCGTAGAAGTAGAGGCCGGTAACCGCCAATGAGGATTTCGGTTCATGCGGTTTCTCCTCGATCGAGATTGCGCGGTTCCGCGCGTCCATTTCCACCACTCCGAATCGCCGCGGGTCAGCAACTTGGTAACCGAAGACCGTGGCGCCGAGCGTTTGGTCGGAAACGGCCTGCAGTTTCGGGGTGAGCCCTTGGCCGTAGAAGATGTTGTCGCCCAACACCAGTGTCACTGGCGAGTCGCCGATAAACTCTTCGCCGATCAGAAACGCCTGCGCCAAACCCTCGGGCTTGCGTTGTTCGGCATAGCTGAGTTCGACGCCGAAGCGACTGCCGTCTCCCAGGACTCTTCGATAAGCAGGCAGATCTTCCGGCGTGGAGATCAACAGGATCTCTCGGATGCCGGCGAGCATCAGGACGGAGAGCGGGTAATACACCATCGGCTTGTCGTAAACCGGCAGCAACTGCTTGCTGACGCCGAGCGTGACCGGATGCAGGCGGGTTCCCGAACCGCCGGCAAGGACGATCCCTCTTCGACTCATGATTTGCTCCCTGGATTGCTAAGCCCTAGTCGCTGGCCGCTATAGGCGCCTTCGCGAATCGGGCGCCACCACGCTTCGTTGGCAAGATACCAGTCGATTGTCTTCTCGACGCCGCTTTCGAACGTCTCGGCCGGTTCCCAGCCCAACTCTTCCTTAATTCGCGTTGCGTCGATCGCGTAACGCTTGTCGTGCCCCGGGCGGTCAGCGACGAACTCGATCAGGCCCTCATAGGCGCCGCTTGGATGGGGGCGGCGTTCGTCCAGAAGCCTGCAAAGGGTCCGGACGACTTCCAGATTCGTCCGCTCCATGTTGCCGCCGATGTTGTACGTTCGCCCCGGCTCGCCTTTTTCAATCACCTTCCACAATGCCTGCACGTGATCTTCAACGTACAGCCAGTCCCGAACGTTGTCGCCTTCGCCGTAAATCGGCAACGGCTTTCGGTCCATCGCGTTCAGGAGCACCAAAGGAATCAGCTTCTCCGGAAACTGAAACGGACCGTAGTTGTTCGAGCAGTTCGTGATCAGCGCCGGCAGTCCGTAGGTATGAAACCAAGACCGCACTAAGTGGTCACTGCTCGCCTTACTGGCGGAATAGGGACTACGGGGCTCATACGGCGTCGCCTCGACGAAACGCCCCTCCGGGCCCAAGCTGCCGAAGACCTCGTCGGTCGAGATGTGGTGAAAGCGGAAGCGTTCTTGACGGTCATCGCCTAGCTTTCGCCAGTACTCCAACGCGCACTGGAGCATCGAATAGGTCCCGACCACGTTGGTCTCAATGAACGCCGCGGGACCGTCAATGGAACGGTCGACGTGGCTTTCGGCAGCCAGATGCATCACCACCGTCGGCTGAAATTTCTCGAAGGCGGAGCCTATTGCCTCTTGATCGCAGACGTCCGCCCGCAGGAACTGGTAACGCGGGCTCGACTCGACCGAAGCGAGCGACCTCAAGCTCCCCGCATAGGTCAGCTTATCGACATTCAGAACGGCGACTTCAGCGCAGCCGAGGAGATAACGGACGAGGCCGGATCCAATGAATCCAGCCCCGCCGGTAATGAGGACGCGTCGCTCGTGCACGTTCGAGATCTCCTCATTCATTGCCGCGAAGCTTCGGCGTGGTCTTTAAATCGCGGCGGGAAGCTGCCCCGGAATCGATCTCGTAAACCCACAGACTCAAGACCTTGCCTGGATCGGCAGAAGGAATTGTTCCAAGGTACTCTAGTCCGATCTCTGCCGAGTTGTCAATCTTCAGCGAGGAGAGGACGTAATCCGCTCCCATCTCACTCAGGGCGTTTGTATCTATTGCCAGATCCTGGAACGTCGCCGGCGGATCTCCCGCCAGTCGGACGTCGTGAGGCCTGCAACTGCTCGCCCAAACGTAGCACCGATTGCCCCAGTTATCGAAATACTCCCTCAGCGCAGGCGATTTCTCAAGTTCGCCGGCGATCACGGATCTCATCTGATGTTTCCATTTCAGCGGATACAGCGCCCAATATCCGCCGACGGTGTTAAAGCCGTTAAGGTGGGCGACGGATGGATAGAATCCAATGCAGGCGATTTGGTAATCTTCTCTGGGGATTACGATTAACTCATCGACGCGGTCGAACGTAACACGCGACTCGTATTGCGAGTAGGTCATGATCCAGTCGTCAGATTGCGTCTCCCATCTTTCCGCGAAAAGCATCCCCATTTGGCAGAAAGCCAATCCAAAGGCGATTAGACGAGCGGACTTTCCCGTCGAAGCCAGATAGCTAAGGCTGGCGAAGAACATGGCGTACAACACGAACGGCAGAAAGATATACCATCGCCGGTATTGGAAGTTCTCGCCGGCGGGCAGCCAATTAAGCAGTTGGGCGTCATAGGCGATCCAAACTGTTGCAACGAAGCCGATCGTGGCTCCGGTCGAACCCAGACTGATCAGCCAAGACCGCGGCGGTTGCCTTGTCCGCAGCGAGATTGCGGCGACGATGCAGAGCACATACACCAGCGAATGACGTCGAACCAAGTCGGGGGCGAGAAACAGCGCAAGGGCGACGAAAAGCAGCGCGGCGATAAGCGGCAGTCGTTTCAGCGTTCCTAGCGTCGCGTTCACCGCCATGATCGAGGCCATCAGAACTGCAGCCCATACGAAAGGCCTCGGACTCGCTTCAGCATGATACTGACTGAACGCCGACTGCTTGAGAATCGACGCGATATCTAACGGGGCGGGGAGATATTCCGCTCGATGCCATTCGATCGCCTCGCTCCCGAAAGACGCTTCAACGAGGGGCCAGTTAACGACGGCGGAAACGCCCGCGAATAGGCCAAGGCCAGAGGCGAGCCAAGCGGGAAAGCGTCGGGAGTACAGCCAAACACCTAGCGCGAATGCCGCCATCACGGCAAACATGAAGGGCGTCCACGTCACGCTCGAACAGAGCGGAAACAGTGCCATCACAACCAGCATGAGCACGCGTTGCAGACGTCCCCGGCTCGGCTGGATCAGTACGATCGCCGCGAACGCCAACAGCGGGATTCCTGACGCCGCCAAGCCGAAAATCGGGAACCAGGGCAGCCATGAGAATCCGGCAGCGACCAAACAAGCGAGTTCTTCCTCGCACTTGAACGCCCGAACCAAGAATCCGAATAGACCGATAAAGGCAAGGCACCTGACTGCCGCTTCGACCAGCACGTAGCCTTCGAAGGCGTCCAGAAACCTGTGGACCTCGACGAGTAGAATAGGAAGTGCGGTGAACGCGGATTCGGGCAGGCCGCCCAGAATGAAGTCGGAGGAACCGTCCTTTGCGAGGCGGTAATGAATGGCGAGATTCGGTTCCACATTATCGTGGATCCGGACCTTGGCTTCCTTCCCGAGGACGGCGTAAGGCGACATGTAAAGGGCTGCCAGCAGCAACCCGCCTAGGACGCAGAGCTTCGTCCGACGCGTATTGCCAGACCGCAGGCCAGCTGAAGCAGTTTCAATGCGGGAAGCGGAGTTGTCGGAAGGATTAGACATTTATGGAATAACTCCGATCCGCACCGCTCTGCCGGGTCGGGTTGCGGAGCGCAACGTCTCGCCGACAGGCATTGGCGCCGAAGGCGTTTCCTCGTTCCGCGGCCATCGGCCCGGCTGGGCGAGCCGCCGAACTGGTGCCCCGAACCTTGCCCCTGACCGGTCGCGGACCGCTTTGCTTCAGGTAGCGGCGAACCTGCCGGCGTGCCGTCGACGTGGATTCACCGGGAGCGTTCGAGTCTTCACTGGTGCTTTCGGCGTAGGGCACGGCGGCGGGAAGCGTCGCAGAGACTGTTGATCGCCGAAAATCGGTCTGCCAGAAGGCGAACTGCCGTCTTTCGCGATCTCCGACATCCCGTCGCCGGCGCCCCACCAAGAGACCGCCCTGCAAGATGTGAGCCGCGGGCGATTGCTTCGGTAAGACTAAGCAATGGAAACCGGCCAAGGTCGTCCAGGCATTCCGCGTGGGGGCGTTCCTAAAATGATTCGCGAAGTCACGGCCGCGGAATATTCCAAGGTTTGCGGCCCTAAATGTACTCCGCCAAGGAGTGGCAATTAGGGAGCAGTGACGTGCCCAGGCTGCATCCATTAAGGAAGTGAGCGCGAACAGATTGTGCGTCTGCACGGTCGCTCGAATTCCGAGGCTCGCAAGAGCCAACAGGTTGAACAGACGAGCTATCGTTTCGCTAAAGACCCCCAACAGTGCTTGGTTATAGAAGCGTGTTCGAAGAGGGGGCGAAGAATCCCGGTTTCGGCGAACCTGATGCCTCTCCGCCGCCACGAGCTGTCCGACACGCAGTGGACGAGACTGGAACCGCGGTTGCCGACGCGTTCCCGGTTCGACCACGATGGCCGCATGTTCGTCAACGCCGTGCCGTACCCGGCGAGGACCGGAATCGCGTAGCGGGATAGGTCGGAGAGGCACGGTAACTGAAAGAGAATCTGGCGTCGATTCAGCCGGTGGAGCGAGGCCGGGGGAGCGGAGGAACCCGCCGGCGCCCTCGACCGGCCGGACCTGACCGAATTTCCGTTGGGTAGCGCCGATGCGGGCGCGCGAGCAAGCCGGCGGGGGGCAGCGGGGGCCGGCGACCAAACTGCACGCTGCGTCCGCCCGCTTCAGTAAGTCCACCGACCGGTTCCGGAGAAGACCGGCCACGACTGCTTTGGGCGGGAGGGGGAGTGGCAGGCGGAGTTGGACGAACTTTTCGCTGAGCCCGCGGCCCTCCCCTGAGCCGGGTGGATCGGCGATCAGCTTCTCCACCCGCACCAAGAACGCCCCAAGCAAGTCCCTCGGACTCTGAAACCACCACCGATTGGAGCGAACGATCAAAGGTCGCGATTCCCAGTCGTTCGGAGCTGCCTTGACCATCCGGAACGCCGGCGACTTGCCGAGACGCCGAAAACCGTCGATCGCGCTAACGCTCCTGTCCTCTCCATCGATCAGCGTGAGCGAATCGACGTGCACTCCGACGAACCGCGTCCGATCCCGACGAACATACTCCGGCCGCGCCGGCCGGTCCTCCGATGGCAAAGGAGACCTTGGGTTCAGGCCCCTGTCGTCTCGCTCCTTCGCCACAGCTCCGCCTCCTAGGATATGGGTCGTTTCAATTCGTCGCCGATCGGCTCCGGCGCTGCGGCCCCGGGGTGCTCAGCTCGCGTGTCGATCTCTAATGACCACTCTATTGCTTGGAGGAACGTCGCATCTTTATGGTGGCGCCAGCCATGTGAATAAAATCGGCCTTGCACCAGCGCTCGCGTCGCGACCGCCCATGCCGCAATGCGTTGCATTGCCGGACCCACAGTGGGTGGAAAGGCGGGACGCGCGACGGCGGGTGATTGGAACTCGCTCCCCCTTCGATTGCAAGGTACCCCGGCGGCGAGGGCTCCCATGCATCGGGGGGCGTTCGGACGTCGATTCGCGGAGATCCTCGCCGAAAGCGAAGGGGAAAGCCCGCCCCC
This sequence comes from Alienimonas chondri, assembly GCF_013036045.1. Taxonomy (GTDB): domain Bacteria; phylum Planctomycetota; class Planctomycetia; order Planctomycetales; family Planctomycetaceae; genus Alienimonas; species Alienimonas chondri. The sequence continues at coordinate 11,994 of NZ_WTPX01000109.1, forward strand.
CGGGGCGGGACCGCCGGATGCGCGTTCACGAATCAGTTCCCGACAGCATGCTGCCGAGGGCGGAGACCCGCTCCAGAAGCTCGTCGTGGTCGGGGGGCGAGTCCGGGCGCCCGTCGCCGCGGACGGCGGGGCCGTTCACGTCGCCGTTCGTGCGGTAGCCGTTCGCGTTTTGGGCGATGCGGGGGCGGGGCTTGGCGGAAACGTCCCTCGTGAGAGAAGCGGGTTGAGAAGTGCGGCCCTCACGGACCGCAAGGAGTGTCTCAGCGGCTCCTGGTGGAGCCGAGTTCGTGGGTTCATCAGCGGTCAGCCGCACCGCGTCTTTGGCCGGGGCCGGATGCCCGGCGAGGGTGGTGAAGACGATCGCCGTCTCGGGTCTGTCAGTGCCGACGGCATCGCAGCGCACCGGTTCCTCGGCGCCGTTCAGCACGATTGTGGGCGTCGGCGGCCTCGCAGGTGGCCCGGAGAGCGTCAGCGGAAGCTTGCCCGGGCGCCACTCGGGCACCTCTGGCGGCTCGAAATTGGCAGCCCGGCCCCGGTCCTTTCTTCTCCAGCGCATGGCGGACGCTGCGGGGCATGCTCTTTTCGCCCTGATTCGCGACCACCACCGAACCTCGGTCCGCTCCGGAAAGTTGCATGTCGCCGCTCTTGGCCGCACCGGCTTCGAACAGCAATTGGAAGGGCAGCGCCAGCGCGGCGGGGGGGCGGTCTCCAACGATCAGCAGGCTGGTCCCGCGACCGTCAGGGGTGACGGCCGTCAAACGGGTTCCGCCTTCCTGGGCGGCATCAACACGGACGCAGGGGCCGTCGTCGCGCGCCTTCAGCCCGAGTGTTTCTACGCCACGGTACGGAAGCCGTGCAGCGGCGGACCGGCACAGAGCCGATCCGCCGCTTCGGGGCTAAAAACGAGGGGACGCCGGACGCACAGCCCGGCGGCGTCAGCACGTTACGGGTGAGCCAGTCGGCCTCCGCGGTCAACGCGTCGCTCCGCAGCGGGAACGGCCCGAGGATTGGCCCGCCGCTGGGGGAGAGATCAGCGGTCCAGTCGCCGTCGGAATGCAGCTCCAAAATGGCTGGCGCGGGCCGATCAACTGCGTCGTGGCGGCTCCTGTGAGTGTGAAAAGAGAAGCGTCCCGACAAAGTGCCGAGGCGTGTGAAGAAAGGGGTGCGGCTGGGGCCGCGTTAGTTCAGCGGGAAATTCCCGCCCGGCAGTCGCTGCTTGTCAGCGGGTTGCCGATCGCGGTGCTTATATAAGTCGCCGACTTTTTTGTTCAGGCAGCGGCTGCCGGCCCACCGCCGCAGCTGGGGCAATTGCTCCCTTCCGCTCTCGCTGACCGGCACGACGTAAGAGGCGGCCTGATCCAGCGAGACGCCTGCAGGGCGCTCAGACGGCAACAGGATTCGATCTCCGCTCCGGTCCAGCCTTCGTCGTCCGCGACCAAGTCTTCGTCGTCGATCCCGTACTCTGCCCGGTATCTGTCCCAAATTTGGGGCCGCTCCTCGGCCGCCGGCCGGTCGAGGCAGAAGGCGGCGTCGAACCGCCCGCTGCGGGTGAGTTCCGCGGGCGACATGCTGGCGTCGTTGCTGGCGGCGACGGCAAACGCGCCCCGCGGGCGATCCGCCGGCCAGCTCAGCAGCGTGTCCAGCACCGGCAACTCGCCGGCTTCCGTGGCGACGCCTTTCACCAACGGTTCAATTCCTCCCGGCTGGGCAGCGGGTGGTCCAGCGCGGCGGAGTCAGGTTTCAACTCTGGCGGCAGGTCGCTGCTCGGCCGGATCAGCGCCGAGCAAGTGCGACGGGTTATAGTCGCGACCAGGGTGGCCCGGACTGCCGCGAGCAGATCGGCGGACTGAGAGAATCGGTGCAGGTACACCAACGCCACCAACGCCGGCGTCTCGCCGTCGCCCAATTGCGGCAGGGCCTTCACCGCGGCCAAGGGATCGGCGGGGCCCGCTTTGTCCCCCGTCGCCGTCCACGAGGCGAGGGTTCAGCTCTTCTCGCAGCAGGCGGCGGCGAGGTCGCGGACGACTTCCTCAGGTTCATGGGTGGCGACGAGTAAGCCCGGGAAGGCCATGGCGATCAACTCCCCAGACCGCTGCTTTAGCGGCGGCGGTCGCTCCTGTTCCGGGTCTTCTTCGGGTCGTCTTTCGTCTCTCCGTCCGGGGCGTTTGCCGGACGGTCGTAAAGCCATCAGCCTTTCCTGCGGAGAGCGATCGGGTTGGAAAAGAACTCAGCCGCAGGAATCAGGCCCGCAGCCGCTCCTGTTCGGCGACCTGCTCGGTCGCGTAATGCTCCGGAGTCAGGCATTCGCCGCTCCGGCTGCCGGGGGGGCACCTCGTAGGGCTGGCTGGCCGCTTGGCAGGCGGGGCCGGCAATGCCTTACGGAGTTGAATACCCAACCATCGAAACGGGCGACGCACCGGCGGATAAGGCCGTGAGGGCGTGGCGTAGAGGTTCGGGGGTGCTGGCGGCTTGTACGGCGGGCTGCTCGTTCTGATCACGCCGACCTGCGGCTCTGTGGACGGCGGGCGCCGAGGACTACGATCGCGTTGATTCCGTCTGCGGCGGTGACATTGCCCTCGGTGGCTATGGGAACGCCACGGCGGCTTGCGATGCGGACGGGCGACGTAGACGCCGGCGAGGACGAGGGCGGCGTTCATGAAGACCATCAGCAGCGCCGGCCGAACCGACGGCGGGGACTCGGGTATGCCTCCCTCCGAGTGCGGGAAGAAACTCGCGCCCGGCGGATACCGGGGCGGACTACCCGACAGTGACGCAGATCGGCAGCGTGTTTAACGGCGGCGAGGGGGGCGTAGACCGCCACGCAGGTTCAACCATCGTGGATATCGATCGTCACGGAGGCGAATCCCACGCGCATATCTGCCACGCTCGAATCGGCACCGAGCCCTTTCGCTTCCTTCGAGGCATATCGATCGATCCGCGGCGCGGTCGCGGAAAGCCGCACGGGTTTCGGCGGGACCGGGCGGTTCGGACCGAGATTCGCTTCGGTCCGGCCCCACCTACCGGGGCCGCCCCACCGCGGTCACGGGCCCCCCTAAGAAAACAGCCCCGCGGGCCGCTAAGCGGCCGGACGGGGCGGTGCGTGACGAGTGCCGGAGGTGGGACTCGAACCCACACTCGGGTTTCCCCGAAAAGGATTTTGAATCCTTCGCGTCTGCCATTCCGCCACTCCGGCAGGAGTGTGCCTCGCACCGCGGACACGGCGTCCGGGGGGCGAGGTTCGCCCACTCTAGTCCTTGCATCGTAGCTTTCCAGCCCGACGACCCCCGCGGCCCGCCTCCGCCGGCGTCGCTCGCGGCGGCGGAGCCCGATCCGCCCGGCGAGGTTGTCGGCGAGGGGGGACTTGGCCATGTTGCTCAAACGTTTGCACAAGGCCCGGCCGCTGGCGTCCGGGCCTTCGTTTCGCCTCGTCCCCGCTCGTCCCCGTTCGGTCCGCCCGTGTCCGCCTCGAACCTGACGGTCACGCTGGGGGACGTCGCGGCGGCGGCGGGGGTGAGCGTCTCCACCGCGTCGCGGGCGTTGAACGGCAATGCGAAGGCGTGCCGCATCAGCGCAACGACCGCGGACCGCGTCCGGGAGCACGCCCGGCGGCTGGGGTTCCGGCCGAACCTGCTGGCCCGGTCGCTGCAGTCGCGGCGGAGCGGGCTGCTGGGCGTCGTCGTGCCGGACGTGGCCAACCCGTTCTTCGCCGCCATCGCCAAGGAGGTGACGCGGGGGGCGGAGGAGGCCGGGCGAAGCGTGCTGCTGGCGGATAGCGGGGAGTGCAACGAACGCGAGGTCACGCTCGTCGCGGAGTTGCAGGCCCGGCGGGTGGAGGGGCTGGTGGTCTGCCCGGTCGGGGTGGACTCGACCCATCTGGAGGCTGCGAACGCCGCGGGGACGCCGGTCGTGGTGGTCGACCGCGGGTTTCGAGACGGATCGCTGCCCACCGTCACTTCGGATCACCGCGGCGGGGCGGAGCGGCTGATCGAACATCTGCTGGAATTGGGGCACCGCACGATCGGGATCGTGCAGGGACGGCCCGGGACGCTGCCGAACGACGACCGCCTGCGGGCCGCCCGCGACGCCCTCGCCGCCGTCGGGGTCTCGATCGACGACGTGCCGGTCGCGGGGAACGGGTTCACGGAGCGGTCCGGGTACGAGTCGGCCGCCCGGCTGCTGGCGGACCGGCCGGACGTGACGGCCCTGTTCGCGTTCAGCACGCCCAACGCCTTCGGGGCGCTGCGGGCCGCGGCGGAGGCGGGGCGATCCGTACCGAACGACTTGGCGTTGGTTTGCTTCGACGACGTGCCGCACGGGGAGTTCCTCCGCGTGCCGCTGACCGCCGTCGCTCAGGACGTGCGACGACTGGGACAGACGGCGGCGGAGGTGATGGCGGAGCGACTGGAGACCGGCCGCCCGCCCCGACGCCGGCGGTACACGGTGCCGGTGCGGTTCATCGCCCGCGCCTCCTCCGGCGGACCGCTCCCGGGGGCCGAGCCCAGAAGCAGGCGGCGTTCTTCGCGTGAGTCGCTCGCGGCGGGGGCGCCGCGATGAGCTTCGCCGCCCCCCGCGTCGTCGTCCTCGGTTCGTTGAACACGGACTTCGTCGTCCGCTGCGCCGCCCTGCCCGTCCCGGGGCAGACGGTCGCCGGCCGGTCGATCGCGGAGTTCGGCGGGGGAAAAGGGGCGAATCAGGCGGTCGCCGCGGCGCTGGCCGGCGGGAACGTGGCGATGATCGGAGCGGTGGGAGAGGACGCGGCGTCCGGGCGGCTGGTCGACGGGCTGGTCCGCCGGGGGGTGGAC
>NZ_WTPX01000011.1 GCF_013036045.1 Alienimonas chondri
CGCCATGCACGCCCCGAGTCCCTCCCCCGCTCCCGCCGCCTACGAACCGTCCCGGGCCGCGTACGCCGATCCCCGCGATCAACCGCAGGCGCTGCGACTCGCCGCGGACGTCTGGCGAGCCGTGCGCGGCCACTGGCGAATCGCGGCTCTGTTCTTCGTGCTGGCGAACGCCGCGGTACTGGGAGGAATCATCCTTTGCCCACGGACGTACGTCTCCGAGGCGAAAGTGAAGGTGAACGCCGGCCGCGAAAGCACCGTCAGCGAAACCGGTCGTTACGCCGAGGGGTCGGCGGTCGCGCTGCAGAACAATCGCGAACAGGATCTGAACACTGCGGTCGACGTGCTCGAAAGTCGGGCCGTGCTGGCGTACGCCGTCAAGCAGATCGGCCCGGAACCGATTCTCAAGGGGTACGTCCCTGCCGAGGGCGAACAGGGCGAGGCTACCGACGGGGCGCTCGATCCTGAGACCGCCCAGCAGGTGGACGGCGGGCCGCTCGCCGCGATCGGCCTTTCCGACCCGGTCAGCCGATTCGAGAAGGCTGTGGAAACGCTCGGGCAGATCCTGGAGGTGAATTCGAACAAGAAATCGGACGTCATCAGCATCTCCGTCGAAGCGGGGAAGCCGGCGTTGGCCCAGCGGATCTGTGCGGAAATTATCTCCGGCTTCCGCGTCAAATACTCCGACGCCAGCGAGATTGAGGGCGGCAGCGAGTTCTTTGCCCAGAAGGCCGACGGAGCCAAGGCCGATTTGGACAAGGCCGCCGGTTTGCTGGCGACGGAGTTGAACGCGTTGGGGATTTCGACGGTCGAAGGTCGCCGCCAACAGCTCCAGGAGGAACTGTCGCGGCTCAGCAGCGAAGAGATGGACCGCCGCAAGGTCCTAGAAGGGACGATCGCCGAGATCGCCGGTTACGACCGGGTGTTGGCGAGCACGCCGGAGGAGATCGACGCCGGCCAGACCGAGAACCAAGCGACCGGCGCCCCGGACACGTTGCGGAAGGAAATCGCCTCGATGGAGGCCCGCCGCGAAAAGATCGTGCAGGAGACCAGCGCCAAAGCGCCGGGGGCCGTGCGGCTTGAACAGCAGATCGCCGCGAACGTCGCCCTGCTGAAAACGCTCTCCGACGACAGCAAGCAGACGACCACCAGCGCCAATCCGGTTTGGCAGGATCTGACCAAATCCAAACTGACGGCCCAAGCCAGGGCCGAGGGATTGCGGGCGGAGCTGTCCGCGATTCGCGACCAACGGCAGGAGGCCGGGCGGGCGATCGCGGAGCTGAACAAACGTGAGAGCCGCATCCTTGCCTTGCAGACCGAACGCGACGAACTGGCGAAGGGACTGGGGCGGTACGTCGAACTTCGCGAACAGGCGAAGGTCGCGGACGAGATGGGCGCCCAGAGCATCTCCAGCGTCAAGGTGTTCCAGGAGCCGAGCTTCAACGCCAAGCCGGTCGCACCGAAGAAGCGATTGATCGCGGCGGCGGGCTTGGTGTTCGCCGGATTCGGCGCCTTGGGACTCTGTTTGGTGCTGGAATACAAGAGCATCTTCTTTCCGGAAGACCAAGCCGCGGCCCTCGACCGAGACGGCGTCAATGACGGCCGGACGAACGGCTGGGCCGAACCGGAGACGACCGGCTACCGCCCCGCCGAGACGCCCCTCGAGACCGCCGCGGTCCACCGCAGCGCCGGAAATGGGCACGCGACCGGCGCCTACGTCGACTCCGGGACGGACGCCGGGGCCGAGCCGACGATCGCCGACCGACCCCGCTGAGGCCCGGCGTCGCTGAGGTCCTGCGTCGTAGATCCGCTTCGTTTGCTCGGCAGGGACGCCGATCGTCTCCCCCCCACCTTCCCGCGCTCGCAGCGGATCCGTGCTCATGAGTCTCTCGTCCCTGTTCCGCCGCTCCTCGGTCCCCGACCACGCGCTGCCCGGTCCCGAAGCGTTCGGCCAGAGCCTGCGGGTCGAACTGATGCGGGCCGACCGCGGTCGCAGTCGGTTCTGCCTCGCGGTGTTCGACCTCGTGGAGTGGACGTCCGCGAGCGACGAACGGGCGAACAGCTTCGCGGAGTACCTAACCGCTCGGCTGCGGGCGACGGACTACGCCGGTTTGCTGGGGGCCGGGCGTTTGGGCGTGATCCTGTGGGACACGGACGAAGCAGGCGCCGCACGGTTCGTCAGCAAGGTGCGGCAGGGATGGGTCGCTGCCCGCAGCCCCGAAGCGGTCATCTACGCCTATCCCAGCGATCGGCCGATTGGGCAGCCGCCCACGCCGGCCCGCTCCAGCGCCGCTTTGCCGCAGGGATTCGCCGAAGCGATCACGCCCGGCTCCCCCGGCCCCGCCGCGGGGCAAACCGTGGACGGCCCGGGGAACGCAGTCACGACCGCCCTATCGAGCGCCGCGGAGCGGGATGCGACGGATGCCCCCTCCGACGACGAAGATCTCGACGAGCCGCCGCCGGTCCCGGTATTGCCGCTCGAGGAGGTGCTGCTTTGTCCGTTGCCCCGTTGGAAACGAGCGGTGGACGTGGCCGGGGCGGCCGCGGGGCTGGTCGTTCTATCCCCCCTGCTGCTGGCGACCGCGGCGGCGGTGAAGCTGACCAGTCCCGGACCGGCGCTGTTTCGTCAATGGCGGGACGGATTAGGCGGGCGGAAGTTCAAGATCAATAAGTTCCGCACGATGGTCGCGGACGCGGAGGCTTTGAAGGACGCGCTGCGGGCGAACAGCGAACAGGACGGCCCGGCGTTCAAGATGGAACACGACCCGCGCATCACGCCGCTCGGTCGGTGGATGCGGAAGACCTGCGTGGACGAACTGCCCCAACTGTGGAACGTGCTGATGGGGGATATGTCGCTGGTCGGTCCGCGTCCGCTGGATAGCAAGGAGATGGCGTGCACCGGGTGGTGGGAACGTCGTCGTTTGCTGGTCACCCCCGGTCTGACCTGCATCTGGCAGGTGGACGGCAAGAGCAAAGTGACCTTCAAGGAGTGGATGCGAATGGACATTCGCTACATGCACGACCGGACGTTCGTCGGAGATCTCGGGCTGATTCTGCGGACGGCCCGCAACATCGCCCTGCACCGCGGTTCGCATTGACACAGGGTTTCGCGTGCCGCCCCTCGACTCGCCGCCGCAAATTGACGACATGCTCTCCGCCGCCCCCCTCGACAATCCGCCGTCGGCCCGAATCGCCGGCGCCGGCCCGGGCGACGGCGGACCGTCAAACGCCGCCTCGGAAGTTCTCCGAGCGGCCCGGTCCGCCCTGACGGCGCCGGATTCCACGACGCTCCGTTTCCCGACGGACAACCCTCCCCCGCCCAGAGCGGCGAAGCTGCGGAACTGGCTGACGCCGCGGCTGGCGCTGCCCGCCGGCCCGTTGGCGAATCGCACGCCGGGCACGGGGGCGTTGATGTACCATCGCTTCGCCGACCCGGTCTCCGGCCTGCCCGAGCCGACCTGGAACGTCCCGCCGGCCCTGCTTCGCACGCAACTGGCCGGGTTATTGTCGCGCGGATACCGAGCGGTGCGTTTGGAAGAGGTGCTCGACCGGATCGCGGCGGGGGAACCGGCGGACCCGAAGTCGTTCGTCGTCACGATCGATGACGGCTACCTGAACAACCTGACGCAGGGGCTGCCGATCTTCGAGGAACTCCGCGTGCCCGTGACGCTGTTCGTGGCGACCGGATACGTCGGTACGCCCTGCCCCTACCCCTTTGACGACTGGGCCGGTAAGGGCCATCCACACGCCCCGCGAGAAAGCTGGGCGGCGATGAACAGGGGGGAATTGCGGCGCTTCGCGGAAAGCGAGTTCGTCTCCCTCGGCGTTCACACGCACACCCATCAGGACTTCCGCGGACGCCCGGACCTATTCGCCGCCGATCTCGCCGAAAGCTGCCGCGTGTTACGCAGCGGGTTCGGCATCGAGCGCCCCGCGTTCGCCTTTCCGTACGGAACCCGGCAACGCGGGTTCAGCGGGGGCGAACTGAAGGCCGCCGTCGCCCGCACGCCGGTCAGCTGCGCCCTCACCACCGAGGACGAACGCATCCGGGCGGACTCTGATCGATTCGACCTCGGCCGGTTTACGGCGACGTCGGCGGACACCGCCGCCACGCTGGCCGCCAAACTGGATGGGCGATTCGGCGCGCTCAAGCGCGCGCTGCACCGCAACCACCGCTCAACGCCGACAGCTTCGACCGCAGCAGCCAAGCCGTGCGGAGGGCGTTCGTGAGCGTTTCGGCCACCGCCACTCCTGCGTCTCCGACGCGACGTCATGAGGCTTCGGAGTCCTCGTCCGTCGAGTCTCGTCCGACGGCCTCCGCACGGCCGGCGTCGTCCGACCCGACCTGCGCGGGCGATCTGGCCGACGGAGGCGACTCGCCCAATGCCCCGGTCGACTGCGCCGCTGCGCCGCCGACGGCGGAGCGGGAGGACTGGCTGGTCGGCTTCTGCGCCCGGTTCGTCGGAAGGGAACGCAGCCGCGCGGCGTTGTCGATCGGCGATCAGGCGATCGTGAGCGCCACGAACTTCGTCACCTCGGTCCTCATCGGTCGTGCCGCGGGGAAAGAGGCGCTGGGCGTTTATCTGCTGGGCATCACGCTGATCCTTTTCGTTCGCGGGGTGCAGGAGCAGATCGTCTACGGGCCGTACCTCGTCTTCTGTCATAAACGCAAAGGGACGCGGCTGGCTCGGTACGCCGGCAGCGTGTTGGCGCATGAAGGGCTCTGGCTGCTGGCGACGGCGCTGGGGCTGCTGGGGCTGGCGGTGTATCTCAATCTCGGCGGCGAACCGGCCGGATTGCGGGCTTCGAGCTGGGCCCTGATCCCCGCGGTGCCGTTGATCCTGTTTCGAGAGTTCGCCCGGCATATCGCGTTTGGTCATTTCCGCAGCGGGACCGCGGTACTGCTGGACGTGGCGGTCGCGGTCTTTCAGATCGCGGGCTTGGGTGCGCTGTTTCTCGCCGGCACGTTGGACGTGCCCAGCGCGTTCGGCGTGATGGGCGCCGCTTGCTTGCTGGTCTGCGGGCCGTGGTGCCTGCGGTTTATGAAGGGCGTGCGATTCCGGGCGAAGGCGATCGGCAGCGACTGGCGCCGCAACTGGAAGTTCGGCCGTTGGGCGCTGGCCACCCATCTGCTGCACGGCGCCAGTCACTATCTGATGCCGTGGGTCGTGGCGCTGGTCGACGGCGAAGCGGCGACGGGCATCTTCGCGGCGGGGTCCACGATGGTCGGGATCGCCAACATGTTCGTGCTCGGGCTCGCCCACTACATCTGCCCGAAAGCCGCAGAGCGGTTTCATGCCGACGGCGTGCCCGGCCTCACCCGGGTGTTACGGATGGCGACGCTGGTCTTCTCCGCCGTGCTGGCTCCCTTCGCGGCGGTCTGCTGGGTCTTCGGGGATGACCTGTCCACGCTCATCTTCACGGACGCCTTCTCCGGCGCCGGGATGGTGCTGACCGTGTTGGCGATCAACATGTGGGCGAACGCCCTCTCGATCACCTGCGGCAACGGTCTGTGGGCCGTCGAGCGGCCGGACGCCAACTTCTCCGCGGACGTATTGAGCCTGGTGGTCGTCGGCGTGTGCACCGCGGCATTGATCGGGGCGTACGGGGTGGTCGGCGCCGCGATCGCGATGGCGATCGGCGGCTGGGTCGACGTCATCGCCCGCTACGTCGCCCTGCGAGGCGTGCTGAAGAACATCGAGGCCGGGGCGAAGTCTTGACCAATCCCGTTGCGCCTCGCCCTGCCTCCCCGGGGCCGGCCAAGGATCCCGCGGTGGTCTGGGGGCGGCTGCTCATCCTGCTGGCGGCGGTCACGCTCGCTTTGGCCTTTGCGGGGGCGAATCACCTCTATGGAACCTCGCTACGGGACGACTACTCGCTCGACGAGGAGGAGCTCGCCCGGGGAACGGCGGGCGGCGACACGCTTCGCCGGGCGGGATTCTTGCTGCTGGCCGGGTGCGGAACGCTGGGGGCGCTGTTCGGCAAAGCCGGGCGCTGGCGAGCGCCGCTGCTCTCGCCGACCGGCGGCGGGCTGACGGGCGTGGCCTTGATCGCGATGTTCGCCTGGTGGGCCGCGAGCATCTCCTGGAGCGACGACCCGCCGCTGACGGCCCGACGAATCGTCGTCGTCGGCCTGTTTCTGCTGGGGGCCGGGGGATTGGCGAAGGCGCTGACCGGCCGTCAGTTGGTGATCGCCGCAGTGGGGGCGGTGTCCCTGCACCTGTTCGCCGGGATTGCGGTCGAAGCCGCGCTCGGCACGTTCGTACCCTGGCGGGCGGACTACCGATTTAGCGGCACGATTCACCCGAATATTCAAGCATTGCAACTGGCGACGGGCCTCTGCGGCTGCGTAACGCTGTCGGGGATATTCCGCACGGAGCGGCGGCTCGACGCACGCGTGAATGTGTGGTGGTTGCTGTGGGGCGCCGTCCTGCTGGGCTTCCTGGTGCTGACGAAGAGCCGCACCGCGACGGCGGGAGCGGCGCTGGCGGTGTCGGCGACGGGACTGACCGCGGCGAGTCCGGCGACGAAACTGCTGAGCCTCGCGGGGGGCGTGGCGGGGGCGACGGGCGTGCTGGTGGCGATTCTGTTGGCGGGCGTGGACCCGACGGAAGACGTCCGCGACGCCGCCTTGATGGGCCGAACCGAGCAGCACAGCAGCCTCTCCGGGCGACTGCCGATTTGGGAGGCGATCATCCCGTACATCGCGGAGAAACCGTGGCTGGGGCATGGCTACGGCGCCTTCTGGAGCCGTCAACGGGTCGACGCCATCAGCGACGACGTCGGCTGGCCGTTGTCCGCCAGTCACTCCGGCTGGATCGAGTCCGCCGCGGAGATCGGTCTGATCGGCGCCAGCCTGATGGCGGCGTTGCTGCTTTGCGGCACGTTCCGAGCGGCGGCGGCGATCCGCGATCCCGTGCGACCAGGCGATCCGCTGCCGGCGTTCGCCTTGGCCCTCACGCTGTTGATGATCGCCAACGCCTTTACCGAAGCGCTCATTCACGACGTGCGCCTCGTCCCCTGCCTGCTCTGGGCGAGCCTCGCGAAACTCACCGTTCTGTCTGACCTGCCGAGGGCGTCCCGGGCAGTCGCGGCCAGCCCCGACAGGAGCCTGCGATGAATCTCTGGACGAGCGGCTGGAAGAGCGGACCCGGCACGACGATCGCGGTCGCGATCCTGATCGCGGCGATCTACTACGGCATCGAGCACCTGCCGGACGCCTCCACGCGCCCCGACTACGCCCCCGATGCGGAGACGATGGGGGCCGCGTTCGAACAGGTGGACGTGCGTCGGCGATTGGGGGTGCTTGCGCTGGCGGCGCTCGGCGCCGCCGGCCTCTGGTTCGGGCGGGCCGAGGCTCGCTGGAACGGCGGACTCGTCGGGACGGCTCTGGCGGCGTTCACCGTGCTGCCGTTCTTCAGCGTACTCTGGAGCGACGCCCCCGGGGTGACGATCCGACGTTCGGTCGTGTTTGGACTGTCTCTGTGGGCCGCCGCGGGGCTGTGCCGATTGCTGTCCGGCAGGCAGCTTGTTTGGGCGGCGTTGGTCGCGGTTTGCGTGCAGTTCGGCGTCGGCCTGCTGACGGAGTTGTTCCTCGGCACGTTTCGTCCGTGGGAGAGCGATTATCGGTTTGCCGGGACGATTCACCCCAATATGCAAGCGTTGCAGCTGGGGGTGGGCGTGGTGGCCAGCGCCGTTCTGTTGCTCCGGCCGGGCCGACGCGGCGGGCGCTGGTCCGATTTCCGGGGGCCGTTGCTGTGCGCCGTCGCCGCGGCCCTGCTGCTGTTTTGTCTGCTCACCAAGAGTCGCACCAGCGTCGGCGGAGTGATCGCGGCGGTCGCGGCGGTCGCGGTGTTTCTCTCTTCGGGGCCGACGAAGAACCTGTTGGCGATCGGCGGCGTGGGTCTGGCCGGCGCCGTCATCGTCGTGCTGTTGCTGACCGGATTGGATCCGACCGACGACATCCGGGACGCGGCGATGATGGGCCGCAGCGAAGACGCGGGCTCGCTGTCCGGCCGGGTCCAGATCTGGGACGCCTTGGACCCCTACGTCGCGGATCGACCGCTGCTGGGGTACGGCTATCTGACGTTCTGGTCGGAGCGACGACTGTACGCGCTGCACTCGGAGGTGGGTTTCAAGTTCGCCGGGGCGCACTCCGCCTGGTACGAAACGGCGCTGGGGCTGGGGATTCCGGGAGCGATCCTGCTGGCGACTATTTTGCTGGGGGGAATGTCGCGGGCGGCTTCGGCGGAATTGGCCGAACAACGTGTCGGGGGAACCGGGGGCTCGCCGCTGCCGGCGTTTCTGTTTGGCGTCCTGGCGCTGGCGGCGCTGAACTCGCTGTTGGAAGCGATCATCGCCGACGTGCGGCTCACCACCCTCGTGATGTATTGCGGACTCGGAAAAGCGACGTTCTTCCCGGATGCTCGATCGGAGGGGCGACGTGCAGACTGATCCCCCTGCCCCGGCGCCATCGTCGTCCCCCGTCGTCTCGTCGTCCTCCGCCGTGCGGACGCCGTGGCAGCGACTGTCGAACGTCTCGCCGCTGTGGGTCGCGGCGTTGCTGACGGCGGCGGCGTTCTTCGGCATGGAACACTTCCCCGCCGCCAGCACCACCGACGACTACGCCCCCTCGCAAGAAAGTATGGAGGGAGCGAATACCACCGCCGACCCGGGGCGGCGGGTCGCTCTGTTGGCGATGCTCGCGCTGACCGTCTACGGCCTTTGCTGGGGCCGGGCCGCGTCGTTCGGGCCCGGGGGACTGGCCGGGTGGACGCCGGTGGTCTGGATGGCCTGGCTGTCGCTGAGCATGTTCTGGAGTTCCGACCCGCGCACGACCGTTCGCCGACTCATCGTGCTCGCCCTGTTTCACGGGGCCGCGTTGGCGGTTTGCCGGTTGCTGAAGGCTCGACAGGTGGTGACGTTCGCGGCTTTGTGCGTTGCCTTGCAGCTGGCCGTCGGGATTCTCGCCGAACTTCTCTACGGGACGTTCCGTCCCTGGGCGGGCGACTATCGGTTTGCCGGCACGATTCACCCCAATATGCAGGCGTTGCAGCTCTCCGCGGCGTGCGTGGCGTCGGCGTCCCTCGCAACGTACGGAGCCACCTGGGGTCGGCGAACGCGATGGGCGGCTCTCGCGGCGATCCTGACCGCCTTCCTGCTGCTGACGAAGAGCCGCACCGCGACCGGCGGCGCCGCCTTGGCGGTCGCCGGCGTGCTGTTGCTGTCCGTTCCGCCGCGGTGGAAACGCAACCTGCTGATCCCCGTCGTGCTGGTCTCAAGCCTGGCGGCGATGGCGCTGCTGTTCGGCGGGTTCGATCCCAGCGACGAACTCCACGACGCCGCGATGATGGGACGCAACGAGCAGGCGACGAGCCTGTCGGGCCGCGTGCCGATCTGGGAAGCGCTCGACCCCTACGTCCGCGAGCGATGGTGGACCGGTTGGGGCTACAACGCCTTTTGGTCGAAGCAGCACATCGACGCCCTGACGGACGCCGTGGACTTCAAGTTCAGCGGCGCCCATTCCTCCTGGTACGAAGCGGCGCTGGACGGCGGGATCGTGGGCGCCACGTTGTTTGCGATGACGCTGGCCTTCGGCCTGCTCCGCAGCGGTCGAGAGTTCCTCGCCCAACGCCGCGCCCTGCCCGCGTTCGTGTTCGGCATTCTCATCTGCGGCTGCGTGAACAGCGTCTTGGAGCACCTCGTCTGCGATACGCGGCTGTTCCCGTTCCTGATGTATTGCGGACTTTGGAAGCTGACGTTCCTTCGAGATGCGCCGGGCGTCGACGACGTGCCGACCGCCGAGCCGGTGAATCCGGCTCCGGTGAATCCGGCTCCGGTGAATCCGGCTTCGGCGGACCCCGGCGGGGCGCGGCTGTAGCGAACGGCAGAGGAAAGACCGTCGCAATCGGTTCGCCTCGGGAGATTCCCGCGTCCCGCAGTTCCGGGGCGACGCACGGTTGACCGGCGACGCTCCGTCGCTGGTCCGTCGGTCCCCGAGTTCGTTCCCGCATGAGCGCCGCCCCGTCCCGCTCCGCAGTCGGCTCCGCCGCAGCGTTCGACCGGGCGTCTGTCCATCGAAAAGCGACCGAGGCGTTGTGGCGCGGCCGCCTGCCCGGCGGAAAACGGCTGTTCCTCGCGGCGGCCTTCCTGGTGGGGATGCCGTTCTACCTCGCGGGGCAGTCTTGGAGCACCAGCGCCGCCGAGGCGTTCACGGAGTCCGCCGACGAGATGGAAGCCCGGGCCTCCGGCGGCAATGCGCTGCGACAGGTCGCGTTCCTGACCCTGGGCGGGTGCGGCGTGTGGTGTCTGGCGCAGGACCGCCGACGGCAGGCTCGCCCGCTGCCGACGTGGTGGTCGCCCTATTGGCCCGGCGGGAAAACGGCGAGTTTGTTGTGCGAGTGGGCCGGCGTCGCCCGTCGTTCGCATCCCGTCGCGTGGGTCTTGGCGATGTACCTCGCCTGGTGCTTCGCGAGCGTGCTGTGGAGTCACGAACCGGGGCAAACGATCCGCAAGCTGATCGTTCTGGGGTGCTGGACCGCGGGGAGTCTCGGCGTCGCCCGCGTGCTTTCGCCCCGACGGATCGTGTGGCTGGGCGTGCTGTTGCCCGCGATTTATCTCTCGATCGGCGTCATGGCGGAAATTTCGCTCGGCACGTTTCGACCGTGGGGCGGCGACTACCGCTTCGCCGGAACGATGCACCCGAACACGCAGGGCCTCACGCTGGCCAGCATGATCGCCGGGGCGTTCGTCCTCTGGCGCTCCGAACGTCGGTTTGCACGAGTGAGCGAATCCACTGACGAACCGCAGTCGGCGTCCTTCGGCCTCTGGCTGCCGGCGCTGATCGCCGCCGGCGTACTGTTCACCCTGCTCACCAAGAGTCGGACCAGCGCCGCGGGGCTGGCGCTCTGTCTGGGACTGCTGGCCGCGATCACGGTCCCGCCGCGATGGCGGCTGGCGGCGACGGTGGCCGGCGGAACGGTCGGGGGGGCGGCGTTGATGACGGCGCTCTCGCTCGGCTCGGATCCATTGGGCGGAGCGATGGACGCGGCGACGCTGGGCCGGTCGGAGCAGCTCTCCTCTCTCACCGGACGCCACGAAATCTGGGCGGAGATCGGTCGGTTTATGGAGCGGCGACCGCTCGCCGGCTACGGCTACGACAGTTTTTGGACCCCGGAACACGTCGCGATCGTCAGCGAGAACTGCGGCTGGGGGCTGCGCGAAGCGCATAGTTCCTATCGCGACATCCTGCTGAGCGTGGGGAAGGTCGGTTTGGCCCTGCTCGTGCCGGCGCTGCTGTGGGCCTGGTTCGCCGCGATCCAGCGGTATGCCGCGGGCGAGCGGGCCGCGGAGGGACGTCCCGGCGTTCCGCCTTCGGGGGTCGGCGAACCGCTGGCCGGTTACATCGCGGGCCTGCTGGCCGTGGGGTTGCTCAACGCCTTCACCGAGTCTGCCATGAGCATGGTGCTGTTCACCCCGTTCCTGATCAGCTGCGGCTTGGCCAAGCTGTTCGTCTATCCGCAGGAAACCGTCTCGCCGTTTGGCGCCGATTGGCTCGACGCTCCCGCCCCGCACGTCACAGGGTCCGAAATCCAGTCATACGGGCCGTCCGACGGGCCGGAATCGAATGTCCGGTCGCAACAGAGCGCTGGGCGGACAGAGTCGAACATTGCCCGCTGAGATCTCCCCCTCGCCCCGGGCTTCGGTCTACGCTGAGAGAGACGGAGCATCGCGGATCTCTCCCCCTTCGCTTGATGTCATGATTGCTGTGCGTTCGTCCGCAAGTCCCGCCGACCCCTCGCAGGCCTGCTGGCGGGTCGGGGACGAGGCGCGGGACGGCCGAAAGGAATCCTCGGAGCCGACGGATCTCCCGCCGACGCTGCCGTCGGTGACCGTCGTCGTCTGCACCCGCAATCGCGCCGACAGTTTGCGGCGGGCGCTGCAGAGCTTGACCAAGTTGGACCACGCCGGCCTGCGGGTCGATCTGCTCGTCGTGGACAACGGCAGCACGGACCACACGGCGGCGGTGGTTGAAGAGGTCGCCGCGTCGTCTCCGATTCCCGTCGCACGGGTGTACGAACCCACCCCGGGCGTGGCGACGGCTCGGCAGCGCGGCGTGCTCGAAAGCCGCGGCGACTGGATCGCCAGCTTCGACGACGATCAACTCGCCGAACCGGACTGGCTATGCAAGCTGTTCGCATTGGCGCAGCAGAAGGATGTGAAGTTCGTCGGCGGCCGAGTTCGGTTGCATCTCCCGCCGGCATTCGAGAATCGCGACCTCGCCCCGTTCACCCGCATGTTGCTCGGCGCCAGCGTCGGGATGCCCGCCGTTCGCCGCTACGATCTCAAGACGACGCCCGGCGCCGGCAACATGATGGCTCATCGGGAGGTGTTTGAACGGGTCGGCCCGTTCGACCCGACGCTGGACCGCGGCGAAGACACGGACTTCTACGTGCGGGCCGCCGATGCCGGATTTCAGGTCTGGTACACGCCGGAGGCTGTCGTCCATCACTGCATTCCGGCGGATCGGATGAACGACGCCTATCTCTACCGACTGTGCGACATCATCGGAAACGGCACCGCGGAACGAGACTTCGAGCGACTCGGCCGCGTCAAGCTGGCGGCGATGTGGCTGGCGCGATTGGGCCAGTCGTTCCTGACGCTGACGCCGCCCTGGCTGTGGGCCAAGGTGCGTGGAGACGTGGAGCTTGAGCGCGGGCGTCGCTGCCGATTGCGGGTCGCTCGCCGCTATCTGGCCGATTGCGGTCGGTACGTCGTCGGCTTGCCGGTCACCGTGCCTCGCTGACTCGCCGTAGGTTCGAATCGCCGAAGCGGATCCGCGCGATCAGGACGTCGTGGCGAAAAGGAACGGTTGAGGTGGTGAAAAGGCCACACGGAGCGTCTGCGTGACCTAGATTCGAGCGTCCCGCTTCCCGAATCGCTCCCGCGCCCGTGATCGACGTCGCCCACGCCAAAGGCTCCGCCCCGAGCAGCGTCGCGTCATCAGGCGTTTCTTCGTCGATGATGGGTCCGATCGTGATCCGCCGGCCGAGCGAATTGTCGGCCGCCGAGCGAACCGCTTGGGAGCGCTTCATGGATGCGATGCCCACGCCCACGCCGTATCTGTCGCCGGAGTTCGCCGACCTCGTCGAACGGCATCGGGGCGGCGTGTTCGTCGCCCTGCTCCACGGGGACGGCGCTGTGCCGGGGACGGACCCGCCTCTCGGCTTCTTCCCCTACCAGACAGACGGCGGCGGGGTCGGCCGGCCGGTGGGCGGCGGGCTGAACGATTTCCACGGACTGCTCGCCCCGGCGGAGTTGCCGATCGACCTGCGGACGCTGCTGGCCGCGTGCGAACTGCGGGTGTGGAAGTTCGATCACCTCCTCCCGCACCCCGCCTTCGCTCCGTTCGTGGAGCGTCGCGACCCCAGCGCCTACCTCGATCTCTCAGAAGGCTACGAGGCGTATTATCAGGGCCGCCGGGCCGCGGGTTCGCGGAAGGTCAAACAGGTCGCCCGCATGGATCGCAAGTTCGACCGAGAGGACGGTCCCCTCACCTTCGAGCCGCACGTTCCGAACGTGGACCTCCTCGATCAATTGATCGAATGGAAACGGGCGCAGTACGCCGCGGCGGGGCTCTTCGACATGTTCACGCTCGGATGGCCGCGGGAACTGCTGGTCGACCTGCTGACCATGCGTTCGCCGCGACTGACCGGGCGGTTCTCCGTCCTGTTCCGCAACGGAGAGATGGTCGCCGGAGATCTCGGCATGCGCTGCGGAGCCGTGCTGCACAGTTGGTATTGCGCCTACGACACGGCTTACTCCTCGCATGGTCCGGGGCACATCTGCACGTTGCGAGCCGCGGAGGCGGCTGCGGCGGACGGCATTACGCGCGTCGAACTCGGCAAGGGGCCGGAGGATTACAAACGCAGTTTCGCCAGCGACGCCCGTGAGGTGGCCGAAGGCTCCGTGGACTTCCGAGCCGTCGCCCCGCTGGCTCGCACATGTCGACAGGCCTTCCGCGGAGCGAAAGCGACCGCCGCAAACAGCCCCGCCGCGGAGCCGCTCCGCCGCCTCGTGCGTCGCGTCAAAGTCCTCACCGCGGGCGCCCGACCCTTCTGAACGTCGGATTGCTCTCCTCCTCGATCGCCCGCCACGCGCCACGTCATGCCCTTCCCCTCCCGTCCGCCGCAAATCGACCCGGCCGGCGCCGCCCCGGCGCGGGTCGTGCGGCCGTCGGCGTTGTCGGACGAGGAGATCGCGGCTTGGGAGACGCTGCACCGGTCCCGGCCGGAGTTGGCGAGCCCCTACTTCCACCCGACGTTTACGCGACTCGTCGCGGAGGCTCGGGCCGCACATGCTCGCGACGACGTTCGCGTCGCCCTGTTGCCCTCCCATGAAAGCGCTTCGGGCGGTACGGGCACGGCCTTCTTCCCCTTTCAACGCGGTCGGTGGGGGCGTGCGACGCCCCCGGGCGGGCGGCTGTGCGACTTTCACGGCGTCGTCGCTCCGGATTCGTTCCGTCGGAACGCGATCGACGTCCTGCGTGGCAGCGGCTTGCGATCGTATGCGTTTCACATGCTGCCCCCCGGCCAGCGGACGTTCGCTCAGGCGACCAGGACTCGCGGCGATGCGAGCCCTGGGACCGGCGTCCGTGTGAACCTGGAAGGCGGATTCGACGCGTTCCTGCGTCGCCGTGAAGCCCTTGGGTCGAAGCGCCACAAGAAGGTATTTCAGTTCCACCGCCGGATGCGGCGCGAACGCAGCGAAGTGACCTTCACCTGGCACGACCCTGATCCGCAGGCGTGGGAACGGCTGCTCGCCTGGAAGCGGGCGCAATATGCCGCGACCGGATTCTGCGACGTGCTGGCGGCCCCGTGGGTCAGCGACCTGCTGGCTCGCTGCCGCGACGCTCGGCCGGCGGACGAATCGACCGCCAAGAAAAGCCGCGAGCGGGGCGCCGAAGGATTCCGCGGGGTGTTCTGCACGCTGCGGGCGGGCGGCGAGGTGGTCGCCGCGCACCTGGCGCTTCGCAGCGGCCCGCGACTGCACGCCTGGTTCCCCGCCTACGACCCGTCCGCTCGGTCCCTGAGCCCGGGAAACGTTCTGATGATGGAACTGCTGCGTCACGCCGCGGATCGCGGGGTGACGGCGGTGGACCTCGGCCGGGACGACGAGGCGTACAAGGCGGACTACGCCACCGATCATTTTCCGCTTCTCAGCGGTCTCGCCGAGACGCCGGGGCGGGCGACGCAGGTCGCCGCCGCGGCCCGTCGGGTTCGCGACCTGCTCAAGTCCCATCCCGCCGGCGCCCCGGCCCGCGCCGCCGCGGCGTGGGTCCGGCCGCTGCGCGAACGCTTGTCTCTGCGGTGAACGCCGGCCTATCGCCCGTCGCCGCTCCCCCGATCACTTCGTCCCTCATCGACCGCCGCCATGTTCGATTTGCCGCTTCGTATCCTGGCGCTGGGAGTCCTGTTGCTTTGGCTTGCGCCGGCGGCGGTGTTCGCGGTTCAGGTGTTCGCCTCGCTCCTCCCGGCCCGCAAACTGCCGGCGGTCTCCGGCGACGATCGGCCGGGCGGCGTGGCGCTCATGCCGGCCCACAATGAAGGCGCTCCGCTGGCGGAGATCGTCGCCGCCCTGCTGCCGGAACTGAGCGAGCAAGATCGGCTGGTGGTGATCGCGGACAACTGCACGGACGACACCGCCGCCGCCGCGGTCCGTGGGGCCACGAAACAAGGCGGAATCGTCGACTCGCGGTTCGCCCTCCTCGAGCGAACCGACCCGGACCGCCGCGGCAAAGGCTATGCACTGGACTACGCCCTCGATTGGCTCGCCGAGCAGAGCGAGGACGGTCGAATGCCGGAGTCCGTCTTCGTACTCGACGCGGACTGTCGCGTTTCGTTCGGCGGCGTGGACCGATTGATGGCGACCTGCGCCGCGACCGGTCGCCCGGTTCAGGCCCGCACGCTGAGCGTCGTGGACGATCGCACCGACGCCGACGCCGCCGGGCTGATGGCGGTTTCGGAGTTAGGGATGCTATTCAAAAACTACATCCGCCCCCGCGGCTCGGCGCGGCTCGGCATCCCGTGTCAATTAATGGGCACGGGCATGGCGCTGCCCGGATCGTTTCTGGATCGGAAACGGTCCGAAGCGAAGTCCCGCGGCGGCGGGGTGTTCGGCGGTGAACTCGCGGAGGACATGCAGATGGGCGTGGACGCCGCGATTTCCGGCCGGCCGGCCCGGTTCCTAGCCGAGGTGCGGGTCACCAGTCCCCTGCCCACAAGCTTGCGGGGCTTCGACGGTCAGCGGACGCGTTGGGAACAGGGGCATTTGCAGACGCTGATGCGCGGGGTGCCCCTCCTGCTCCGTCAGGGCGTCATCAAGGACGACCTGCGTGCCATCGGGTTGGCGGCGGACTTGGCCGTGCCGCCGTTCAGCATGCTGGTCGCCGGCTGGTTCGCAGTCGCCGCCGTCTTGGCGTTCGTGGCCTGGTGGACCGGCTTCATCGCCGCCCTCGTCGTGCACGGGGTCGCGGGAGCGATGGTCGCGGCGGCGGTCGTCATCGGATGGGCGACGTTCGGGCGGGACCGGGTGTCGGCCGCGGCGCTGCTGTCCGTACCGAAGTTCGTCTTTCGCAAACTGCCGATCTACAGCCGTTTCCTCACGAATCGGGTCGAGACCGAATGGGTCCGCACCGAACGCGCCGCCGAAAGCGCCCCGCGATGAGCACGCTCGCTTCCCCCCCCGCCCCCGCCGGCTCCGTCGCCGTCGATCGCCCGGTGACCGTGGCCCCGGCAACGAGCGTCCCGCCGGTTCCCCTGTTCGGCCTGAGGCTCGACCCGGTGACGCTGGGCGAGGCGATCGCCCGGATTCACCGCTGGGTCGACGACTGGCGCGACGCCGACCGGCCCAGCGGCGGGACGAAGGTGGTGGTCACGCCGAACGTCGATCACCTCGTCAAATTGCATCGCACGGCCGACCCGTTGATGGTCGAGGCGTATCGAGCGGCGGACCTCACGTTGGCGGACGGCACGCCGGTCGTCGCCGCCTCCAGATGGTTCGGCAAGCCGGTCCCGGAACGCGTGCCCGGTTCCGACCTCGTCCCGTCCCTGCTGGCGTCCGCCAATGCGAAGCGACCGTTGCGGGTCTTCCTGCTGGGCGCCGGCCCCGGCGTCGCGGAGATCGCCGCCGCCAACATCGCCCGCGACACGCCCCACGCGGAGGTCGTCGGCACGCATTGTCCGCCGCTGGGGTTTGAACGTAACCCGCAAGAGAACGAGCTGATTCTCGCCCTCCTCGAAGAGGCCAAGCCGGATGTGCTGATCGTCGGACTCGGCTTTCCGAAGCAGGAGAAGTGGGTGCATGCCCACCGCGAGGCGCTGACCTGCGGCGTCGCGCTGTGCGTCGGGGCGACGATCGATTTCCTCGCCGGCAACGTGACCCGCGCCCCGCGCTGGCTGGGGCGGGTGGGGTTGGAATGGGTGTTTCGGCTCGGCCTCGAACCGAAGCGGCTGGCGGGTCGATATGCGAACGACCTGGTGCACTTCCCCCGGGTGCTTTGGCGGGAATGGCGTCGGACGCGGGCCGAGGGTGATCGCTCCGGCGACGACGCTACCATCCGGCCGTGAACGACATTCCCCCTCTGCCGCCGGATACCCTCGTGCTGCTGACCGGCGGGACGGGATTGGTCGGCAGTCACGTCGCGGAGCGTCTGCGGGCCGACGGCGTCGCCGTGCGGGCGATCTGCCGATCGCCGCAGGACGCCGGGTTCCTCACGGATCTCGGCTGCGAAGTCGTCTCGGGCGATTTATCGGATGCCGAATCGCTCGCCTCCGCGGCAGCGGGCGTGACGCACGCGGTGCACTGCGCCGCGAAGGTGGGCGACTGGGGGCCGGTCGAGCAGTACCGCAGCGTAAACGTCGGCGGAACCGAAGCGCTGCTGAGGGCACTCGCCGAGCAATGGGGAGAGAATCCTGATCCGGTGCTGCGGCGGTTGGTCCACGTCTCTTCGCTGGGGGTCTACGAAGCCCGCGATCATCACGGCACGGACGAGTCCGAACCGCCGAACGTGAAGGGCATCGACGGGTATACCCTCACCAAAGCGGAGAGCGAGCTGCTCGTGCTCGACGGCCCGAACGGCATCCCGCTCGTGCCGGCGACGGCCGTTCGGCCGGGGTTCGTGTACGGCGTGCGGGATCGGACCGTCCTGCCGAAGCTGCTGGCGAAGCTGAAGAGCGGCGGGTTCGCGTTCCTCGGCGATGGCGAGCAACTGCTGAATAACGTCGCCGCCGCGAACGTCGCGGACGCGGTCGTCGCGGCGCTCACCGCTCCCGGAGCGGTCGGCAAGGCGTACAACCTGACCGACGGTCGCCTCGTCACCCGCCGCGAGTTCATCCGCGTGATCTGCGAGGCCGCCGATCTGCCCGTGCCGACCCGCAGCGTTCCCCTGCCGGTCGCCAAGGCGTTCGCGGCGACGCTGGAAGCGAGCTACCGCCTGATGGGCAAGGACCACGCACCGCTGCTGTCGTCGGCTCGAGTGAAGTTCCTCGGGCTGAACCTCGACTTTTGCATCGACCGGGCGAAGGAGGAACTCGGCTACACCGCTGAGGCGTTGTTCCACGAGGTGATGCCCGCCGCGGTCGAGTGGGCGCAGCGGAACGAGCCGAACGGCGCGCCGGCTGACGGAGCTTGATCGCGTGCCGCGACTCGCCCGGCTGACGTTTTTCCATGTCCGCGTCCCGCTGAGACGGAAGGTCTCGCACGCCTCCCATACGCGGACAGAAAACGAAACGCTGTTCGTCCGGGCGGACACCGACGACGGCCGCGTGGGTTGGGGCGAGGGGCTGCCGCGGGAGTACGTGACTGGCGAGACGATCGAAGGCTGTTTCGACCAGCTTGCCCGCATCGAACCGCCCCCGCCGCTGCCGGATGACGCCGCGGTGGTCGCCTGGCTGCACGGCCCATTCCTCCCGGCGCCGAGCGACCGACCCGGCGACGGGAACACGGTGCGATGTGCCGTCGAGACGGCCGTGCTGGGAGCGTTCGGCGTCGACCCGTTCCCGTTTCTCCGCTCGCCCCAGCCGAAGGCGTGTCTCCAACAGCGGCCTCAAGCCGCTTGGAAGGTCCGGTACGGCGTCGTCCTCACCACCGGCAAGGCGTGGAAGCGCCGGGCCGCGGCGCTTGCCTATCGGATGTGGGGGTTCCGCGACGCTAAATTGAAGCTCGGCGTCGGTGACGACGAAGCCGCCGCGCGGCAGGCCCGGCGTTGGTTCGGACCGCACGTCGCCCTCCGGGCCGATGCGAACGAGGCGTGGGAACCGGCCGAGGTCGCGGCGAAATGCGCGATGCTCACTGCACTCGGGTTCGAGAGCGTCGAACAGCCCGTCCCCCGCGGCCGGGAAGCGGAACTGCCGCGGGATCTCGCGTTGCCGGTGGTGTGGGACGAATCCGTGCTGTGCCCCGCGGACGCCAAGCGGCTGGTCGCCCTCGACTCGACCTGCCGATTCAATCTGCGGCTCAGCAAAAACGGTGGACTGCTGCGGCTGTGGGACGTCTATCGCTTCGCCGTGGACCGCGGCGTTCGTTGCCAACTGGGGTGCATGGTGGGGGAGGCCGGGCCATTAAGCGCCGCGGGGCGTTGGCTCGGGGGGCGGGCGGAATGGACGCGGCTGGAAGGCGGATTCGGCCGCCATCTCGTCGCCGACCCGCTCACGGAGGAAGACTGGACCTTCGGCCGCGGCGGCGTCGCCGGGGTTCCCGCCGGCGGGCGCTACCCGCCGATGTCCGTTCGGCCGGCTGCCGTCGAAGCGGCGGCGGTGCGGCGGGAGAGCCGGACGTTCTGATGCCCGGCCGGTTCCGTGCCCGATTGTGCCCGGCGCGGCGCTGGGAGAGAATCGTGCCCCCGCTCGCACGAGAAACATCTATGTCGAAGTTTTCCGCTCCGCTCTTTGCCGCCGCCCTCCTGCTGGGGCCGGCGTTGGCCGCGTCCGCTGCGGACGAACCGCGGAAGGCAGCCGAACCCTCGGAGGCGACGGCGATCTTCAACGGCGAGAACTTCGACGGGTGGTTTTTCGCGCCGCACACCGATCCTCGCAAGATCGCGGCGATGACCCCCAAGGAACGCGCCGCGTTCTTGGAGACCCACGCCGCCGCCGGCCGCGAACATTGGACCATCGAGCAGGGCGACGGCGGCCCGGAAATCGTCAACGACGGCAAAGGCCCGTATCTCTGGACGGCCCGTGACTACGCGGACTTCGAACTCTCCCTCGACTGGAAGATCACGGCGGGCACCGATAGCGGCGTTTATATCCGCGGCTGTCCGCAGGTGCAGATCTGGGATCCGGACGGCGACGACCCCCGCGGCTACGGCAACGCCAAGGGGTCCGGCGGCCTGTGGAACAATCCCAAGAGCGGTCCGAACAACCGCGGCAAAGACCCCTCGCAGCGGGCCGACAACCCGATGGAAGAGTGGAACACCTTCGTGATTCGCGTCGTCGGCTCGTCCGTGACGGTGGACCTCAACGGCAAGCGGATCGTCAACGAGGCGACGCTGGAGAACTACTGGGACCGCTCCCTGCCGCTGTTCCCCGCCGGGCCGATCATCCTGCAAACGCACGGCGGCGAGACCCGCTGGCGGAACGTGAAGGTGCGCGAGATCCCCCGCCGTATGCCCGAAAGCGGCTTCCTGCTGCCGGACGGCTCCGCAGCGGGCGAAGGCTGGAACGAAGCGTCCGGGAATACGGCGACCGTCGGGGCGGATGCTCATGCAGTCTTCGGTCCGCTGAGCGGCGATCAACAGGCCACGTTCACCGTCGGCACGCAGGTCGGCACGCCCGGCCCCAGCATGAGTTTTTCGTTCAACGCAGAGGGCGTCACGAACGTGGCGAATCCGCTCGCAGCCGTCGCGGACCTCGGCCCGACGGGAGCGGCGGGCGCCACGTCGGCGCTGCCCTGCGTAATGCTGGACCGAGAGGCCGCCGCCGCGGCCTTCGACGCTTCGGCCGTCAATCGGGTCTACGTCCGCACGGCGGACGGATGCGTGACCTGTTACCTCAACGGCACGCCCGTGCTCATCGCCGTCGATTCGCCGGGGCCGAACGCCGACCCCGTGCCGTTCGCCGTGACCGGGACCGGCGCCGCGCTGACGTTCATTCGTCAGACGGATGAACGCATGGAAATGGGGAATGAAGCCGGTTTCACCGCCTTGCCGCTCAAACCCGGCCTGGAGGGTTGGGAAGGTGATACGGACGGCTACTCGGTTGAAGACGGCGTGCTGACCTGTCAGGGCGGCAACCTTTATCTGAAGGACGAGTTTGCGGACTTCGCCGTGCGGTTCGAGTTCCGCCTCCCGCCGGGCGGAAACAACGGCGTGGGCCTGCGGTTCGCGAAAGGACAGAACGCGGCTTACAGCGGCATGGAATCTCAGCTGCTGGATAACGCCGCTCCGATGTACCGCACGATTCAACCGTGGCAGGCCCACGGCTCGATCTACGGCGTCGCCCCGGCGTTACGCGGCTATCTTGCCCCGGCCGGGCATTGGAACCGTGAGGAGATCGTCGTCCGCGGCGACCAAGTGACGGTGACGCTCAACGGCAAGACGCTGGTCGACGTGGACATCCGCGAAGCGTCCGCCGACGGCACGATCGACGGCAAGGAGCACCCGGGACTGCTACGGGAGTCCGGCGCGTTCGGGTTCCTGGGACACGGCGCCCCCGTCGCTTGGCGGAACCTGCGGATGCAGGTTTTGACGGAAGGCGATGAATCGGATGCGGCGGCTGAGGGGACGACGTCTCGGTGACGGACGCCGCTATTTCGCCTCGCGTTTTCGACCCGGCGGATCCGGGGACGGCAATTCGACTGCGCCGCTTGTTCGATACGGACCTGCTGGGAATCTTATTTTTCGGCTTTGACGGTTCGATCTCGGCGGCGAACGACACCTTCCTGCAAGCCGTGGGATACAGCAGGGCGGATCTCGAGGCCGGCCGCCTGGACTGGGCGGCGATGACCCCGCCGGAATACGCCGCGCTCGATCAGGCGAAGGTTCGGGAATTAAAGGACGTCGGTCGCGTCCAGGCGTACGAGAAGGAATACATCCGTCGAGACGGCTCCCGCATGCCGATCCTGCTGGGGGCCGCGAAAGTGGATGACGCCGGCGGGGTCTGCTTCGTGCTGGACCTGACCGAGCAGCAGCGTGCCGAACTGGAGAGCCGCAATTCGGAGGAACTGCGACAGATCGCTTTGGATGTGGCCAAGCTGGGCGTCTGCCGATTCGACCTCACGACGGGGACGGTCACTCGTGACGCGCAGGCAGCTTGGATTGCCGGACGCGGTCCGGACGAATTGGGGCCGTACCCGCTGCAGGATCTGTTCGCCGGAGTTCAGGCGGAAGATCTGCCGCTGGTGCAACAGGCCTACGAGTCAGGCGCCCGCGGCGAGCGGAGCGAACCGACGTTTCGATGGGTCCGGCCGGACGGAACGATCCGCACCGTTCGGGCGGCTGTCTATCCGGAGTGGCGAGCCGCGGGGCGAGCCGGACCGGTGACCGCGCTCACCGTCACACTGCTGGACGTCACGGAGGTGCAGCAAGCGCTCCGCCGACAAGAACTCTGGACTGAGGTATTGGAAAACGCCCCGGACTTCGTCGGCGTATGCGACGCCGAGGGCCGGGCGGAATTCGTGAACGCCGCGGGGCGAGAAATCGTCGGCCTGACCGAAGAAGAGGCGAAGGGACGTTCCGCCCGGGAGTTTCACCCCGCCGAGGGCGAAGGCCGAACGACCGCCATTGCGATGCAGACCGCCCGGCGGGAGGGACGCTGGAGCGGAGACTCGGTCCTGCTGAAGGCGGACGGCACGCATTTGCCGGTCTCCCAGACGGTGCTCGCCCATCGGAACGAAGTCGGTGCGATCACGCACTTTTCGACGATCTGCCGCGATATTTCAGAGCGGGTGCGGGCCGAAGAGGTGTCGAACGCCCGGCGGGAGTGCTTGGGAAGGCTCGCCGTCGGCGACCCGCTGCCCGAGGTGCTCAGCGTCTTGGCTGAGGCCGCGGAACGGCACCTGCCGACGCCGAATCTCGTGTGCATTCTCCTGCGAGACGGGGCCGCGGAGGGCGCCTTGCCCCCGGCGGGCCCGGGCAGGGGGACCGTCCCGGGGGAGAAGCTGCGGCTCGCGTCCGCGCCCAGCTTGCCGGACAGCTTCCGGGAAGGCATCGACGGTCTCGCCGCAGACGAGACGGGCGGAGCCTGCGGGGCTGCGGCGATTCGAGCAAAGCGGGTGATCGTGGAAGATCTCTCCGCGGACCCGCTTTGCGAGCAGTTCCGCGACTTCATGGCATCCCATGACCTCAAAGCGGTTTGGTCCAACCCGATCTTCGCCGCCGACGGCGCCGTGCTCGGCACGTTCGCGATCTATCACGATCACGCACGGGTGCCGAACGATCGCGACTTCAAGGTCGTCGATCCGTTGGTGCACACGGCCGCCGTGGTGGTCGAGCGGGCCGCCACGGACGCGAGAACCTTGCGTCTCGCGGACGAGTTGAAGCAGAGCGAGCGCCGTTTCCGCGGCACGTTCGACAACGTCGGCGTCGGCGTGGCCCACGTCGGGCTTGACGGCTCCTGGCTGGAGGTCAACCGCCGGCTGTGTGAGATCGTCGGATATCCGGAAGACGAGCTTCGCGCTCTCACCTTTCAGGACATCACGCACCCGGACGATCTGTCGAACGATTTGGAATTGTTCGGCCGCCTGCTCAGCGGCGAGATCCCTTCGTACACCATGCGGAAGCGGTACTTCCACAAATCGGGCGAGGTGATCTGGATTCAGCTCACGGTGGCGATGCAACTCACCGCGGAGAAGGAACCGGAGTACGCGATCTCCGTCGTGGAGAACATCACCGAGAAGGTTCGCGCGGAGCAGGAACTGCACGAACTGAACGCGACGCTGGAGCTCCAGGTCGCCTCACGGACGACTCGGGTTCGGCGTCAGAAGGCGAGGCTGGAGCGACTCGCCAAAGGGTTGTCGGAAGCCGAAGCCCGTGAGCGCCGGCGCTTGGCCCATGTGGTCCACGATGACATTCAGCAGGTGCTCGCGGCGGCGAAGATCTCCGCCTCCGGGTTGCTCGTGCGGGAACGGAAGGAGATGGAGGGGAAACGCGGGCCAGCTGGCGCAACGGTCCAACTGCTTGATGAAGCGATGGCACGGGCCCGATCCCTCACGCAGGAGTTGGTCCCGACCGTGTTGTACGACCGCGGACTCGTGCCGGCTCTCGTCGCATTGTGCCGACGAAGCGAGGAACGATTCCAACACGCGGTTCGTTTCACCGGCTTAGCGGACGATCAACCACCCCCGTCCGGATTTGTCGATCGATCCGAGCCAGCGGGGCCGCTGATGTTCCATGCGGCACGCGAATTGCTGTTCAACGCTACGAAGCACGCACCCCGCTCGCCGGTCCGGGTTGCTTTGGGGCGCACCGACGACTACCGACTCCAGTTGGTCGTCTCGAACCCACTGGAGCAGGACGGAGCGAACGGCGGACGACCGAAACGGGCGGCCGGCGACACATCCGAGGACGCCGCCGAGGGATTTGGCTTGTTCAGCCTTCGGGAACAAGCCGCCTTGGCTGGCGGTGCCTTAAAGATTCGCCAGACCTCGAATTTATTCGTCGCGACGCTTACTCTTCCGCCCCATCCGCACGTTAGTCAACCGCAGTCGATGCCCGTTACCGCCCCTGCTCTTCCTACTGTGAGGGTGATGATCGTCGACGACCATCTCATCGTGCGGACCGCCTTGGCGGGGTTGCTGGCCGGCACGGAGGGGGTTGAGGTGGTCGGCGAGGCGGCTGACGGCCGAGAAGCCGTCGAACGCGTCCAAGAGGTGCGCCCGGATACCGTCGTGATGGATGTCACCATGCCCCGGATGGACGGTATCGAGGCGACTCGCGAGGTCCGAAAGCTGATGCCGAACGTCCGCGTGATCGGCCTCTCGATGCATGACCGCGACGACATGGCCGAAGCCATGTGCGAAGCCGGCGCCGCCGCTTATGTCCCCAAAGGCGGGCCGCCGGAAGAACTGATCCGCGTGCTCCGCGGAGAAGAAACGCCCAATAATTGCTGAACGCCGCCGTGGATCGCTCCGCGGAGGCGTTCATCTGCGTCTTTTGCGGGGCCGGGGGCCGGGAACCGACTCGTCAGTGGCTTGCGGCAAGCGCCGGGTATCCGTCGCGGGCGCGGAAGCCGCGCTCTTTGGAAGGCGACGTAAACCGATGGTCCGGCGAGGAGGAGTTCGTCGCGTCGCGGCTCTCGACGCTCGGCTCCGGGATGAATGCGTACTCGCCGCGTGATCCCGCGGGGCTGACCAGCGGTTCGTACACGGACATGTGACGCTCCATGACGCGGCTCCACCCGCCGGTCTCACGGATGTAGCGTCGACCGCTTTGCCGAATGTCGTTCACCAACTCCGGCTCGGTGAGCACCCGGGTAATCGCGGAGCCGTATTCTTCCGGGTGATCGCAAATCAGCCCGCCGCCGGTTCGCTCCAGCACGTCGCGGAAGGCGTTGAGGCCGCTGGCCACGACCGGGGCGCCGAAGGCGAGGCACTGACTGAGCATGCCGCTCTGGGCGCCGGTTCGATACGGCAGCACCACGCAATCCGCGGCGCTCAGCAGGGCGTCCAGAGTGTACTGCGGGAACTGGCCGCGGAAGTACTTCACGCGGTCGGCGAACGGCATTTCATCGAGGGCGGCATACAGCTCCGCTTGCACGTCCTTCGCTTCCGTCCCGCGGATTTTGCCGGCCATCACGAGGACCGCGTCGTCGCAGTTCTCGGCGACCTCCGGGAAGAACCGCAGGGCCTCGTCAAAGCCCTTCGTCTTGCGGAAGTAGCCGCACATCAGCACGACCTTCTTCCCCGCCAACCCCAACCGCTGCTTGGCGTTCGGGACGGGGCGAACCTCGCGGATGCCGTGTTCGATCACGTGCACCTTCTCCGGCCGACCGAACTCCCGATCAAGCGTGGCCTTTTGATAGTCCTCATGCACGACGATCGCGGAGGCGTCCTCGACGATGTGTCGCAGAACCATCCGCTGAGCGTCGGTGATCGTCTCGTAGACCGTGTGCAGCGTGACGACCGTCGGCACCTCCGCCAGCCGCAGGCGGAGCAGCAAATCGACGATCTCCGCGCCGTGCTGGGAACCGAACAGGCCGTACTCGTGCTGGATGTGCATCACATCCGGCGTCATTCGCGTCGCGGTGCCGAACACATGCTCGCTGAACCGCTCGCCCGGGTGCCACAGCGGGAAGACGCCCTCTCCGGCCCCCCCCGACTGACAAATGACGAACGATTCGTGAGCCGCGGGGTCGAGCGACTCCCGCAGGTATTGGGTGTAGGTCGCAATCCCGCACTCCGCCGGCGGGTAGGTCGAGAGATAGCCGATACGCATGAGGAACGAAGCTTCCGAACCCGCCGTGTTTTGTGGGGCCGGGGGCGAGAGATTCAGCCCTGGCGGTCTCGGCCGACCCCGGCAGCGGGTCGCGTGTTCGGCCGTTCAGACAGTCTATCCGGCGCCCCGCCACGGAGGACCGGGGCGATTCCCTGTCGCCTGATCGGGGCGGGGGGACGCCTCTGATGGCCTGACTCAAATGCCCTAATGCGGACTCCCGACCGACACGGGCCGCAGCCGCACGGCTTTCACTTCCGGCATCGTCTCCCCAGGCTTCTTGATCGCCTTCAAACGCAGGGTTTCGGTTCCCTCGCGGAGGAGGACCGTCCCAAGGTTCAGCGTCGCCCACGGCTTCTCGTACGCCTCCGGTCGCGTGAAGCGATCCGGGGACGGATAGAGCGGCGGATCGAAAGCACGCTCCACGGTTCCGCGGACCTCGCCCATCGAGCCGACTTCAACCGCGAAGGTCGAACCGACCTGCTCCGACGTCGCCGCGAAGAGGATCTCGACGTCGTAACGGTGGTCTCCGCCTTCAATCTCGATCGGCCATTCCGCGAAGGCGTCGGCGTCCTCCCAGCCGAGGATCCAGTCGTTCGCCCAACCGTTCGGGCCGACGTACCGGATCCCCTCTCCGATAGCCGGCCGCAGTTCCGCTTCGTGAGCCGGCAGCGTGGCGCCGATTTCGGATGTCAGCAGCGTCGGGACCGGATCGAAGCCGTCAGCGGTCACCTCCGCCCACTTCGCCGCGAACGCTTCGGCCAAGTCGTCTCGAACTTTGGGAAACTGGTCGCTGACGTCCGTCGTCTGGCCGGGGTCGGCGTGCATGTCGAACAGCTCCCAGCGCTTCCCTTCCCGCACGCAACGCCAGCGGTCGGTACGGACGGCGCCGCGCTCGCCGTTCGGCGTGCCTCGCCAGTCCTTGAAGGTGAACAGTTGCCGATCTTCCCACGGCGGATCGCCGGGCACGTCGCCGTTGAGGATGGGCAGCAAACTCCGCCCGTCGAGTACGCGGTCCTGCGGCGGTTCCACCCCGCACAACTCGCACAGCGTCGGGAGCAGATCGATGTGAGCGGCGTTCTGCCGAACCACGACTTCCGGCGCCACGATCCGGGGATAGCGGACGAACAGAGGCACCCGCACGCCGCCTTCGTGGGCGGAGCCTTTCCGGCCGAGCATGTGCCCGTTGTAGCGTTTGCCGTTGGGGCCGTTGTCCGTGAGGAACAGCACGATCGTGTCCTCCGCCATCCCCCACTGCTCCAGGGCGGCGGTTAATCGACCGACGTTGCGGTCGATGTTCTCCACCATCGCGTAGGCCGCGGCGGTTTCGGTGTCGAAGCCGCGGTCGACGTACTTCGCGAACAGCTCCTCGGAGACCTGCGGCGGCCAGTGCGGCGTGTTGTACGGGACGTAGCAGAACCACGGCGCCGCTTCGCTCGCGTCGGTGGAACGATCCCCGATGAAGCGGAGCGCCGCGTCGGTGAAGATATCGGCGATATAGCCTTCGGACCGCTGCGGCCCGTCCGGGGCGGCGGGTTCGACTCGGGTCGCGGCGTGCTTCGGCGGGTACGGCAGGAGCGGGTCGAAGTAGTTATTCCAGTGACCGGCGGTGAAGCCGGCGAACTCGTCAAACCCCTGTCCGTACGGGTTGGTGCGAGCGTGGGCGCCGTTGTGCCATTTGCCGAAGCAACCGGTGCGGTAGCCCGCGTCCTGCAACAGCTCCGCGATCGTGACCTCGCCCGGCCGCATCGCTTCGTGGCCGCGGGTCACGCCGTGGACGCCGCACCGCAGGCTGTAGCGGCCGGTGAGCATCGCCGCGCGCGTCGGGGCGCAGACGGGGCTAACGAAGAACCGCTCGAACCGGGCGCCCTCGTCGGCGAGCCGGTCGAGGTTCGGCGTGTCGAGCTTTTCGTTGCCGTGCGAGTGGATATCGCCCCAACCCTGATCGTCCGTGAGGATCAGCAGGACGTTCGGACGGCGGGCTGCGTCGTCGTCGGTCGGGGTTGCGAACGCCGGACCGGCGAGGAGCAGCAGAGCGAGGGCAAGCGGGCGGGGCATGAGCGGGTTCCTGCGAGGCGAGCGACGGCAGATTAGCCGCCTGCGTTGGGAGCGTCACGGACGGCCGGCACGCGAGGCGCGTGCGGCTGACGGGATTGCCTGTCCTGCGGTACACTCCCGCCGCGCCGCCTCATTACAGGTTCGAATCGTGTCCGACGCCGCTCCGCCCCCCGCCCCGTCCCCCGAGCTTTCCGCCGCCGTCGACCACGGCGAGTTGTCCGCCGGGGCTGCGCAAAACGTCGCCAAAGCGTTGGCCGACCCGCATCGGTCCGGCAGTCACGCGGCGATTCAGTCATTGATCGACGCCGGCGACTGGCAGGAGTTGGACGCGCTCTACTTCGAGGTGATCCCCTTTGGCACCGGCGGTCGGCGGGGGCGGATGAGCGACCACGGCACCGCGACGATGAACCCCCGCACCGTCGCGGAGAGCGCCGACGGGCTGGCTCGCTACATGGCCCAGCAGTTTCCGGAGAAAGCGGCGAAGCGCGGCGGGTTGAAAGCCGCCGTCGCCCACGACACCCGCCATCGCAGCGAGGAATTTGCCCGGCTGACGGCGACGACGTTGGCGGCCCGCGGCGTGCGGACCTTCATGTTCCGCGGCTTTCGCAGCACGCCGGAGTTGTCCTTCGCCGTCCGCGAACTGAACTGCGACGCCGGCGTGGTCGTCTCGGCCAGTCACAATCCGCCCTCGGACAACGGCTTCAAAGCGTATTGGGACGACGGTGCTCAGGTGCTCCCCCCGCACGACCGCGGGATCATCGACGCCGTGTACGCCAGTACGGAGATCCCGACGCTCGATTTCGACCGGGCCGTCGACGACGGGCTGATCGAGGTGATCGGCGAAGAGATTGATTCCGCCTACGTCGATGCCGTCGCGGACCTCAGCCTCTCCAGCAACCGGGACGTCACCGCGGTCTACACCTCCCTGCACGGCGTGGGCGAGACGAACGTCTTCGCCGTGCTGGATCAGGCGGGCTTCCGCGGCGTCGAACTGCTGGATTCGCAGCGGAACCCCGACGGCGGCTTCCCCACCGTCGACGCCAACTTCCCGAACCCCGAACGCCTCGAGGTCTACGGCCCCGCGATCGAACGGGCGAAGGAGATCGACGCCGATCTCGTTCTCGCCACCGACCCGGACAGCGACCGCCTCGGCGTCTGCGCGAAGAACGCCTTCGGCGAGTACCTCCACATCAGCGGAAACCGCGTCGGGGCGTTGATCTGCGACCACATCCTGCGGAAGCGGCACCAGCAGGGCACGCTGCCGGCGAACGGCTACGTGGTCGAGACGCTGGTGACCACGCGGTTGATCGGCGCGATCGCCAAGGCCGCCGACGTGCAGGTGATCGACGACCTGCTGGTCGGCTTCAAATATATCGGCCAGAAGATGGATCAGGAGGGCCCGGACTCCTTCCTGTTCGGGGCGGAGGAATCGCTGGGGTACCTCGCCGGGCAGTACGCTCGCGATAAAGACGCCGCGGTCGCCGCGCTCTACATCATGGAACTCGCCGCGAGCCTGAAGTCCGGCGGCAAGACGCTGCACGATCGACTGGACGAGCTGTTCATCGAGCACGGCTATCACGCCGAGGGACAGTTCAGCGAGAAGCTGCCCGGCAGCGGCGGACGGGAAACGACCGCGAAGCTGATGGCCGCCTTCCGCAGCGATCCGCCGACCTCCCTGGGCGGGATCGAACTGGCGAAGGTCTTCGATTACGAGGACCACGAAGTACGGTCGCTGCCCGGCAACGAGCGGACCGAAGCGCTGCCCGAACCGGACGGCAACCTGATGATCTTCCAAAGCGACCCCGGCGGATCGGCCGCGGTGCGGGTCGCCGTGCGGCCCAGCGGGACCGAGCCGAAGATCAAGTTTTACACCTTCGCCAACGCGGCCGTGTCGGACGCCGATCGGTTGCCGGCCGTCAAAGAATCGACGGACGCGACGCTCGCCAAGGTGCAGGGCGACCTGTCGGCCTGGGTTGCGGCGAAGCTGGGAGAACTGTCCTCGTGACGAAAGCCGCGACCAGTCCGTCCGCCAAACCGGCGGCGAAGTCGAACGCCGGTTCGCCGTCGAGGGTGCGCCCCTGGCTGCGGCTCGTGCGGCTGCCCGCCCTGTTCACGGCCCCGGCGGACGTGCTGGCCGGGTTCTCGATCGTGCATAGCGACTGGACGCCCTGGCAACCGCTGGCGGCGCTGGTCGGGTCCGGGGTCTGCCTGTACGCCGGCGGGATGGTGTTGAACGACTGGTTCGACCGCACCCGCGACGCCGCCGAGCGGTCCGATCGCCCGATCCCCGCGGGGGAGATCAATCCGAAGCACGCCGCGATGCTCGGCTTTGGACTGCTGATCGCGGGCGTCGCGCTGGGGTTCCTCGGCGGCGCGCTGGCGGGGAACGCCTTGCGGAGCGGCCTGGTCGCTTCCGCCGTCGCCCTCTTCGTGCTCCTCTATGACGGACCGCTCAAGCGGACGTTGCTGGCCTGCCCGACGATGGGCGCCTGCCGGGCGACGAACCTGATCCTCGGCGCCAGCGCCCTGCCCTTCCTCGATCACTCCGGCGTGTGGACCGTCGCGCTGGCGATGGGTTGTTACGTCGGCGGCGTGACGCTGTACGCCCGCAGCGAGGCGACGACCAGCGACAAGCACCTGCTTACGGCGGGCTTCGTCGCGGTGAACCTGGGCTTCGCCACGTTGGCCTACGCCTTCTTTACGCAGGACTGGGTTCAGACGGATGCCCTGTTGCCGGTGGGCGCGCTCGCGGCGATTGCGTTTTCAGTCGATCAACGCTTGGCCGCGGGCCTGCGAAACCCGGCCCCGAACGTGGTCGGTCCGGCCGTGGGGATCGCGATTCTGAGCATCATCACGCTCGATGCGTTCGTCGTGATGGCCGCGACCCAGAGCGCCGCATTGACGCTGGCCACGGCCGCCCTGCTTGCCCCCGCGGCGCTGCTGAAGCGCGTCGCGTCGATCACCTGATCCCGTCACCTCGCTTCGCCGTCGCAGCGAACCGGTCTCAGGCGCCGAGCTTCGAGGGGGTCTCCGCTTCCTCGCCGAAGGGGCTTTCGACGCCGGGGCTGGGGAAGTGCTCGCACATCCAGATGCCCACGAAGTACAGGCCGACCAGCGGGATCATCATCGCCAGCATCGAACCCGGATCCGATGGCGTCATCAACACGCTCAGCCCGCTGATGACGAGGATCGCCATGCGGATGTTCTGGCGGTAGAAGTCGGTCTCCACGATGCCCAATCGGTTCAGGGCGAGCATCACCAGCGGCAGTTGGAAGCTCAGTCCGAACATCGCCGGCAGCATCAGGGCGAAGCTGAACCACTTGCTGGCGTCGATCAGCGGGACCGTCTCGACCAGATCGTTGAAGCTCAGCAGGAACGGCAGCACGAACTGGAACACGACCGTGAAGCAGAACGCCGCCCCGGCGAAGAACAGCCCGAGGCTGATCGGCAGATAGAGGTACACGTACTTGCGCTCGTGGGAGTACAGCCCCGCCCCGACGAACATCCACATCTCCCAGAAGATCAGCGGGCTGGCGAAGGTGAACGCCGTGACCAGGATCGCCTTGATATAGATCATGAACGGCCCGATCAGCTCGTTCGTGACGAGACCGTTCGAGAGGTTCGAGCGCCCGTCCAACGCCCGGAACTGCTCCGAGGTGAGCGTGAGCCGAACCGGTTCGTCGTCCGGTCCCTCGAGAGCCGCCTGCAGATCGGCCCGCTGGATCGTCACATAGACCACATTGGAGGGCCGCTTGTCCGGCTCCTCGGCCTCGGATTCTTCAAGCAGCGGGTCGCCGGCGAACATCAGCTTGATGTTTTCCCAGAACCCGCCGCCGACGATCTCCTCGCCGGTGGCGAGCTTTTCGTCCCCGGGGACGTACTGCTTCAGCGCGTTGTTGATCGGCCGCGTGGCGAGGTCCAGCACGTCCTCGGCGAGGTACGCCGCCGGAATGCAGGCGACCAGCAGATAGATGACGCACCGGGCCAGGTGCCCCCGCAGCGCTTCGAGGTGCTCCCCGAAGGACATCGTGCTGTCGGCGAACAGATCCTTGACGGCCATGGGGGAGCGACGTGCGAGTCGAGTATAGGGTGCGGATGCGGTGCGCTATTCCGCGAAGATGAACGGCATATCGCCGCCCGTCGCGATCGCGAGGACTAACCCGCCGATTGCGATGACCACGGAGCCGACGTTCATGACAAATGCATGCTTCGTTTGTTCCCAGTGCATCACGATGAAAATCAGTCCGGCGACTGGGACGAAGATGTAGGCCAATCCCCAGACGATGCTCTCTTTGAACGCGGCGGAGAGAAGGATCAGGCCCGCGATCAACCCCAGCAGCCACCCTCCCCAGAAGATCCCCTTGCCGATGCCCGACGCGATCCCGACGTTCTCGCCGAGCATCGAATAGGCAAATCCGCCGACGGCCCCGACGACCAATGCTAAGACCAGCGCCAGCCCGACGCCGCCCCACGTCATGCCCTCGCCCTCCGGCTCGTCGAGGTCGTCCAGCTCGCTCCGCCGTTTCGTCTTCGGAACGTATTTCTTCTCCTTGGCCAGCGTGATCAGGCCGAGGCTCGGGCGGAACATCTTCGCCAGCAGTCCCGCCGGGCGGGAGGCGTAGACGGCCGCGAAACCGAACAGAAAGGCCAGCGGGATCAGGGCGACGCCCGGGATCATGAACGCCGTCCAATCAATCGTCGCCAGCGATCCCTCGTCGACTCTGACCTCATCCTTTTTGGCCTCCGCGGCCTCCGCGGCGGCGGCTCGATAGACAGCGGCGTTCGCCTGCATGGCGTTGACGGCGCCGGAGACGCGATTCCCGGACAGCGCGGCGGTTCCACCGGCCACCGCCAAGAAGGGCAGGAACGCCGCGAAGGTCAGCGCCGCCCAGAAGAGCACCGGGCCGAGGTTCTTCGCCGTCCCGGAGGCCACCTTCAAGAAGTTCCAGCCCGGCCCGGACACGGGCATCGCCATATGTCCCAGCCCCGCCGGCCAAAACAGAAACGCGACGACCGCGTGCAGCGCCAGCGAGGCCGCGAGGATCGCCGGGGACAGGCCCATCGCCAGCCAGGCGGCGAACGCGATCAGGTCCAGCACCGTCATCGGCCAGACGGCGACCGCCGCCCACACGACCATCCGCGGCGCCTTGGAGACGCAGTCGAGGGCGTCGAATCGAAACCGTTTGAATTTCTGTTTGCCGTCGAAGGTCAGCCCGGTGACCGCTTCCTGCAACACCCACAGGCAACCGGGGATGAACAGCGTCCCCACCACCGCCGGCAGGCCCCAGAACATCTTCGGCGGGGTATTCGCGCAGTAGATGACGAGAATCCAGCACACGCACGCGATCGCCGAGGCGAACAGGGTGAGCAGACTCAGCCGGACGCCGACGTCGACGTTCTTCTTCAGAAACGTCAGGGCGTCGCCGGGCGCTTTTGAATAGTAAACCTTCGGATCTTCGCCGCGGTCCTTGAAGCGGTCCTTGCGTCTCGCCGTCGCCCCCTTCCCGCCGGTCAGCAGGTCGGCGCCGCATTTCGGGCACTCCTGCGGCGGGGCGACGCCCTCTTCTTCCTCGATCATCGTCCCGCAGCGCGGGCAGACCTCCGTTTCGTGGTCTTCGGCCCGGGAAAGATCCAGACCGACGAGGAACTCGCCGGTTCCGCCGCCCGCCGCGGCGACCGGTTCGCGCCGCTGCGACTTCTTCCGTCGCGGCTTCGAGGTCTGCCCGGCGCCGGCCGCGGAATCGCCCGCGGGCACCGGCACGCGACCGCCGCAGCTCGGGCACTTCAACGCCTTGCCGCGGGCCTTGTCCGGGGCCTTCAGCTTCTTGGCGCACTCCGGGCAAACGACCGGGACCGGCATGACGGCGGCGAGATCAACGGGGGGAGAACGGGGAAACCGCCCCGAAACGTCGGGGCAGACGCGGCAGCGTACCATTGTCCGGCGCCACCCGCCCGCGTCGACCCGCCCGCGGCCTCACGTCCGCTGGGCGCGGTCCTTACGACCCGCCCATCGCCTTCATTCCTCTTCGCCCTGGGACGATTCGGCATCGGTCCCTTCCTGCGCCGCATCCGCATCGAACGGGGCGCGATCGCACATCAAAAACTTCATCCCGCCGACCCGGAGTTCGCGATACATCGTCC
Organism: Alienimonas chondri; assembly: GCF_013036045.1. GTDB lineage: Bacteria > Planctomycetota > Planctomycetia > Planctomycetales > Planctomycetaceae > Alienimonas > Alienimonas chondri. Next base: position 34,625 of record NZ_WTPX01000011.1, read on the forward strand.
ACTCCGGCGGGGGAGTGACGTCGTCGTGTACGGGCACCCGCAGAATCAGTTCCGCGTCCGCGGCGCACAACTCCGGCCGGGCGACCCGTTGCAGGCTCTTGTAGAGCGGACGACCCGGCGTGATGCCGGTCGCCATCTTGTAAGGCGGATCGAAGAACAGCAGGTCGTAGGGGAGGAACCCCTCGGAGTCCCGCGGACGAAAACTGGTGCGGAGGATGTCCACCCGCCAGACGATGCTGAGATCCTTGGCCCCGAGCTTCGCGACGTTCTCGCCGAGCAAGCCGTGCGTGCGTTTGTCCATCTCCAGGAACACGCACCGGGCGGCGCCGCGGGAGAGCGCCTCCAGGCCGATCGTGCCGGTGCCGGCGAAGGCGTCCAATGCCCGCCGGCCGTCCAGTTCGCCGCCGAGATTCTCGAAGAGTTGCTCCTTCGCCCGGTCGGTGATGGGACGGGTTTGCTCGCCCGCGGGGGGCAACAGACTCCGCCGCTTGTACTTCCCGGCAACGATTCGCATGAGTGGTCGGGGGGGCGAACGCGACGAGGAGGACGAGCCGGCATTCTAACGCCGGACGCCGACGGTACGATCCCGCAGGATGGGAGCCGCCACGATTCGACCCGCCGCCGCATTCGACTGGGATCAGGACGTCGCCCCGGACGGCACGCCGCTCGCCGCCCGTTTGGCCGATGCGCCGCAATGGGCGCCGGGACTCGCTGAGGAAGTCGACGGCGAGGATCTCGTCCCGCTGGTCAGGCGACTGGCGGCGCTCTGCGACCGCCGCGGCGTGCCGGCGTTCGCTCCCTCCGCGAAGGAGAACCGCATCACGGAGCCGCTGCGGCAGCTTGTGGACGCCGCCCCGCTCGGTCCGGTCGCCAAGCTCCTCGCCGCCCTCCCCCCGGACCGAACTCGGCGTTTGCGCTTTCCCCCGTGGAAGGCGAGCGAGGCGCCGGGGTTCCTCTCCGATCCCGCCGCGGTCGGTTTGCTGCGAACGAGTTGGAAGCGGACCGCCGATGCGATCGCGTTGGCGTGGCCGGACGGGCGGATGTCGGTCGAGCTGCGGGCGAAGGGCCGCCGCATGTTCAGCGGCGATTGGGGCGTGAGCGTGTCGATCGCGGGCGAGGCGTTGGACCTTTCGGCCGGGTGGTCCTGCCTCTGCCATCATGCGGACGACGAGGGCGAATTCCTCGAACTGCAATGGTCCGGCGAGTCCTCCGCCGGGCCCGCGACCGTCGAACGGCAAGCCTTCCTGCCGCGCGGCGGCGGGTTCGCGGCGCTCTCGGACGCGGTCCGTCTGTCCGGCGCGCATCGAGACGAAACGGTTCCGATCGAACACACGATGACGCTGCCCATCGCCGCGGGAATCTCCGGCGGAGTCGCCCCCGAGACCCGCGAAGCCCGCCTATTCGGCGGCAAGAAGAACTGGCAGCGAGCGAGAGTCTTCCCGCTGGCGCTGCCTCAACACCCCGGCGGGACGGACGTCGGATCGATCACGGTCGACGACGACATCCTGACGGTTCGCCACGCTTCCCGCGGCGGGCTGGTCTCCCCGATCGCGTTCGACTGGGACCGCTGGCGGGAAGAGGACGCGGCCGAATGGCGCCCGCTGACCGTCACCGAAAACCGTCGGCGACTGACCGCGGCCCACGCCGGCGCCCACCGACTGCGGATCGGGGGCGGACATCACCTGCTGATCTACCGTCGCACGGACGCCTCCCCCGCCCCCCGGGCGGTGTTGGGGCATCATCTGGATCGGGAAACGCTCATCGCAACGTTCTCCCGCAAAGGCGAGGTGGCGCCGTTGCTGAAGGTCTGACCCGGCCGGTCGAGTCTGAACCGGGAGCCTGACCCGGCGAAGCGAACCGTCTGCGGATAGAATGACGGACATGTCCGACCATGCCGCCCTCTTCGACGCTCTCGCCGACGCTCCGCCGGACCGCGTTCTCGATGAACTCGTGACGCGCCTCCGCGATGCGGACGAGCCGGATCTGCTGTTCGACGCGCTGCTGTTACAGGCAAAACGCGACCTCGGGGCGCCGTCCGTGCGGGCCTCGACGTTCGACGGCGTGCCGGAAGAACGGTCCGAGGAGTTCGAAAAGGCGTATCTCGCCGCGGCCCGCGAGGTGGTCGGCCGGCACGCGGACGTCGGACGCCTCGATCGGGCCTACGACTACGCCCGCACCATCGGCGAGCCGGAGTTGCTGCGTCCCTATCTGGACGAGGTCGATACGAACGACTTCGTCGGCCCGGACGCCGACGAGGAACGGCTCGAACTGCTGACCGCGATCGCGCTTCAGGAGGGCGTGCACCCGGAATTGGGCGTGAAGCTGATGCTCGCCGGCCGCGGGACGTGCAACACGGTGACGTCGGTCGACACGCTTTGGAACCGGTTCAAGTCGGACGAACGGGCCGACGTGGCCGCGGTGCTCGCGGAGCACCTGCACGCCGAATTACGGGCGAACGTCGCCGCGGAGATCACCGCTCACCCCTCCGGCGGCGAGATTCCCGAGGGGAACGAATCGCTGCGTCCGCTGCTCGCCGGGCGCCCGTGGCTGATGGCGGACATGTCCTACCACACGGATGTGTCGCACCTGCAGGCGGTCGTCCGTAACGGCCGCGAACTGGAACCCAAGCATCCCTCCTTCGAGAACGTCGTTGAACTGGCCGAGTACGGGGCGAAGCTCGACCCGACGCTGCAATACCCCGGCCGGGCGCCGTTCACGGACTTCTATCCCTCGCACCTTCGCTACCTTGCCGCGTTGGCCGGGCGCGGCCGCGACGAGGCGTTCCGCTACTTCGAAAAGCAGTTGGAGGCCGCGGACGCGAACGATCGTCCGCTCGCCGCGATGGAGTTGGTCGCCCTGCTCCGCCGCTGCGGCGAGACGGACCGGGCGGTCGAACTCGCCCGCAAGGAACTACGGGATATGGAGGACTCCGGGTTCTCCTTCGCTTCGCTCTGCCGGGACTGCGATCGGCTGGACGCCCTCGCCGACGCTGCGAAAGAGGCCGACGACCCGGTGCGATACGCCGCGGCCCTGGCCCTGTCGTCCAAACCGTCCGACAAGTCTTCGTCGGAGGGGTGACGCACCTCCCCCGGAACGCCGCCGCCTGGGATCGATTGGCTCGTGAGGGCAGCGGGTTCGCCCGCGTCGCCACCGATGCGCAAATCGCGGACCCCCGAGCGACGCTCGACGCCCGCGGCTGGCTGCCGGCGGATCTGTCGGGGAAGCATGTGCTGTGCCTCGCCGCCGGCGGCGGTTGGCAGAGCGTGCTGTATGCGGCGCTCGGCTGCCGGGTGACGGTGGTGGACCTCTCCGAAGCGATGCTGGATCTCGACCGGCGGGAGGCGGCCCGTCGCGGGTTTGAATCGCTCATCACGCCGATGCGCGTGGACATGGCCGCCCTGCCCGACCTGCCGGGGGCGCCGTTCGACCTCGTCCATCAACCCGTCAGCGCCTGCTATGTGCCGGACCTCTCCGCGGTCTACGCCGGCGTCGCCCGCGTATTGAAGCCTGGGGGACTATACATCGTGCAGCACAAACAGCCGGCGAGCCTGCAATGCTTCGGCCCATTGCCCGACGGCGGCTACCGGCTCGGCGCGGAGTACTATCGAACCGACGGCACGGAGAACCGACGCCTGCCCGACCCGGACGCCCACACCCGCGCCGCCGGCCTGCGGGAAGCCGGCTGTGCGGAGTATCTGCACACCTGGCGACACCTGGTCGGCGACCTGTGCGCCGCCGGCTTCGTGATCGAAGACCTGACCGAACCGAATCACGCCGACCCGCAAGCCCCCGTCGGCAGCGCCGGCCACCGCGGCCGGTTCCTGCCGCCGTATGTGCGAATCAAGGCACGGCGGGTGGAGGTCCAGGCGCCGCGTTCAAATCTCGTTCTGCCTTAGCTGAGTCCGCGTCGTTGCGGTTCATCCGGGATTCAATGGGCTCCTCGCGGAGATGACGCCTTCCGAATCCGATCCGCCACGCAATCGATCGGCACTTTGGGGCGGACTGATCGGCAGCGTGGCAGCGACCCCGTTCGCCGCCACGCTGGCCTGCCTCACCGCTTCGGTCTACGCACCGCCCGGTCCACCTGGTGTCGGCCTCTTCCTAGATTGGCAGGGGTGGTTCTGCCTGTGCCTGAGCAATCTGCTCACTCTTGGCCCCTTCGGCTTGCTACCGGGATGGATCGCCGGCCGGCGGCAGGCCGGGGAACGCATCGCCTTCCGGGTTTCGGGGGCGGCCGGGTTCGTCTGCACCGGCGTCGCCGCCTTTCTGCTCTGGCGATTCTTTCTGTTCGCCGCCAGCCAGTGACAGCGGTGCCTCCCACCTACGCCGGGTTCCGCCCGCCGCGCGTCCACCACACCGGCTCGGCGAACAGTTCTTCCACCGTCGGGGCGAACGCCGGCAGCACTTCGGTCGTCAGGCGATCAGAACCGCCCAGCGTCGTCGGCGATTCATGCGGGGCGACGACGTTGACCGTCTCCTCCGCGAGGTCGGCGATCCAGATCGTGCCGACGCCGGTAGCGTGATACTCCTCGATTCGCCGGCCCACCTCACGGCGGCGGTCGGGCGTGCCGGGGATTTCGACCACGACCGACGGCACGTCGTCCACGATCTCCAGGTCCATCTGATCGAACACGCCGCGGGCGAACAGGCAGGCGGCCGGGAAGCGGACGGTGTCCGGGTCCTCGGCGGTTTGCAGACCGGTCTCGAACACGGCGCCGGCGCCCTGCCGACCCGCCCGGGCACCCTTCGCGGTCGCTTCCGCGAGCGCCTTGGAGAGGTTCAGCACGAACGTTCCGTGCAGCGGTTCCGGGGGGGAGAACATCACGGGATCCCCGGCGATCAGTTCCGTCCAGCGACCGCCTTCGGGGAGGTCGGCCCGGTTCGCGGCGAAGGTGGCGGCGTCCATGGGCGACCGGCGGCGAAACAAACGGACGGGGGAACGCCGACATGGTCCGCCCGCGCTCCGCCCGTGGCAACGGCAATCCTCACCGCCTACCGTGAACCCGTGCCCACTTCCTCCCCGACTGCCGACGCCCCGACTGCCGACGAAGCGCCCCGCGCCGCCGGGATCTCGGCCGCGGAGCTGGACCGTCGGCTCGCCGCGCATCGGCGGGGCACGACGTTCGCGCGGTTCTTCGCACGCCTGCCCGGACCGCTGGCGCTCGCGTTGTTGATTGCGGGCGCGGCTGCCCTGGCGCTTCGATTGAGGAACGGCGACCCGGAGCCGGCCGTCTGGATCGCCGCGGCGGGCGCCGCGATTGCCGGTCTATATGCGGGATGGCGGGCCAAACGCGACCGCGTCGCCCCGCGGGACGCCGCCGCGACGCTGGATACGGCGCTGCGTTCGGGCGGATTGTTGATGACGCTCGCGGATCTGCCCGCGGACGCTCGGCCGTCGGACTGGCTTGCTCGCATCGAACCGCGACGCGACCGCTGGAGGGACGCCCGTCCGCCGCTGCCGCTCGGCCGTGCGTTCAGGACGCTTGTCGTGCCGACCGCATTCGCCGCCTTGGCCTGGGCGGCCCCGATCGAATCGGGGCGAGAATCCCATCGCGGCGTGGATCGCACGGTGGCGGGGGATCGTTTGACGGGGGAACTTGCGGAGACCCTGGCGGCGCTGGCCGCCGGCGGGAACGCCGACCCGGCGGCGCTGGCGAGCGCATGGGAAGATCTGCATCGGTTGGAGGCCGCGATCGGCGAGGGCGGGCCGAGCGGCTCTCAATTGGAGGCGGCCGATGCGCTCCGCGAGCGGATGTTGGGCGCCGTCGCCACCTCCGGCTTCATGGAGGGAGAGAATGCCGGCCGGCTCGCGGATTCGCTGGTCGCCGGCGCCGACCTGCTCGCCGGTTCCGGGCTGTTGGAGTCCGATGCGGTCCGTGACGCCGCGGCTGCGGCGGGCGTTCCGGACCCCGCCATGCTGAACGAACTGCTGGCGACCGCGGGCGCGAACCGGGAGGCGATCGAACGACTCGCCGCCGGCATGACCGACGAGCAGCGCGCCGCCCTCGTCTCCGCCGGGGCCCGTCTGGCCGCGGGGGAGACGCCGACGGACCTCCTCGAGGCGCTCCCGCCGGGCCTCGCGAAAACGATGGCCCGCGCGGTGAGCGATGCCGGCGTCGGATCGCCCGACACGCCGTCGTTCTCCCCGCTCGCGGCGGCGCCGCCGCTCGATCTCCCCCTACCGGACGGGGCCAGCGAGGCGGGAACGCTGGCGGGGCGGGCGTTCGTCCCGGGCTTCGCCGCGGCTTCGGACTTGGCGAATGCTCTTTGGGGAGGGAATGTGCCCGCGACCGCAGACTCTCCGCCGGTCACGCCCGCGGCGGTTGGCTCGCTGGTCACTGCTCCGGCGATGGATGCTCCTGCGACCGTCGAGCGTCCCGCGTCGCCCTCGCAACGCATCGCGGCGGGGCGACCGGTGCCGCCGCGGTTGCGGGGAGTGGTGCAACGCTACTTTTCCGACCAGACTCCTCCACCGCCGGCCGACGACTGATCGCCCGTCGTTCGCTCGACCGCCCGTCCTTTCGCTGCGAGAACCCCGCCCCCGTGTCTGTCGCCGCACCCGTCCCCGCATCGGCCGAGTCTGGGGCGACTGTGGACCGATCGGTCCTGCTGACGCCCGCGGAGGTGGAAACCGCTCAAGCGCGGATGCGGGCGCTGCGTGACGGACTGGCCGGGGTGATCTTCGGGCAGGAGGCGTTACTCGATTTGGTCACGGTGGGACTGGTCGCCCGCGGCCATCTGTTGCTGGAAGGCCTGCCGGGACTGGGCAAGACGGAATTGGTCAAGGCGCTCGCGGCGCTGCTGGGGTTGGACCATCGACGGGTGCAGTTCACGCCGGACCTCCTGCCGGGGGACATCGTCGGTTCCGCGATCCTGCAAGAAGACGCGGACGGCCGCGGGCGGCGCCTGGAGTTCCGCCCCGGACCGGTGTTCACGAACCTGCTGCTGGCCGACGAGATCAATCGGGCGACGCCGAAGACGCAGTCCGCGTTGCTCGAAGCGATGCAGGAACGCCGCGTCACCGCCGCCGGCGAGACCCGTCCGCTGCCGGATCCTTTCTTCGTGCTGGCGACGCAGAATCCCATCGAACTGGAGGGCACCTACCCGCTTCCCGAAGCACAACTTGATCGGTTCCTGTTCAAAATCGACGTGGGCGGCGTCGGGCCGGAGGTGCTGGAGCGCATCGTGTCCGCTCGCTCCGCGGGGCGCTCGCCGGAGCCGGATCGAGCGCTGGATGCCGAGGAGCTGAACGCCCTGTTCGCCGCCGCCGATCGGGTGCATCTCCCGGCTGCGGTGCTGGCGTATCTCAGCCGGGTGGTGGCCGCCACGCACCCGAGCGACCCCCGGGCGCCGGAGCCGGTGCGAACGCACGTTCGGTTCGGGGCGAGTCCCCGGGCCGCGTTGGGGATCGCGTCTTCCGCTCGCGCCGCGGCCCTGCTGGCGGGCAAGCCCAACGTCGGCTTTGATGAAGTCCGTCAGGTCGCACCCGCGGTGTTGGGACATCGCATCCTTCCCGATTACGCCGCCCGGCTCGACGGGTGGGACGGCCCCCGGTTAGCGGCGGCGGCGCTCGATCACGTTCCCGAGGTGGACGGAGGCCGGTCCTGATGAGCAGACGACACCTTGACCTTGCGCTGCTGCTTACTTGCGCGACCTTTGGCGGGGTCTGTGCGGGGGCGCCGGCGTTCGCCCAGTCCGGCAGCGAGTCCCGAGCGGAGTCGGACGACCTCGAATGCGTGATCGACGACCGTTGGGTCGGCGGGCAGCGGGGCGGGTACTGGCCGGTGCGGATTGCGCTGACGAATCGCGGGGCGGCGTGCGCGGTGACCGCGGCGTACCTCCCCTATCAACCGCGGCGGGGCGGCGGCGTGATGCCGACGGTGACCCGCACCGTCGCCCTGCCGGCCGGAGCGGACACGCGATTCACCCTGCCGGTGCCCCTGACCGCTCGCCGGGGCGACGGCGAGATCGTGATCGTCGCGGACCCGCTCCCGGAGGACGGCGTCGTCGCCGCCGACCCCCGCAGCGACGACGACCTGCTGGACGCGGCGATCCGAGAGCTCTCTCATGAAGTGCACCCCCCGGGGGCGGACAACAATGCCATCCGTACCCCGGCGGTGCTGATCCTGGAGGCGACCCCCTTCGATCAAGACGCCTTCGCCCATGCGGCGGCGGTGACGGTCTCGGAGGTGGAGGCTGATTCTAGTCGAGACGCGAATCGACGGACCTCCGCGGGCAACCGCGGCGACGTACTCGTCCTGTCGCCCGAGGCGTTGCCCGAGACTTGGTTGGGCTTCACGACCGTGGACCTCATCGTGGTCGACGGTTCTCGACTGTCGGAGCTTTCCGAAGGGATTGTGCAGAGCCTCAGAACCTGGACCGCCGCGGGCGGGACGCTGGTCGTCGCCGACGCGATGCGGAGCGACGCCGACCCCGTTCCCGACGGGATCGAGTCCTTGCTGGGGGCCAAGGCTGGGAGCGAGAACTGGGCTGCGATTGCAAAGGACGGCGGCGGGAATCGCACCGGCCAGTACGACCCGGAAGAGACGCGTCGGATCGTGCGGGGGTTGATGGATCGATTCGGCGGTCGAAGAAGCCCCGGATTCGACGCGGAAGGGGCCGATTCGAGGATGTTGCTGCGACCGTCTCCCCCGGCTGGATTGGCTCCGAGGCGTCAGGCCGTGGGCGGCGGTCGGGTCTATCTCCTCGCAGCGGACGGGGGCGGCGCGGACGACTGGTATGCGGTGCTTCAGGATCTGGGGCCGGATCGGCTGCTCGTCGCGGATCGCTTCGGCGTCGGAGCCCGCGGACCGAACGAAGAATTTCTGGAGTTCCTGATCCCCGGGGTCCGCGGCGTGCCGGTCGGGACGCTCGTGGCGCTCATCACGCTGTTCGTGGTCGCCATCGGGCCGGTGAACTATCTGATTCTGCGGCGACGACATCAGGTGGGGCGGTTGGCGCTGACCGTCCCGCTCATCGCTGCGGCGACCGCGGGGACGCTGCTGGCCTATTCGACCGTCATGCACGGTTTCGGGACGAAGGTTCGGCAGTTCGCGGTCACATCGCACGACGACGCTGCGAATCAGGCCGTGGAATGGACGCGGACGGCGGTGTTCGCCCCCCACACTCCCGGCGCCGGGCTGACGTTCTCCCCGGAGACCGCCGTATTTCCTCTCGCTCCGCCGGGGCCGAACATCGGCGGCGGCCGCATCGACTGGACGAGCGGTCAAACCTGGTCGGGAGACGCCTTCCGCGGACGCACGCGGACCCAATTCGTGACCGTCTCCCCCCGTCCCGAACGCGGGCGGCTGACGGTCGAGTGGGCAAACGGCCGGCCCACGGTCGTCAACGGATACGACTCCGACTTCGCGATGCTCGTGCTGTCGGACGACGCAGGCCGCGTGTACCACGGCGTCGACCTTCCCGCCGGCGGATCGGGCACGCTTCGGTTGATCGACGGAGACGATCAATTCGCCTGGCGGGAACGCCTGGATCTCCTCCTGCCGCAGCCCCTGCCGGGGATGGAGGAAGGGCAAGACGATCTGCTGAACGAGTTCCCCATGCTGCATTCCGACCCCGAGACGAACGCCAGCTTCAAAGCGTCGCTGGCATACCGAACCGCATCGAGCATTCGCGGATTGAACGAACACACCGAGGCGATCGACGGCTTCGAGGAAGCTCCGCTGATCTCGGAGCCCCGCGGGGCGTTCGTCGCCCTGCTGGAGGAACCCGCGCTGACGGAGTTCGGCGGCGAACCGGTCGACGCCCGCGGCGGCGCCCACCTGCTGATCGGCCGCACGCAATCCGCGTCTGAGACACGCTCAGCCGAGACGCGTTCGGAGGAACCGCGTGGTTCGATCTCGGTCCGGCGGCCGGGGGCGGAGTGATGACCTCGATCGAGACCGTTTCGTCCGCGACCGCTGGCGGGCTGTTGATGAACGGCGCCCCGCCCTCGCTGGAAGTGCGATCTCTGACACGGCGGTTCGGAAAGCTCAAGGCGGTGGACGACGTGAGCTTCGTCGCCTGGCCCGGTCAGGTAATCGGCTTCATCGGCCCGAACGGGGCCGGCAAGACCACGACGATGCGGATTCTCGCCACGCTGGACACCCCCACCGAGGGCGATGCCTTCGTCTGCGGCAAGAGCGTGATCGACGACGCCGACGCCGTCCGGGCCAAGCTGGGCTTCATGCCGGACGGGTTCGGCAAATATCCGAACATGTCCGTCGTCGAATATCTCGACTTCTTCGCTCGCGCCTATGGCCTGACCGGCGCCGCTCGACGAGACGCAGTCGAACGCGTGCTGGTCTTCACGGAACTCCGCCGCATCGCTCACAAGAGCGTCACGGAACTCAGCAAAGGCATGGGGCAGCGGTTGGGGCTGGGCCGCACGCTGGTGCACGATCCGGAGGTGCTGATTCTGGACGAACCGGCCGCCGGACTCGATCCGCGCGCCCGGGTTGAACTGCGGGAACTGATCGCCCTGTTGGCCCGCGATCTGAACAAGACGGTGCTGATTTCCTCCCACATCCTCACGGAACTGGGCGAGATCTGCGACGCGGCGGCGATCATCGAGGCGGGCCGCATTCTGGTCTCCGGCACGGTCGAGGAGATTCGCGCCGCCCGCCGCACGAAGGCCGCCGCGAAGGTCGAGGGCGGCGTCTCCGGCGGGGCGGCGATGGCGGTCCGCACGCTGGGCGAGCCGGCGGAGGCCGTCCGATGGCTGCTGCAACAACCCGGCGTGACCGCCGCCGCGGAGGCCGGTCGGGCCGCCGGGTTCACCTTTGACGGTGAAGATGCCGAACGGGCGGCGCTGCTGCGGAACATGCTCACGGCGGGCTTCGACGTGACCGAGTTCGCCGCCGAGACGGAGAGCCTCGAGGACGCCTTCATGGCTCTGACCGAAGGGATTACCCAGTGAGCGTCGCCACGGCCTCGCCGCAAACGAGCGCTCCCGCCGGGAGCGTCCCCGCCGACGACGGCGAGCCGGGGCGGCTGAACGCCGGCCTGGACCGCGGCGGCGATCTGCTCAATCCGATCCTCATGAAGGAGGTCCGGCAGAGCTTCAAGTCGAAGCAGTTTCTCGGCTCGTTCTGGGCGCTGCTGGGAATCTGTTGGCTGATCGGCAGTTGCGGACTGCTGTTCGCCGGCGAGGCGGTCGAGTTCGGCGCGGTCGGCGGGGCGTTCTTTACCCTGTTTTACAGCGTCTTGGCCTTCGCGGTGCTGTTGCTGGTGCCCTACGGGGCCTATCGCAGCGTATTGAACGAACGACTGGAGAAGACTTGGGAGGTGTTGAGCATCACCGCCCTCTCCCCGCGTCAGATCGTGTTGGGCAAGATCGCCTGTGCGGCGATGCAGATGCTCGTGTACTACAGCGCGGTCGCCCCGTTCATCGCGTTCTGTGCGCTGTTGCAGGGGTTTGATCCGCGGACGGCGGCGTTCTTCCTCGTCGCGACCGCGTGGGGAGCGATCGTCGCCAGCAGCTTCGCCGTCATGCTGGCCGCGGTGGTGCGGCAGAAGGTCTGGCAGGGATTGCTGGCGGGGGCGTTGGGGTCGGCGCTGTTCGGCGGCGTCTGGGTCTACATCGGCAGCGCATTCAGCGGGGCGCTCCTGCAGCCGTTGCCCTTCTCGGAACCGGCGTTCCAGTGGTCGGTCGTCGCGTTGGCGGTCGTCAGCGGCAGCTACGTCGTCCTCTTCGTCAATGCGGCGTCGGCGGGGTTGACGTTCGAGGCCGACAACCGCTCGACGGCGGTGCGGGTCACCGTCACGGTGCAATTCTGGCTGATGGTCGCCGGGGCGATTGCGGTCTATTTCACCCGCCCGGACCTGCTGCAAGCGGTCCCGCTGGGGACGGCCGTCGCGCTGGCTCTAACGCATTGGCTGTTCTGGGGCGTGGTGTTCGCCGCGGAGCCGGACCGTCTCAGCCGTCGCGTCCGTCGCCAAACGCCGCGTGTGCGGGCGCTCCGGCTACTCGCGACGCCGTGGCTGCCGGGCGGATCGCGGGGCGTGCTGCTGGTCTGGCTCCACCTCGCCGTCCTGGCGGGCTTGGCGGGTTGGATTCGCGTGGCCCGGGCGCCGGCCTTGGCGGCACGCATCGGCCGGCCGGGCGCGGAGGTGAATGCTCTCTCCGACCTGCCGAGCGCCTTGCTGGCCCGCGATCCGTGGACGCAGATCGTTTTTTGCGGGCTGTGTTACGTGCTGATCTACGTCGGCCTGTGCGGAGCGGTCATGCGGCTCGGGTCGGCGCTCCTGCGAGACTTCCCGCCGACCGCCGCGCGACTGATCGTGCTGATCCTCGGGCCGATGGGGCTGATTCCCCCGGTCGCCGCCCGCATGATGAAATTCGTGGGGAACGACGAGGCCACCGCGCTGGATGCCCTGACGCCGATGTTGCTGATCCCGGAACTGCTCGGCCGCGGGGCCGGCCCGGGACATATCGCGTTGCTGGGGGGCCTCGCCGCGGCGGCGGTCGCGGTGAATCTGCCGTTCGTGTTCCGGCAGCTCATGGATCTGCTCGGCCCCCGGACGCCGGCGACCGCGGAAGCGACCGCCGGGGCGTCCGCGATCGGCGGGCCGGTCGCATGACCGCAGCCCCCGCCCTTCCCGCAGCCGATCCGGTGACGACGGACCCGGACGTGCTCGCGGTCGCGGCCCGGTACACGCTTTCCGGCCCCCCGCCCCGGGCCGGCGGGGCCGTCGGGGAGCGGGTCGGTCGCACCGCCGGCAGCGGCTTGGAGTTCCGCGAACACCGCCGCTATCTGCCCGGGGACGACGTCCGTCATCTCGACTGGGCGGCCTTCGCGCGGACCGACGTGCCCATCGTGCAGGTGTTTCGCGAAGAAGTGGCCCGTGACACCGCCGTCTGGCTGGACGGCTCCGCGTCGATGGGCTGCGACCCGGAGAAGAGCCGACTCGCCCGCTCCCTCGCGGCGGCCTGCTGGCGAATGGCCGCGGCGTCCGGCGATCGGCCGACGTTGCACCTTCTGAGCGAAACGAACCGTCCCGACCCCCGCGGACGCTCCCTCGATTCGCTGGACGGCCCCGTGTTCAGCGGCCGCGGCTCCCTCGTCGAACTCGCGGCGCAACACGGATTGCCGGCGACTGGGCGGGGCGTGCGGGTGATCGTCAGCGATTTTCTTTTCCCGCATGACCCGGACGCGTTGGTCCGTCGACTCGCCCGGGGAACGGACGCGGCGACGCTGATCCAGATCCTCAGCTCATTCGAGGCGGATCCGCCGGAATTGGGCGGCCGCCGATTGACCGACCCGGAGGCGGACGAAGCCGCGGAGGTGACGCTCGACCGTCCCGCCGTCGCCGCCTATCGAGCGCGGCTGAGAGCGTTGATCGACGGCCTCGCGAGGGCCTGCCGTTCGCACGGGGCCACGTTCGCCACGCTCGTCGCCGGGCCGAATCTGAACGAACTGTGCCGGTCGACGCTGGTGCCCGCCGGGGCGTTGGGGGTCCGCCGTTGATCTCGTTTGCGAATCCTTGGGGACTGCTGGGGCTGTTGGCGGTCCCGGCCGTGCTCTGGCTCCATCTGTATCGCGTTCGGTTCCCGCCGATGGCCGTCGGCGGGCTCTTCCTGTGGGACGATGCGATCCGGCGTCCTGCCGGCGGACGGACGCGGGATCGACTGCGATCGACGGCGAGCCTCTGGCTCGAATTATTTGCCGCGCTGGCCCTCGGGCTGCTGCTCGGCGGGCCGCGGGTGAGTTGGGAAACGACGGCGCCGCACCTCGTCGTGGCGTTGGACGGCTCCGCCTCGATGGGAGCCACGGCCGCACCGCCGGCGGGCGACGAAGCGGCGCCGACCTTCCGGGACGCCGCTCTCGCGGAGCTTCGAGAGCGCGCCTCCGCGAAGGGCGGCCGCACGCTGCTGACCGTGATCGAGACCGGCGACCGTCCCCGCGTGGTCGGCGGGCCCCGTCGGCCCTGGAGAGCGGTGCTGGAGGAACTCGCCGCTCGCCCCGCTCCGACGCGGCCGCGGCATGAGTTCGCCCCCTCGCTGGATCTCGCCGCCCGTCTCGTTGCGGACGGCGGCGAGATTTTGCTGCTGACCGACCGCGATCCTCGGTCGCTCGAGTTCTCGGAGGACACGACGGCGGTCTCGGTCGGCGCTCCGAGACCGAACGTCGTTCTCCTCGCCGCCGACCGCCGCCCGAGCGACGGGGCCGCCGGGGAGGAGTTGTTTTTGCGATGGACGGCGTTCGGCCGCGTCGGCCCGGTGACCGTCACGGTCCGGGACGACGCCGGCGAATCGCTCTTCCGGCGGACGATCCCCTCGGCGTCGGGCGAGTCCGTCACCAACGCCGTCCCGCTGCCGCCGCTCGTCGCGAACCAGCCGGTGACGGTGCGACTGACCGCGGCGGAGGATGCTCTTGAGGCCGATTCGATGGCCGTGCTGCTCCCCTCGCCGGCTCGCCCCGTGCGCGTCGCGGTCTCGCTTCCCCCCGGACGGACGCGGACCGCAATCGAGCGCGCCGTCGCTGCCCTGCCGAACGTGATCCGCACAGACTTAGACGCCGCCGACCTGCGATTCGTCTCGCCCGACCCGCTCGCCAGCGACGGCGGCTCGTCCTGGCTCGTCGTCGTCGGTTCGCTGCCTGGAGAGGGCGAAGCGATCGACACGGCCGGTCCGTTCCTCATCGACCGGGCGGACCCGCTGGCCGCGGGGGTGTCGCTCGCCGGCGCCGTGTGGGGCGGCGCCGGACAGGGGACGGCTTTGACGCGGGAGGACGGCACTTTCCGGCCCATTTCGCCCGTGATCGCTGCGGGAGATCGAGTGTTGGCGGGCCGGGTCGTCGGCGCCGACGGCGTGTTCGTGCTGAACGTCGATGCTGCTCGGGGAACGCTGGCGAACACGCCGGACTGGCCGATTCTCCTTTCCAATCTCGTCGAGGCCCGCCGCGCCGCGTTGCCGGGACCGGATCGGGCGAACCTGCGCGTGGGCGAGTCAGCCCGACTGACGCTGACGGAGCGGCAACACACTGCGGATGGTCCATTGGTCCTGCGGTCCCTCGAAGGGAGCGAGCGAATCGAACTCCCCCGCGAGCGGACGATGATCATCGCTCCGCCGGGCGTCGGACTGTGGAGCGTGTGGAACGGCGGCGCGAACGGCGAGGACGGCGGCAGACCGGAACTGGCGCGGTTTGCGGTGCGGCTCGCGGACCCGCGGGAGGGGGATCTCACCTCGCTCGCCTCCGGCGTCGTGGAGCCGGACGCTGAGGACGCCGCGGGCACGACGGTCGACGACCCCGCCCCGTGGCTCGTCGCCCTGCTGGCGGTCGCGGCCCTGGCGGCGTTCGTCGGCGACTGGTGGGCCACGCGGCCGGCTTGAATCGCTCCGGCCCGCTACATTTGCCGCGTGCTTCCCTTCGTCCGACCCGCCGTTCTGCTGCTGGCCCTCCCCGCGGCGTGGGCCTGGTGGCGATTCGGGCGAACGGGCGATCGCCGGACAGACGCGCTGCGGGCGGCGCTCGCCCTGTTGCTGATCGCCGCGGCGGCCGGACCGGTGGCGGACCTTTCCGGCGAGGGGACCGACGTTCTGCTCGTGCTCGATCGCAGCCGCTCGATGCCGGCGACGGATGCGGATCTCCTCGAACTGGTGCGGAACGTCGAAACCGCCCGCGGTCCAGGCGATCGGCTGGGCGTGGTGACGTTCGGCGGTCGCCCGGCGGCGGAACGGCCGTTGTCCGGCGTCGGGGCGACGGGCGAGTTTCTGTACCCGATCGACGCGGACGGCTCCGACCTCGACGCCGCCCTGCACCTCGCCCTGGACCTCACCGACCCCCGCCGACCGGCCCGGGCGTTGGTCCTCTCCGACGGGGAATCGAACGGCCCGGACCCGCGCGACGCGGCTCGACGGGCGCGGGCGGCGGGCGTGCCGATCGACGTTCGGCCGTTCCCCGTCACCCGGGTCGGCGACGCCGCGGTGACGGCGATCACGCTGCCCTCCTCCGCGGCGCCGGGGGAACCGCTCGCGATCGGCGTGGAGTTTTTCTCGCCCGGGCCGGCCCGAGGCCGCATATCGCTCGCCAGACGCGAGCCGGGCGGCGCTGCGGTCGCGATCGATGCCCGCACCGTGGATCTGCCCGCGGGCCGCGGACGCGTGCGGTTTCGGGAAGTGGCGCCGGCCGAGGGGTTTCACCTCTACACCGCGACGCTGGACGTGCCGGGCGATCCGCGTTCGGAGAACGATCGCGGCGAGGCGGGGCTGCGGATCGATGCGGCACGGCGCGTGCTCCTGTTGCGAACGGAACCCGCCGGCGGGCGGATCGAGACCGCGCTGGCCGCCGCCGGTCTGCCGGTGGACGTCGCGGATCCGACGTCCCATCCGCTGACGCAGGATGCGCTGGACCCCTATGGAGCGGTGATCCTGGAGAACGTGCCCGCCTCGGCGCTGGGGCGAAGGAAGATGGCTCAGCTGGCACGGTTCGTCGAGGACCTCGGCGGCGGTCTACTGACGACCGGCGGGCGGAACAGCTACGCGACCGGCGGGTATTTCGAGAGTCCGCTCGACCCGTTGCTGCCGGTGACGATGGATCTGCGGGAGGACGCCCAGAAGGAGCGTTCCGCGATCGTCGTCGCCTTGGATCGCAGCGGCAGCATGGCGGTCCCCGTGGGAGAGGCCGGCGGCGGGGGGCGGACGAAGATGGACCTGGCGAACGAGGGCGCCGCCGCGGCGGTCGACGTCCTCTCCCGCGGGGACCGGGCGGCGGTGTTGGCGGTCGACACGCAGGCGGAAGCGATCGTGCCGCTGACGGAACTCGGCGACGGCGCCGGCCGCATCGCGGCGGCGGCCCGGGGGATCGTGTCGACTGGCGGCGGCATCTATGTCGATGCGGCGTTGTCTGCGGCGGCGGACGAACTCGACGGGGCGCCGGCCTCCGCGACTAAACATGTGATCGTCTTCGCCGACGCCGCGGATGCGGAGAGTCCCACGGACTTCAGCGTGCCGCTCGTTCGCTTAAGAGCAATGGGGGCGACCGTCAGCGTGATCGGGCTGGGATCCCGCCTGGACAACGACGCACCGCTCCTGGAAGCGGTCGCCGCGGCCGGCGGGGGCAACGTGCTCTTCACGGACGATCCGCGGGAACTGCCTCGATTGTTCGCACAGGATGCGTTGGCGGTCGTGGCGGATACGTTTGTCACCGCGGAGACCGCGGCCGGCATCCCGGGCGAATTCGCCGGCGGCTCGGCCCTCGTCGGGGAGTTGGGCGGCGGGGCGTTCCCGGCGGTGGGCGGGTACAACCTCACGGAGCTGCGGGAGGGCGGTTCGCTGACGGCGCGGACGCGCGATCAGTACGACGCCCCGCTCGCTGCGGCGTGGTATCGCGGGTTGGGACGGGTTGCGGCGCTGACGTTCCCCCTCGACGGGGAGAACGGGGGGCCGGTCTCGCGGTGGACCGGGCTGAACGACTTTCTCTCCACGCACGGCCGTTGGCTGTTGGGCGGCGGGGACGGCGGCGGAGCGTTCCTCACCGTGGCCCGGGAGGGACGCACGGCGACCGTCACCGTCGAACTCGACCCGGAGCGCCTCCAGTCCGGCGAGGAAGACGGCCTCGAACTCTTGATCGTTCCTCCGACGGATGACCCGGAAGCCGGAGCGTTGAGCGAACCCTTCACGGCGGATCTTCGCTGGGACGGGCCGGCGATATTGTCGGGGCGTTTCGATCTGGACGTGGTCGGTACCTATCGCACGTTGCTCCGCCGGCCGGGCGGGACGGCGACGCGGGGTCCGGCGGTCAGCTTGCCCTACTCGCCGGAGTTCATGCCCCGCGGCGATCGGCCGCCGGGCGCCGCGGCGCTGGAGGAACTCGCCGCCCTTTCCGGCGGGGTCCGCCGGTTGGACGTAGCGACCATCTTCGACGACCCCCCGCCCCGTCCGGCGCCGACACCGCTGTGGTCCTGGTTTGCCGCGGCGGGCGTGGTCCTGTTGCTCGCGGAGATCGCCGGGCGCCGTTGGCAGTGGGCGTTGCCGTGGCGAACGAGTGAGGAGATCGTCGCTGCGCCCCGCACGCGGGAACGTCGGGTTCGATCTACCGCTCCGGCGTCCGCCCCCATCGCTCCCAAGCCAGCCGTCCGGTCTCCGCCCAAGGCGACGGCGGACGACGTGTTCGGAGCGGCCAAAAGAAAAGCCGGACGGCGATTATAATCGCCGTCCGGCTTAATGCCGCCTCGCAGATCGCGGCTATTCGCGGTCCACGTCGACGTCGACGTCCACGCGTTCCGCCTCTGACTTCACCTTCTCAGCCCCGTCTTTCACCGCGCCGGCGGCGTTGCCGACGTCTTCGGAGATCACGTCGCGGTTGATGTTGATTCCCGCTTGGTCGTTGTCGGCGGAGAGCGTGAACCACCCGAGCAAGGCGAGCACGAGCAGAACGACGACGGCGACGGCAAAAGCTTTCATGGGCGGGGCGTTTGGAGGGCGGCGGAGTCAGACGGCGTGACGAGCGGCGCTAAACCGTCGGCGTCTTGCCGCCCAGCAGGGAGATCAGCATCAAAACCAAGGCGATGATGAACACGACGCCGGCGGCCCAATAGGCCCAGCTGGCGACGCCCCCCAAGCCGGGGAGCAGGGCGGCGATGATGGCGATGACCAGCAGGATCAGGGCGAGACGGAGCATGATGTACGTTTCAGATGGGATGGTGGGAACGAGCAAACTGGCTCGTTGATTGATGCATCCGCAATTGCGGCGCCAATCTCGGCTCCCATCGAGGGGTGATCGCATTCCGAGCGGCAAGAACGCTCCGATCGCTGCAAGTCGTCACTGTTTCTGGGGGGGCTGACCGCGCGGCGGTCAGGTTGCTCGCCCGAGCAGATGCCGGCGGAGCAGATCCAACGCCGCCTTGGCCAGCCGACTGCGGGCAATGGCCGAGTCGATCGCATGCCGGTAGGTCGCCCGTACCTCTCTGTCCGGCGTGGCGAGCACGATGGCTCGTTCCGCCCCGCTCTCATCCAGCGCGGGGGTGAACAGCCCGTACGTCGCTCCCCAGCGGGAGCGGACCTCGCTCGCCGCCTCGCCGGGCGCGACGGCGGCTCCCAGACAGATCGTCTCGGTCGGCTCCACGAGACCGCCCAGAAATGCTCTCGCGTCCGGGACGTCCTCTTGGGTGAGCCAATCCGCCAAGCGTCCGCCGGTCCCGACTTCGGCGATGGCCAATGTCTCCCCGCGTTCCCGCAGGAGGTTCAGGACGCAGCCGGCGAGCGTCTCGTCTTCCTCGCCGAAGATAAGTTCCTCGGCCCGTTCGACGGCGATCCGTTTCGTTTCCTCGAACTGGCGTTGGACGCCGGCTTCGTCCGGCGCGCGGGCGACGATCCGCAGGGTGATCGTCGCCTCATGGGCGGTGATGCCGACCTCCGGCGTGCGGCCCCGGGCGGTGAGATCGCCGAGCCGCTCCTCCACGGCGCTCTCCCCCGCCCCGAACAGGTTCATGCGGGCCACCCGGATCAGGTTCGCTCCGCGGGGCAATCGCGGGAGGACGGACTCCCGGAACATCGGTCTCATCTCCGCCGGCACGCCGGGCAAGGCGATCAGCGTGCACCCGCCGTCGCCCCCGATCTCTCCGGGGGGAACGGTCATCCACAGCCCCGGGGCGGTGCCGTGACGGTTCGGGATGACCTCCGCCCCCGCGGGGATCAACGCCTGCACCCGATTCGCCGCGGGCATGGTGCGGCCGAACCGGCGGTAACACTCTTGGACGTGGGCGAGGCTGGCGGCGTCTTCCACCAGCGGCACGCCCGCAAGCTGCGCGAGAGATTCCCGAGTCAGATCGTCCGCGGTCGGGCCGAGTCCGCCGGTGAGCAGAACCAGTTCGCTTCGGCGTGAGGCCGCCCGCAGTTCGCTCAGCATCGCCGGCAGGTCGTCGGCGACCGTGTGATGAAAGCGGGTTTCGATGCCCGCCCCGGCCAACTCCACGCTCAGCCATTGGCTATTGGTGTCGAGCTTGGCGCCGGTCGTCAGCTCCGAACCGAGGGCGAAAATCTCCGCGTGCATGAGGGCGGCGTGGGACGAAAACGTGGGCGGCGGGACGGCTAGTCGTCGGCGTCGCCGATCCACTCGGCGAGCGCTTCACCGTAGAGGGCCGCGGTTTCCTTGACCATCCGCGCCACGCCGAATCGCTCTTGGACGACCGCCCGGCCAGCGGCGCCGATCCGTCGGGCGGCTTCGGGATCGGCCAGCAACTCGCAGATCTTCTCGGCCAACGGCGCCCCGCGGGCCGGTGGAACGATCAAGCCGGTGACGCCGTCCTCGATGACGCTGTCGACCCCCCCCACCCCGCTGGCCACCACCGGACGCCCCCGCGACATCGCTTCCAGCATGGTCGCTCCCAAACCCTGCGACAGGCTGGGCAGGCAGAAGATGTCCGTCGCCGCGATCCCGGCGGAGAAGTCCAGCAAATTCGGGGCGAACGTCACCGCGTTCTCGAGGTTCAGCTCGCGAGCCACCCGTCGCAGGTTGCTCTCCTCCGGCCCGGCCCCGGAGAGCAGGAACCGACACTCGGGAAACCGCCGCTTCACCCGTGCTGCGGCGCCGAGGAAGTACGGCAGTCCTTTGGGCGACTCCAACGGCCCCGCCGACCCCACGACCGGCACGCGGCCCGGGGGAAGAACGTGCAGCGGCTGATCGTCCGCATCGACGCCGCTGTGAATCACCCGCAGCCGATCCGCGGGAAAGCGGCTGACGCCGAGCAGGTCCGCGGCCACGCTCTTGGAGATCGCGATCGCCCGGCGGACGACCGGATCCGGCCGGGTGAACCGATCAATACCGTAAGGAGCCGAGGGAAACGTGACGATCGCGGGGACGCCGAGCCTTTTGGCGAGGTAGGTCCCGCAGCCGAGCATCGCCGGATCCTGCACGTGGACGAGGTCCGGCGGTTCCTCCTGCAAATCGCGGAGCAGCCCCGCCCGCACGACGAGTCCCCACGCGGGGCGGTCGAGTTCCTTATAGATGCGAATGCCCAGCGGCTCGCGGACGGAATACGACAACCGCGACGCATCCGCGCAGACCACCGTCGGTTCGTAGCCCTCCTCGGGGAGTCCTTGCGCCAACCGCAGCGTGTACGCGCTGCGGGCGCGGACCTCCAATCGACCGGCCAACAGCAGGACGCGCGGGAGCGGTTCGTCCTGCACTGCTTAGCCGAGACTCGTCGACGCATCCGGCGACCCCGCGCCGACGTTCGCCGGATCGACGTGCCGACGACCGGCGCCGAGGAGGGTATCCCGCTGATACCGAGTCGCCAGCGGCTTGCTCAGCAATTCGTTCACCACGATCGCCTCCTGCACGCCGGCGGGGTCCGACAGCAGCGCCCGCAACCGGGCCGGGTCCATCGCGCCGGGCGAACTTCCCGCGAGGCGGGTGGAATCGTTCGGATCGGCGAGGCGGCTCTTCAGGGAGGAGAGTTCTCGTTCCGCTTTGGTGAGGCGGTCCTTCACCTGCACATGCTGGCGAGCCAGGTCGCTCTGCTCGACGGCCATGTACCTCTCGACGTGCTCCCGCAGTTCGCCGCCGAGATTCTTCTTGGACAGCCGGCTCAGCTTGCGGTCGCGGAGGTCCGCTCGCTTCTTGGGCGGTTTCGGCGGCGGGGGAGCCGGGACCGGCTGACGTTCGGGGCGATCGGCGGGGCGACGATCCGATTGCTCGGTCCGGCGATTGGCGGGCCGTAGGAAATCGGGCACCTCCGAGGAGCCGGGCCGCTGACCGCCGACGGGTTCGCGAACGGCGGGTTCGCGGGGAGGTCGGCGGCGCTGCGGCGGTTCCTCGAACGGATCGATGGGACCGCGACGTTTGGCGGCCGCTTCGGGCCGATTGGCGGGCCGGTTCTGATTCCGACGACCGGCGACCTCCTGCAGGAACGAATCGATCTCGTCCCGCAGCTTCTCGTCTCCGCCGCCGGCGGCTCGATTCCCGCCGCCGGCGTTCGGCCGCCGCGCCGCGTTGTTGGCCTTCCCCTGCTGGGCCATCTGCACGACCCAGCCGACCACGCCCATCAGCAACACGGCGATGGAGATCAGCGTCTCGGCGCCGACCGCGCCCAGCGGCGGGAGGCCGAACGCGACGGCGGCGGGGGGGACGGCGATCATCGGGCGAGCGTGGCGGAGGCGGGGGAACGGTCGGCGTTCACGGCGACGCGATCACTGCTGCATCACCGCATTGGGCTTTGCGCCCTCGCCGGCGATGGCCGATCGCATCTTCGTGTCGGCCTGGACGTTCTTCAGTTCATAATAGTCCATCAAGCCCAGTCGACCGGCGCGGAACGCCTCGCTGATCGCCTTCGGCACCTC
Source organism: Alienimonas chondri (assembly GCF_013036045.1). Lineage (GTDB taxonomy): Bacteria > Planctomycetota > Planctomycetia > Planctomycetales > Planctomycetaceae > Alienimonas > Alienimonas chondri. The sequence goes on from NZ_WTPX01000011.1 coordinate 56,907, forward strand.
GGCTTCGGCCAGCACCACCTTCGCCCGGTTCTCCTGCACGCTGGCGACGTGTTCCTGCTCGACGGCGCCGGCCTCGGCCCGTTTCTCTTCCGCCTTCGCCTGGGCGACCCGCATGTCAGCTTCGGCCTGGTCGGCGGCGAGACGCGCGCCGATGTTCTCGCCGACGTCGATGTCCGCGATATCAATCGAAACGATCTCGTAGGCGGTATTCGCCTCCAGCCCCTGGTTCAGCACGATGCGGCTGATGGCGTCCGGGTTCTCCAGCACGTTCTCGTAGGAAGGGCTGGAACCGATCGCCTGAACGATGCCCTGCCCGACCCGGGCGACGATCGTTTCCTCGGTCGCCCCGCCGATGAGTTGCGCGATGTTCGTGCGGACCGTCACCCGGGCCCGCGCCTTGAGTTGAATGCCGTCGGCTGCGACGGCGTCCAAGGTGCCGGCCTTCTTCTTGGGGTCCGGGCAGTCGATCACCTTCGGATAGACGCTGGTGCGGACGGCGTCCAGCACGTCGCGGCCGGCGAGATCGATCGCGGCGGCGATGTTCCAGTCCATCGACAGGTTCGCCCGCTGGGCGGCGATCAGACTCTTGATGACGTTCGGCACGTTGCCGTTCGCCAAATAGTGGGCTTCGAGCTGCTTGCGGGTCAGGCTGTAGTCCTTCAGCAGCCCGGCCTGCGTCGCCATGATTAGCGAGCGGGTGATGACCGTGGGGTTCACCTTCCGCACGCTCATCATCACCAGATCCCACAGCCCGATGCGGGTGCCGGTCAGCTTGCACTGCACCCACAGGCCGATGTAGCGGGCGAACACGGCGAACAGCACCAGCCCCGCCAACAGCAGGACCAGCAAGCCGCCGATGATGAGGAGTTGCAACCCTTCGTCGTCCTGCGCCAGCGGGGGGAGGAGGGCGGCGAGCGGAACGGGCGACGCGGGTACGGTCATCGGG
>NZ_WTPX01000110.1 GCF_013036045.1 Alienimonas chondri
GTCCGCCATCGCCCGTCCGCCCAGCAGCGCCGGGGCGCTCAGCAGGGAGAGGGTCAACAGATGCGCGAGGCGACGCCGAAGCGTGCGGGGCGCGTGAGGGGCCCGGGGGGCCGCGGATTGCAGTCGCATGGGAGGCTTCCCCCGGAGGAGGTGGCTGGCAGGAGGGAACGGGTCGGAGCGAGCCGATCGACGTCGCCCGCCGTCGCCCTTCGCACGGGGCGAGGGAGCGACGAGGACGAGCCGGGGGACTCGGGTCGGGGCCGGCCCCCGCCCGCTCGCCCCGTGCGGGCGAGAACGAACGGGCGAAGAACCGGCGAAGCGTGGGGGGCGAGCGGCGCCGGCCGCTCGCCCCCGGGGCGGCCGTGCGGGGCGACCGACCGAAAGCGAGGCGTGCGTCGCGGACGATCGATTCCGGAGAGCCGACCGCCGCAAACGGGTTGAAACGGGTTTAGTGGTGGAAGTTCGGGCTGCCGGTGGCGGGGGAGCCGTAGGGCGAGGGGGTGTTCGCCCACTCGTTGTCCCACAGGGTGTGCCGGCTGTTGAACGGAGCGCTGAAGCCCGCGAAGAACGGGATCTTGCTGCGGTATTTGACCTTCACTTCGGTCCCGACGAGATCCCATTCTTCCTTGGTCCGCACGCCCCACGGCGTGATTTTCCAAGTGCCGCGGGCCCGGTGATAGAACGGCCCGTACAGGGCGTTGTAATCGTGGGCGTACAGATATTCGTGCGGGGCGAACGCGGGGTTCGTGATCATCGTCCCGCCGACCTGAATCGGAATATCCTGGCGGGGGGAGGGATACAGCGGCGCGTTCAGCGCGACGTACCCTTCCTGATGCAGATAGGCGCGGTCTTCCGGCGAGTCGCCGGAGACGGGGTCGTGGGCGCCGGACGGGGAAGCGAAGCTCCCGACGGCGGCGGCGACGGCCATCGCAGCGGCGGCGCGAGCCAGCGTGCGGCGGGTGAACAGCGGGCGGATCATCGGGCGTCCCTGCGGGCATGGCCCCCGCACGAGTCCGGCTTCTCGCCGGGCGGTGCAGACAGGGGGCGGTGGTCGGTCCTTGACGGGCGGATCCCCCGCCCCGGCGCCGACCCGTCCGGTTCGCGACGCTTCGGCATAAAGCCGGGAGCGGCGCTGACTCGGACGGGGCGGCGTCGGGCGAGGGACGACCCGCCGGGGTCATCGGCCCGTCGTCGTCCGCGGGATGAGCGCCGCCGGCACGTTCGGACCCCATTCCCCCGGCACGTCAAGATCAGTCCGGGCGTTCCGCGGAACCCGCAAAGCTTGACAGCCCGTCGCCGCTCTGCCGTGCAATTGCGGCTTGCCCGCCGTCCCACAACCGGTCGGCCAGCGACTCCCACTTGCGATGGTTCTGCATCACGGCCCCCGCCGTATCGATCCGCTGCTCCAATGATCCCCGCAGGGTGAAGAACGCCCGGCCGCGCGCCAGCAGATCGGCCCGGATCCGTCGTTGGAACACCGCCCGATGCGCCGCCCCGGAGCGATCGGCCGTGTCCTCGTAGGGAATGTCGTCGGCGCAGAGAAACGTCAGGTCGTATCGCCCGCCGCAGGCCGCGGCCAAGCGGTCCAGTTCCGGCAGGGCGCCGCCGTGATAGTCCTCGGCGAAGATGCGGGTCGTGGAAGCGTCCGTATCGACGAACAGCGTGTTTCGAGCGTCCGCGGCGAGGCGTTCCTCGGCGGCCCGATGTCCGACGGCGATCTCGACCAGTTGCTCCGGCGAGAGCCGTCGGTCGATTTGATGCCTTGCCCAATACTCCCGCCCGTACTCCGGCGCCCAGGGTTCGCCGCACCGCTCCGCGAGGGCGCTGCACAGCGTCGTCTTGCCTGTTGACGGGGCGCCCACGAACACGACCTTCGTCAGCAAATCCCACCGCACGCGGGGAGGAACCCGGTCCCGCAGACCGATCGGGTCCGCCCGCACCGCCGTCCCGGAGACCGGCACGCGCTCGCGGCTCGGGTCGAACCGCCGGTCGATCGCCCCCAGCGCCCGGGCGACGTGTTCGCCGTAGAACTCGCTGCAATAAAAGTGCGTCACCCGCCGACCGGCCAGCGATTTTAGAATGAACTCCTCCTGCAAGGCCCGAATCGCCGGCGTATCGCCCACCGCCGACGGCCCGCCCCACCCGGCGATCACCTCGATATTCGGATAAAGATCCCGGAGCCATTGCACCCTCACCGGCAGCGGCACGGGGGTGACCTCCGGGGCGTCGTAGACGAGCACGATGAAGCGGTCCGTCTCCGCGAGACCCGTTTCGATCAACGCCTGATGCCCCGCATGCAGCGGGGCGAACTTGCCGAGGGTGAAGCCGACGGTCGTGGCGCTCGTTTTCGTCACGGTCGCGGCTCCGCGGCGGCCTTTCGCCAGGCGAGGAACCCGGCGATCGCCAACCCCAGGAAGACCGCGTACAGCCCCGCGGTCAGATAGAGTTCTTTATGGACATAAATCGGTACGCAGGCCACGTCGACGGCGATCCACGCCAGCCAGGACTGCACCGCCCGCTTCGCCAGCAACCATTGGGCGACGAGGCTGGCGACCGTGGTGAAGGCGTCGCCGAAGGGCAGGGCCGCGTCCGTATAGGACGCCATCCCGGCGCCCCACAGCAGCGTGCCGACGGCGATCCCCGCGACCCACCACGCCGTCGCCCGCCCGCTGAGCCACCGCACCGGCACCTCGGCGGGCGCCTCTGATTCCTCCAAGGCTTCGCCCGTTCCCCCCGCCGGCCGGCGTTCGACGATCCACTGCCGCCACCCGTAGAGTTGCAGGCCGATATACACGATCTGCAACAGGCAGTCCGAATACAGCTTCGCCTCATAAAAGATAATCGCGTAGAGCGCGACCATCACCAGCCCGATCGGCCAGCAGAGCATGTGCCGACGCACCGTCAACAGCACGCAGGCCAACCCGGAGAGCGCGGCGACGAGTTCGAGCGGCGACACGCGCAGGGTCCAGGGCAGGGAGGCGAACGCGCTTCATGCTACCGACCGACCCCTTCGGCAACGCCCCGACAGCCCGAGGTGCAAGCCGAGGTTGGGTTGCATGGCCCACGTCGCCCGGCCTCGGCTCGCGCCTCGGGCTGCCGTGCTTTCACCACCCCTCGCCCAGCACCTCGCCGCCGGCGCGGGTCGCGGCGGCGTGCCAGGTCGGGAGGTCGATCGACTCGGCGACGAAGCGGACGGAGCCGTCGCAGAGGAGCAGGGTGACGCCGCCGCTGTGAAAGCTGCGGGCGGTCATGCGGGCCTTTTGTTGGCGCTGGTTCATGCAGTCCCAAGCGGCGGCGTTGGGCGGCAGGGCGTGGTCGTAGAGGGTGTTGCCGTAGTTGCCGAGGATCCACTTGCCGCCGCGCTCCGTGAACCAGCCGCCGGCGGCGTCGGCGAGGCAGGCGTCGTCCGTGGGGTCGTCCCCGCCGGGGATCTCGCGGATCAAACGGGCCGTCGTCGCGGCGCCGGCGTCTGCGATCGCGGCGGGGTCGAGGGTGACGGTTCCGCCCTCGCCCAGCGGACGTTCGGAGAACGCCGCGGTGTTCGTCGCCCCGTCGCGGAGGTCGGCAAACCCCACTTCCGAGCCGGTGTAGAACACGCCGTCGGCATCGCTGAGGGAGCCGAAGTCCTTCATCCCGGAGCCGGCGCAGGCGGCGTAATTCGTCGCGGCGAAGCGATCGGGGGCGATGTCGAGGCCGGGGATGCGGGCGGCGCCGTCGGCGGGGCAGAGGAACGTGGGCACCGCGACCCCCGCCGCGGGGGCGTTCGCCGAGCCGTCGAACGTCACCCCGCCGCCGATGCCGAAGGTGACCGGGGCGGCGTCGTAATCAATCTGATTGTGCAGCACGTCGCCGTCGAGGTAGGGCAGCAGCTGCGCCTGGGGCGAGAAGATCACCGGCAGCGGCGCCCCGCGGCCGGCGGGGAAATGGCCTTCGACTCCCTCCAAATTGTGCAGCGCCAAGCCGAGCTGCTTGAGGTTGTTCGCGCACTGCGTCCGCCGGGCCGCCGCCCGCGCCTGCTGCACGGCGGGCAGCAATAGGGAGACCAACAGGGCGATCACCGCGATTACGACCAGCAGTTCGATCAGCGTGAACCCGCTCCGCGAGGCTCTTCTCCGAACAGGTCCCCCCGGAGCAAACCCCACCCGCGGATGCGGGGCGACGCCGGGGCCGCGGGGGTGAGGGGCGACGGACGGCCGGTCTACCATGGGGGCGTCGTTCTGGAATTCATCGTCCTGCCAGCAGGTTCGCCGTCATGCTTCGGTCCCGCCTCCGTTTCGTCCACCGCCGCCTCATCGGGGCGGCCCTGTTGGCCGCCGCCGCCGGCGTCGCCCCGGCCGCGGAGACCCCCGCGGAATCGCGGATTCCGGTCGAACCGCTGAAGCCGGAGGCGATTCACATCGCCGTCGAGGATCTGCCGGAGCCGTTCGCCTCGGAGAGCGCCAAGAAGAACCCGAAGGTCGTCGTTCCGCCGGACGATTTCGCCCTGAACGTGCCGGAGGGGTTCACGGCGAATCTGTTCGCCGAGGGCGTCGAGAAGGCCCGCTGGCTGGCGCTCACGCCGGAGGGGGACGTGTTGGTCTCCTGCGGCCGGACGAACAAGATTCACCTGCTCCGCGACATGAACGACGACGGCGTCTCCGACGAGCGTCATCTCTTCCTGGACGAAGCGAACGGCGCCAACCTGCCCTTCGGCATGGATTTCGCGCAGGTCGGGGATCAATGGTACTTTTATCTCGGCAATACGAACGCCGTGTTGCGATACCCGTATCAAGCGGGGCAAACGAAGCTCGAAGCATCCTCCGTGCCGATCACGGAGTTGCCGGGCCAGGGATATAATCAGCACTGGACGCGGAACGTGCGGGTCTCGCCGGACGGCAAGTATCTCTTCGCGACGGTCGGCAGTGAATCGAACGTCGATCAGGAAGCTCCCCCGCGGGCCGCGGTGCTGCGGATGAACCTCGACGGCACCGATCGCCAGATCTACGGCTCCGGCCTGCGGAACCCGGTCGGTTTGGACTTCGAACCGACCACCGGCGAGGTGTACGTGAACGTCAACGAGCGGGACAAAATCGGCGACGATCTCGTGCCCGATTACCTCACCCGGGTCCAGGAAGGCGCCTTCTACGGCTGGCCGTACGCCTACCTGACGCCGGAGAACCTCGACCCCCGCCGCATGATCGATGGAGAAAGCGAACGCCCGAAGCTGGCCGCTCAGACCGTCACGCCGGACGTGCTGTATCAGGCGCACTCCGCGGCGCTGGGGCTGGCGTTTTGCGACAGCGACAAATGGCCCGAACGCTACCGCGGCGGGGCGTTCGCGGCGTTCCGCGGATCGTGGAACCGCGACACCGGCACCGGTTATAAGATCGTATTCATCCCCTTCGAGGACGGCCGACCGACCGGCGGCTACGAGGACTTCGTGACCGGCTTCCTGCTCGACGCCTCCGTCCCCAGAACCTGCGGCCGCCCGGTCGACGTGCAGTTCGCCCCGGACGGCGCCCTGCTGTTCACCGAGGAAGGCAACGGGCGGATCTATCGGATCAGCCCGCCGACGAAGTAAGGCCGATGATCGGTCCTTCTTCTCCCCTCTCCCCCAAAAAAGGGGAGAGGGGAGAACAAGGTCGCCCCCTTATTCAATCCCCTCCGGCGGGTACGCCGCCGGGTCGAAGTCCGGGGCGGGAAACTGCGGGTCCATCTCTTCCAGCGTTTTGACCAACAACTGGCTGATCGCCAGGTTGCGGAACCAACGTTCTTCGCTGGGGATCACGAACCACGGGGCCGCTTCGGTGGAGGTCTTCTTCAAGGCGATCTCGAAGGCGTCCTGATATTCGTTCCATAACGCCCGCTCCGTGAGGTCGGCGGGGTTGAACTTCCAGTGCTTCTCCGGCTTGCGCAAGCGGCGGCGGAAGCGGCCGAGTTGATACTCCTTCGAGACGTGCAGCATGATCTTCACCACCCGCGTGCCGCCGTCGGCGAGCAGTTCTTCGAAGTGGTTGATGTGATCGTAGCGGCGCTCGATCGTGTCTTTATCGACCCAGCCGTGCACCTTGACGATCAAGACGTCCTCATAGTGCGAGCGATTAAACACGCCCACGTACCCGGCGCCGGGAGCGTGTTTGTGCACCCGCCAGAGGAAGTCGTGGCTCAGTTCGACCTTCGTGGGCGTCTTGAAGCTCCACACGCGGACGTTATTCGGGTTCATCCCGCCGAGCACGTGCTTGACGGTGGAATCCTTCCCCGCCGCGTCCATCGCCTGCAACACGACCAACAGCGACTGCTTCCCCTCGGCGTATAAGCGTTCCTGCAACGCGCGGAGCCGTTCCTGATACTCGGCGATCTGCTCCTCGACCTTCTCCCGGTCGTCCTGCTTGTCCAACCCCTGCGTGTTCGCGGAGTCCCGCCGCCCCAAGTCCGGCCGCTTGCCGGGGCGAATGCGGTAACGGTCGAGGTCGATCTTCACGGCAAGCTGGGGGGACCGGAGAAGCTGGGGCGATGACGTCGCCACGATACGCCATCGCCCGACCCGCCGCCCGGCCGTCTCGCCCCGTCGTCAGTCGGCGAGCAGATCTTCGACGAAGCGTTGCTCGGGCGACACCCGCTCGTACGGCACGCCAAGTTGCTCGGCGATGATGCGCCGGGCCTTCAACGCCGTCTCCGGCGTCGTCCCCGGCGAGCACTTGGCGACGAACTCGTCGTCCGAGATCGCCGGCCAGCGCTCCTGCCAATTCGCCTCCGCGACGTGGCCGGCGAAGAAGCCCCAGATGACGAGCGCGAGCAGCAGCACGCCCGCGGGGATCACGACGGGGAGCAGTTCGAACATCGGTCAGGCTCCTTGGGGTGTCGTCTCAGGTGGCAGGATACGACGGCCCGTCCGACCGCGGGCGGACGGTCAGGCCGCCTCGGTCGTCCGGCCGAACCGACGCCGCCAGCCGAGCGCTCCGGCGAGAGCGGCCAACAACAGCCCGGTCGTCCCGGGTTCCGGCACCGCGGAGGGGGTGTCGTTGAAGTACCAGTTGGCGTTGGAGTTGAAGAAAATACTACTGGCGGCGATCCCGATATCGTTACTGCTCAGGAACGTACCGCTGTTCTGGGACACGGCGAAACCTGTCTGGCTATTATCGAAATCGATCACGATATCGGCGCCGGTGTCGAGACCGAGAAACGTCAGCTCCCATGTGTAGTCGTCGGCAGTGCCCTGGAGGCTGTCCAGGCCGCTGCGGGCGTACCGCATGTGCGCGACGTCTTGGGCGGCGAAGTCTCGTTGAGCTTCCCCGTTGAACGTTCCCTGCTGCATGACGGCCTCCGTATCGCCGTAGCCGGTGAGGGCGGCGACGGCCCGGCTTCCTTGCGCCGCGTAGTTGTCGCCGACCGGAAGATCGGCCAAGTCCCGGCTGTAGGTCGTCGAATCGATGATCGCGTTCGGGTCGTTGACCGCCGCGATCGCGAACGGGTCGTTCGTGGCCTTGTCGAAGTAGATCAGGTTGACGTCGTCGCCGCGCAGGTCGTCCGCGGAGCCGATCACCCCGTCGGCGCCGGGGTTCGTGTCGAAGACGTTATTCGTCCCGTCCGTGCTGAAGGTGTACTCGTTCGCTGCGGAGGAGCCGCCGATGTTCACGTGGGCCAGCCCCATCGAGTGTCCCATCTCGTGCAGCAAGACGCTTTCAAAGTCGAACTGAGCGAACGGCACCGTGCCGGACGTGTCCAGGTTCCCGGTGACCGCGGTCATGCGGTTGAACGTGTTCACCACGTTCTGGGTCGAGATCATCATCTCGTTGGCGAACATGCTGGTCGGGTCGATGCCGACGGAGATGTTCAGCAGACCGCCCGTGCCGTCGTAGCCGATCGGATGGGCGACGACGTCGACGCCGTTGCTCTCTCCCGCGAAGATGAACCCCGCGAACGCGGCCGGCGTCGAGGCGGTCGACAGCGCCGCTGACAGCAGCGCAAACCGGAGCATGGCGCCTGCGGGGGGCCAAGGCATAGCGAATTGTGGTGTGAGGAGACGGTACGAGCGGTACCCAGCGCCGCGAACGCGGACTGTTCAGTCCTCAGAAACCTACCGATCCCCCCAACCCGATTCAACAGCGGGCCGCGTCGCCGATCGGCCACGCCCGGTGGAACGACGGGGAACGCTCAGGATTCGCACGTCACCCGTTCCAGGGGCGGCCCGACCGCGGTCGCTCCAAGAACCCCGCCCTCGCGGGCCGACCACGGTCGCCCGTCGAGCAGCAAACGTCCTTGTGTCCGTTTACTGCTCTGCGCTATAGAACACAATGGAAGTCATTAGCCCATAGAAAACCGCCTCAGCGGACATGTCTCCCCAGTGACCATGACTGACTGCATGGCGGCCAAACTCAATCCGGTCACCAAGGTTAGAAACTGTCATAGGGCCGACGACCGTTGTCGGGGTCATATACAAAGATCTGTCCAGCATTTCGAAATACCGCACGACAGGCAGCGTTCGGTTTAGCATCATGATCTTGTAGGCGAGGGCCACGCTAGACACTCGTCTCCAAGAAAGGCGGTGATCATTGATTGCTGATTGCGCCGCTTGTTGGGAAGCGGACGATATCCACGATCCGTCTGCGTTGAGCTTGCCAGAGAGTACGCGGAAGTAAAATTCGAAGCGGGTCGCTAAGTAAACTGAGGCAATTGCTGCCGGCGGGGATAGGAATCTATTTGACGCGGTCATGTTCAGGGCGTAGGCCACATGCTCGATGTATCGACTCGGCAACACGGTGGACGGAGTCGCCGCGGCCATCTCGCCGGCGGCGTCCTTTAAGAATTGATATACGTCTGGGGAGCCGTGGAACGATCCAACAGTGCCGCAGCAAGTCTGTATGTAGTCTGTGGCGTCTCGGGCATTGTTAGCTGCAGTTTCATGGTCAATCATGGTGCCTTCAGATTTTTGTTTGGATGTGGGCATATTGTTTAGTGACACCTACTGTAATGTTCGGTTCGGGCAACCATCAGAGAGACGTTGCGGCGGGTGGCTGAAGAAGCGTAGCGGATGCCCCAGAACGGGTGGCGTGCGAATGAGGGGAGGAGCGAGCCGGCGCCGTTCGCTACTGGGGCATCCGGTCCGTCGGCTGGCGCCTCCCTCCCTGCTGCCCCAGTCACCCAGGCGCCGCCGCCTGCGTAACCCCCGTAGGCAGATCGAATCGAATCGGATACAATCCGGTGCCCTTCTGTCCACCTGTTCCGCCTTCGCTCCCCCGCCGCCGTGGCTTCGTCCCCTCCCAGTTCCAACGGTTCCGCGAAGAAGAAGACGCGGCGGCGGAAGAAGTCGGTGCGGCCCGAGGGGCGGCCGGCGGTGCGGTACGTGTCGCTCGCCGACGAGACCCGGCGGCGGTACCTGAACTACGCGCTGTCCGTCATCAGCAGTCGGGCGCTGCCGGACGCCCGCGACGGACTCAAGCCGGTGCAGCGCCGGATTCTGTACGTGATGGGGCGGGAGCTGAACCTCGGCCCGGGCGCCAAGACGGCCAAGTGCGCCCGCATCGTCGGCGACACGATCGGCAAGTATCACCCCCACGGCGACACCGCCGCGTACGACACGCTGGTTCGCCTCGCCCAGGATCACGCGATGCGCGTGCCGCTGGTGGAGGGGCAGGGGAACTTCGGCAGCGTGCTCGGCCTGCCCGCCGCCGCCGCCCGGTACACCGAGGCCCGCCTCACCGCCCCCGCGGCGTCGCTGATGGCGGAACTCGGCAAGAACACCGTGCCCACCCGGCCTACCTACGACGCCGAACGCACGGAGCCGGTCGTCTTCCCCGCGGCGTTCCCGCACCTGCTGGTCAACGGAGCGACCGGCATCGCCGTCGGCATGGCCACCAACGTTCCCCCGCACAACCTGCGGGAGGTGATCAACAGCGCCTGCCACCTGATCGACGACCCCGACGCCACGGTCGCCCAGCTGATGCAGAAGGGCGTGAAGGGGCCGGACTTCCCGCTGGGCGGACGGATCGTCTCCGACCGCGCCGACATCCGCACCGCCTACGAGGAGGGCCGCGGGTCGATCAAGGTGCGGGCCGTCTGGGACTTCGACCCGGAGGACGCCCAGCAGAAGAAGGGTCGCAAGAAGGCGCAACCGGCCCGGCTCGTCATCGACAGTCTCCCCCACGGCGTGACCAGCGGGGCGGTAGTCGCGGATCTCAAGGCGCTCGCGGAGAGCCGCAAGATTCCCCAGATGCTGGGCGCCGAGGACGAAACCGACCGCACCCACGGTCTGCGGGTGGTCGTCACGGTGAAGAGCAAGGAGGACGCCGACACCGTCATGGCGTACCTCTACAAGCACACCGCGCTGGAGCAGAACTTCGCGGTGAACCTCACCGCGCTGGTGCCGGACGAAGCGTTCGTCGAGGACGATCCAGATAACGCCGAGGCCCCGCGGGGCCTCGGCGAGACCGAACCCGGGTTCGACGAACCGGGCGACGACGACCCCGCCGAGACTGCGTTGATCGACGGCGGCGACGACGTGCCGCTGGTCCCCCGTCGGCTGGATCTGAAACAACTGCTGCGGGTCTTCCTCGACTTCCGCCTGCAAACCGTCACCCGCCGCCTGACGCACGATCTACGGGTGCTGCGGCGCCGCATTCATCTGCTCGAAGGATTCGAGATCCTGTTCAGCGGGATCGATAAAGCGATCCGCATCATCCGCGGCTCCTCCGGCAAGGCGGACGCCCGCGTACAGATGATGGACGCATTCCCGCTGGACGAACGCCAGACGAACGCGATCCTCGAAATGATGCTCTATAAGATCTCCCGATTGGAGATCGACGAGGTGCTCGGCGAACTGGCGGAGAAGCGCGACGCGGCCGATCGCCTCGTCAAACTGCTCGGCAGCGAGAAGGAGCTGTGGGCGTTGATCCGGGCGGAGCTGAAGGAGATCGGCGAGGAGTATTCCGACCGCCGCCGCACCACGCTGGGCGGCAGCGACGAGGTCGAAGAATTCGACCCGACCGCCTACATCGTCCGCGAGGACACCAACGTCGTGCTGACCCGCGACGGCTGGATCAAGCGGCTGGGCACCATCAACGCCGTCGACGCCCTCCGCACCCGCGAGGGGGACGAAACGATCTGCGTGCTGGGCGCCAGCACGCTGGACGCGATCGTGTTCTTCGCCGAGGACGGCGCCGCCTATACGTTGCCGGTCGATCAGATCCCCGCCAGCACCGGCTACGGGGAGCCGCTGGGCAAGCATGTGAAGCTGGACGACGGCGTGCGGATCGTCGCGGCGCTCTCCACCGACGAGCGCTTCACCCCCGCCGATTTCGAGGTCGAAGGCACGCCTTCGCTGGCCCCGCATCTGTTCGTGGCGACGGAGCAGGGGCAGGTCTCCCGCGTCGGTCTCTCCGCGTTCCGCGATCCCAGCACGCGGGGCGGGCGGAAATATCTGCGGCTCGCCGACGGCGATAAAGTCGTGCATGTGGAGCGGGTGGACGGCGCCGACAGCGTGTTCCTCGCCACGAAAAAGGCCCGCGTGCTGCACTTCAAGACGGACAGCGTCCCCGTGCTCGCCGGCCCCGGCAAAGGGGTGAAGGGCATTGACCTTGAAAAGTCCGACGCCGTACTGGGCGCCCAACTCTGCCGCCGCCCCAGCGACGTGTTGCAGACGATCAACGTGAACGACAAGCAATTGTCCTTCGGCCAGATGAAATACACCCCCACCGGCCGCGGGGGCAAAGGGGTGAAGACCAGTCAGCGGACCGGCTTCCAAAGCGTGATCGGTCCCGGCCCGCAACTGGCGGACTGGGGGGCGACGAAGTGAGCGATCTACTGCTCGAAGCACTTCCTCACAAAGGACGCACGTCGCAGTTCAGGGCGTACCGCTTGGCAGTTCAGCCTGCCATCACATTTGGTGCCATTAACGAATCATTCGCGCTAGACGCTGGCCCCTTCGACGTCGAGGGGGAAGGCCGCTTTTTCAGAGGTGATAAGCGTGCACGCGGCAAGCTAATCTGGGACTGGCTGCCCACTCCGAAGTGCCGCCTAGAGTTTGAGGAACGGCCGGTGATGCATGGCGAGATAGGCCCTGCTGCACGGTGGATTGCTGCGCTTGAGGGTAGGCCTGGAGGGAAGTTCAAGGCGGAGTCGATCTCTTCGGGGAATATATACACCGGCTTCATTACCAATAGTCCAGTACATTGGTCTGAAGACTCAGGAACACGCGAGTCGGCTACGGGAGTCGTAACCGGGTCTTCCTGCAATCGCCATCCTGTAGACCGACTCCAACTCCATTTCATAAACATATGCGATTATTCGGGCGACCCCGTACGAAATGCAGTGGATCGAGTGTGGTGGGGCGGGTCGGAGTTTGCCCACGGCAACTGGCGATTGCTCATTGACACAGTTAGCCACCTAGAGGAACTGCAGAGCGAACTGGCACGGAGTCGAGGTTTTGCCTTCACCCACGCCGGGCTTCTACAGCGCCAAGATGGGAGGGCATTTAGATTTCATGAGGCGAAGCCGTTCCTCGAGGCCATAGAACTGTCGTTCGCATTTTCATATGGAGCCTTGGTAGGCCCGTTGCTCTGCCGAGGAGTATCGGAAGGAGTGCCAGTGTTTATAGATGTCTCGCAGCCTCACCTCAAGGACTATCGCAAGACACGCACTTGGCGACCACCTAGTTCTACTGGCGTTGGCCACATACTCCCGCTGATGGTCGATGCAACTGCAGATCCTGTAGTCAGGCGTGAACTGCGTCACATCATTCTCTGGTACGTTGAGACAGCGAGATATTCAACGTACGTAGAGGGCGGCATCATTCTGCTGCATTCCTGCCTTGAAGCACTAGCTTGGTTGCACTTGGTTCATCGAGAGAAGTACCTCACCGAACAGGCTTGGGGGGACTTGAAAGCCTCTGACAAGATTTCGCTGCTCTTGAGAGTGTGCTCAATTCCCGCGGAGACGCCGCCCCACTTTAGGAGTCTCCATAGTGCTGCACGAGGGATGACCGGCAAGGGCAATCATACTAAGTCGACAGTAGAACTCCTTACGGAGGCACGGAACAAGTTAGTGCACACCTCAACGGAAACCAAGAGGATAAGAGACCAGTTCAGCTCCGATCTACTGCGTGAGCTTAGCGAACTTTCGCTCTGGCTCGTAGAAGCCGCAGTGCTGCACGCGATCGGCTTCAAAGGGGACTGTAGGTGTCGCATCCGGGAATCGCTCGCTGATCAGTTGATGCGAGTTCCTTGGTCAGCCGCTTGACAGCCCTGCATTTTCTACAGCTAACAGACTCCTCTTAAAAACTGACATGTCCGCCGCCGTCGCCACCGCCAATCGCCTCACCAAAAGCGTGAAAGCCGCCGCGCCGTCCTCCTATGGGGCGGCGGATATTGAAGTGCTGGAAGGGCTCGAAGCCGTCCGGCGTCGGCCGAGTATGTATATCGGCGGCGTCGACAACCGCGGCCTGCACCATCTGCTGTGGGAAGTGGTCGACAACTGCGTCGACGAGTTCCTCGCCGGGCACACGGACAAGATCGAAGTCGTGCTCGATAAAGACGGCCAGGGCGCCAGCGTCCGCGACTGGGGGCGGGGGATTCCCGTCGACGATCACCCCAAATACAAACGCAGCGCTTTAGAAGTCATCCTGACCACGTTGCACGCGGGGGGAAAATTCTCCGACAAGAACTACGCCCGCAGCGGCGGCTTGCACGGGGTGGGCAGCAGCGTGGTGAACGCGCTGAGCTCCAAGATGACCGCGATCGTGCATCGCGACGGCTACGAGTGGGTCCAGCACTACAAACGCGGCCTCCCGCAGGCGCCCGTCGAGCGGACGAAGGAGTTCCGCGGCAGCGGCACGGAGATCGCCTTCCGCCCGGACCCGCAGATTTTCAAACAGACCCGCCTCAACCCGGACATCATCAAGACCCACCTGGAGGATATCTCGTATATCCACGCGGGGTTGCAGATTAAGTTTACGGACGAGGCGAAGAAGGAATCGGTCGAGTTCGTCCAGCCGGACGGCATCAAGGCGTACCTCGAAAAGCTGTGCAAGGAGGGCAAACGCCGCTCCGTCCACGACGAGCCGTTCACCGCGGAGAAGGACGACGGCCGGATCAAAGTCGAGCTGGCTCTGCGCTGGACCGAAGCGACGGACGAGCAGGTCCGCAGCTACGTCAACGGCATTCGCACCCACGCCGGCGGCACCCACGAGAGCGGCCTGCGGGCCGGCATTCTCAAAGCGGTCCGCAATTATATGTCGACCCACGAGAAGACCGTCAAAGGGGTGACGGTCGGCCCGGAGGACATCCGCGAAGGCGTGACCTGCGTGCTGAGCGCCTTCCACGGCGACCCGATGTTTCAGGGTCAGACCAAGGAGAAGCTCAACAACCCGGAGATGACCGCGTTCGTCGAGGGCGTCGTGCGGCCCGGCGTCGAGACCTGGATGAACAACAACCCGTCCGTCGCGGACGCGGTGCTGGGCCGGATCGTGCTCGCCGCCCGCGCCCGGGCCGCCAGCCGGGCGGCGGCGGCGGACGTGCGGGGCAAATCGAGCGGCAAGAAACGCGGCCCGCTGCCGGAGAAGCTGCTCGACTGCCGCGGCAAGGACGTCGAAGCGAACGAACTGTTCCTGGTCGAAGGCGACAGCGCCGGCGGCACCGCGGCGATGGGCCGCGACGGCGTCACCCAGGCGGTACTCCCCTTGCGAGGAAAAATCCTCAACACGGAGGGACTCTCCACGGGCAAGGTGCTCAAGAACGCGGAGGTCAAAAGCGTCGTCGAGGCGCTCGGCGCCGGCATCGGCGCCGGGTTCGACGAATCACGGCTCCGCTACGGCCGCATCATCCTGCTGATGGACGCCGACAGCGACGGCTACCACATCTCCACGCTGCTGCTGACGTTCTTCTTCCGGCATATGCCCCGGCTGGTGCAGAGCGGCCGGTTGTTCCTCGCTCAGCCGCCGCTGTATCGCATCAGCGTGGGGAACACGACGGAGTACGCGATGGACGACGCCGCGAAGGAAGCCCTGCTCGCGGAGATCCCCGCCAGCCGCAAGGTGGAAGTCCTGCGATTCAAAGGGCTGGGCGAGATGGACAGCGAACAACTCCGCGAGACCACCCTCGATCCCGAAACCCGCACCCTGCTGCGGGTGGACGTGGAGAGCCAGTTCGAGGCCGACAACACCTTCACCCAGTTGCTCGGCAAAGACGCCGGCGAGCGCTACCGCCTCATCATGGAAAGCGCGAGCCTCGCGGACGACCTGGATCTGTAGGCGTTGCGCCGGCTTGCTCCCCTCGCCCCCTTTTGGGGGAGAGGGGCTGGGGGTGAGGGGGCGTTCACCGTCCGATCGCCGTTCCCCGCGCCCCTGTGCTTTCGACGCCTCGGCAGAGGTCACCGAGTCACGACTGCGGGTGAGGGCTCGCCACCCTCACCCCCGGCCCCTCTCCCTCGAGGGAGAGGGGAGAAACTGTCTACCGGATGTCGCGCCAAGCGTCCCAGCCGAGGTAGCCGACCAGCGCGGCGCTGATCAGCAGCAGGACGTCCATCACCGGTTGGCCGCCGAAGACCTTGGCGCCGTCCGGCAGGGCGAAGTCCAGAATCGCCAGCAGCGCGGCGACCGCGGCGAGGGCCCACGCCAGAAAGATCATCCGGCGGGCGTTGGTGGGGCTCGCCATAGGGAAGCGGTGCGGGCGGATCGCGGTGCGGGAAGACACGGGCAGGGACGGAACCCACGGGGGCGGGTGCGACCATAAGGGTCGAAACGAACGTTGTCGCGAAACATACGACACGGCCGCCGCGGGTCGCCACACCGCCCGCCTCGCAAGCGTCTCGCAACCCCCCCGCGGGCCGGTTCTGCCGCTTCCCCGCAAACCCCGGCGGGTCTCGCGCGCGACGGGTTCGGGTTATGCGGGCGGGCGCGGCGCTCGGCGCCCTCAGGCGGGGGCGGAGCACAGCTCGATGACGTGCCCGTCCGGGTCGCAGACGAACACCTGCGTCGCCCCGTCCGGCCGCAGCGTCGCCCGACGCACGAACGTGACGCCCGCCTCCTCCAGCAACGGCTCGAACGCCCGCGGATCCTCGCACCGCAGCGCCAGGTGCGGCCCGCGGGTGCTCTTGGGGCGGCCGTCCTCGTTGATGCCCGGCAGACCGCTGCCCGGTCCCCCGACCTCCGGACGCGAGGTGCCGGGGCCGTGGCTTTCGATCACGTGCAATACCGGCGGCCCGCCCGCCGTCGCGGCGAACCACAGCCCCCCGAACGAAAACGCCGGCCGCGGAACTTCCCTCATGCCCAGCAGGCCGCCGTAGAACGCCCGGGTGCGACCCAGGTCTTCCGCAACCAACGTGACATGATCGAACGCGATCACGCGGGGGCCGGTCCTCACGGGGCCGGTCTTGCCGGGAGCGGGGGAAACGGACATGGCGATCGAACCTCGGAGCGAGAAGAAACGGCGGCGCGGCCCCCGCCGGCGCCCTAGCGTCGCGAGAATCTCCTATTCTCGCACCTCTAACTCATGCCCGTCCTCGCCGATCCCGCCGCCGAGTCCGTCTCTGAGGCGCCGGTGCGCGCCGACGAATCCGCGCTGCTGACCGC
>NZ_WTPX01000111.1 GCF_013036045.1 Alienimonas chondri
CCTCACCCCCGACCCCTCTCCCCCAAAAGGGGGCGAGGGGAGGACTTGGTCCTCATCACTCCGCAGTTGGCTTCGCTTCCGTCGCGGCCGGCTTGCGGAAAGTGATGACGTGCTGGCGGGGCAGGTCGGTCGCGGTGCCGACGTATTCGAGGCCGAACTCCGGTCGGGAGGCCTCCTTCTTCACTTGGGCCTCGCTCATTTTATGGATCTCCTTGATGGGGACGCGGGGATCCTCCTTGCGGTACTCGACCCACACCAGGCGACCGCCGGGCTTGAGGGACTTGGCGAGGGCGGCGGTCATCGCGTGCGGGTCGTCAAACTCGTGATAGACGTCCACCATCACGGCGACGTCGATCGTGCCCTCCTCCAGCTTCGGATCGGTCGGCTCCGACAGCACCGGCTCGACGTTCTCGATGCCGATCGCCCGCATCCGGGCTTTCAGACGGGCCAGCATTTCCGGCTGGATGTCCACGGCCTTCACCACGCCGCCGGGGGCGTCTTCCTCGCCTTGCGGGGGACCGGCGATCTTGGGGGCGATCCGCTGGGCGATCACGCCGCTGCCGGTCCCGATGTCCGCGACGACCATGCCTGGCTTCAGTTTCAGGAGCTTCACCAGCGTGGCGAGGTCTTCCTCCTCCTGCCGGTTCGGTCGCTCCAGCCAGGTGGCTCCCTGGTGGCCCATCACCTGGGCGATCTGCCGGCCCATGTAGTAACGGTCGATCCCGTTCGGGTCGGCGCCGGGGCGGTCTTCGTAGAGGCTCTCCGTCTCGGCGACGTCCGCTTGCGGTTTCGCGGGAGTTTCATCTTGAGGCGCTGCGAAACCGCAAGCGACGATCAGGAGGGCGAGCGTCATCCGGGGGCCTTGTCAGAGGAGAGAGGTTCGCCGGTCGCAGGGTCGCGGCCTTCGGATCGCATCACCGCGGCCCACTCGTCGGCGGCCAGTGCCGTTCCGCTGTCGGGCAGCAGCACGGGGATGCCGTCCTCGACGGCGTACCGCAGACGGGTCTCCGGATCGCAGGAGACCAGCGTGCCGGCGTCCGGGTGAACCAGCGGCTTGCGGGCGACCGGGCAGACCAGCAGGTCCGCGACGGCGGCGAAGTCGAACGCGTGGGGGGCGTCGGGCACCTTCAGAATCCCCGATCGGCGCGGAGCGAGGCGAAGTCCCGGCGGTCGGTGGCGATGCCAACGTCCGCCAGCATCCCGCACAGCGCCCGGCAGGCGATGCCCAGCCCGTCCGGCCCGCTAAAGCCCCCGAACTGCCCGCCGCCGCGGAGGTGCGGTTCGAGTTCCAGGAAGAACCCCGGCACGCCCAGCGTTTCCACGCGGTGGCTCATCTCCGGCAGGTGATCGGCGAGATCCTTGAACACCGCCGGATGCCCGCCGTCGCCCACGTCCGCCGGGACGAAGTTCTTCAGCCGTTCCTCATCCACGTACCCGTCCCAGGTCAGCGACGGGTCGATCTTGTAGTCCTTGATATGAATCCAGCCGAGGTACGGCCGCATCGCTTCGTACTCCGCGAAGCAGGTGGCGGCGTCCTTGTTCTGGGCGGCGATGTTCCCGCCGTCCCAGATCAGCAGCATGTTCGGCCGATCGACCTGCTCCGCGATCGTCGCCAGCAGCGGGCCGGTCTCGCCGACGAGGTTCGGCTCGATCTCCAAGCCGTAGATCAGGTCTTCCTTGGCGCACAGGTCCGCCAACTGGCCGATCTGATCGACCGCCTGCGGGATGTGCGGCTCCGGATCGGTCCCTGCGGGGTGATAGAAGGAGAACCCGCGGATGAGCTTCGTGCCCAGCGCGTGCGCCGCTCGGACCGTCGCGGCGAACTCGCCGTCGAGGTACTCCTGCCAGGGGACGAACTTGTTGTGGGAGCGGTCCGCTTCGTCCTTCAGCTTCACCTTGCCGAGCCGCGAGCCGATCGAGGTGACGCCCACGCCGAAGTCGTCTTGAAGGGTCCGCAGCTCGGCGAACTCCGCATCAGTGCACTCGACGCAGTGCTTCGGCGCCTCGCCGGGGAACTGGACCCAGCGGGGCGAATACCAGTTCAACCCGACGGCGGCGACGGCGGCGAGTTGTTCGGGCACGGCCTTCGAGGAGGGCCGGGTGGCCTCGTCGGCGAATGCGGAGAGCAGCACGGCGGGCGGAGCGTCGGGCACGGGCGGCGGATCTCGGTAGAAGAGCGATAGAGTCGGAGTCGCCTGATTGTCCGCGGCGAAGCGGGGGTTTCAACGCCGTTCGGGAGCCGCGATACTGGTTCCGTCCTGCCGGAGAGCTGTGATGCCCGACGCCCTGTTCGCCGACCCGCCCCGTTTTGTCCCCCCTTCGCCGCCGCCGCCGGTCCGCCGGCGTTTCGGCCCGGCCGACGACGGGGCGAAGGTTTCCTTCGAAGAATGGTGGGACGGGGAGTTCGAAGAAGGGTTCGCCGCGGAGTTGTCGCGTGGAGAGGTGCTGCCGACGGAGGTTCCGAACCTGCCGCACGAGGCGCTGCTCGATCGACTCCGGACGGCTCTCACGCTTTGGCGTGTCGACCACCCAGGTGTGATCAGTTTGCTCAGCGGGGGGCTCGGCTCGCGGGTGCCGGTCCCGCCGTTCGATTCGGACCGTCACCCCGATCTGACCGTCTATCTGGGCGAGATGGCCGGCGAGGGCCGGCAGGTCTGGCGACAGAACGCCCCGGCGATCGTCTGCGAAGTGCTCTCCCGCGGCACCCGGGCCGAGGACGAGGGGCGCAAAGCGGAGGAGTACCTGCTGTTCGGCTGTGCGGAATACTGGTTGATCGACCCGATCGCCCGGACGATACGTCTGCTGGTGCGGTCCGGCGGGCAGTGGGAGGAGCGGGACGCCGGCGAAGGGGGCGTGCAAACCTCGGAGGCGCTGGGGGCGTTCAAACTCGATCCGGCGGCCTTGTTCGCGAGTGACGCGTCGGGCGCCTGAACGTCAGGGCTGTCGCCTTTTGGGGGGCGGGGGGCTAGCTTCCCGGCCCCGCTCCACCGCAGACGCACCCCCGCATGGCTTCCCCCGCCGATCGCCTCGCCAAGGCTCGTATCGAAAAACTGGATAAGATCGTCGCCCTCGGCCGCGACCCCTACGGGCAACGGTTCGACGATCATCTGCCGATCGCCGAGGCCCGCGACAAACAGCCTGCCGAGAGCGGGGAGGAAGGCGAGGCGGTCCGCGTCGCCGGGCGGGTGATGCAGATTCGAAAGGCCGGCAAGCTGCGGTTCTACGAGATCGCCGACGCCACCGGGCAGATCCAACTCCTGTTCTCCCGCGGCGACCTCGACCCGGAGCAATGGGAGCTGATGGCCGCGCTCGACTACGCGGATTTGGTCGGCATCGACGGCGTCACTTGGAAGACGAACACCGGCGAACCCAGCATCAAGGTGCGGGCCGTCACGCCGCTGTGCAAAGCCCTCGCCCCGCCGCCGGACAAGCACCACGGCGTGCAGGATCCTGAACTGCTGGTCCGTCAGCGATCGCTGGATCTGATCTACACCGAGGGCGTCCGCGATCGGCTGCTCAAGCGGGGGGAGATCGTGAAGTCGGTGCGCAACACGCTGGCCGAGCGCGGGTTTGTGGAGGTCGAAACGCCGGTGCTGCACACCGTCGCCGGCGGGGCCGCGGCGAAGCCCTTCGGCACGCACCACAACGCGCTGGACGTGGACCTGACGCTCCGGATCGCTCTCGAACTGCACCTGAAGCGGTTGATGGTCGGCGGGATCGAGCGCGTCTTCGAGATCGGCCGCGTGTTCCGCAACGAGGGCATCGACCAGACGCACAACCCGGAGTTCACCATGCTGGAGGCCTATCAGGCCTACGGCGACTACGGGTCGATGATGGACCTGACCGAAGCGGTGATCGTGGACGCCCTCCGCGTGCTCAACGGCCCGGACGCCCCGCTCGTCATCCCGCATGCGGGGAAGGAGGTGGACTTTACCCCGCCGTTCGAGCGTCGCACCTACGCGGATCTGTTCCGCGAACACGCCGGTTGCGACCTGACCGACGAAGCCGCCGTCGCCGTGAAAGCCGGCGAGTTGGGCATCGAGACGAACGGCCGGCACCCGGACGTGATCGTCGGCGACGTCTTCGAGGCGACGGTCGAGGACGCGCTCGTCGGCCCGATCTTCGTCATGGACTACCCCGCCAGCCTCTGCCCGCTGACCAAGCGGAAGCAGGACGACGAGAGCGTCGCGGAGCGGTTTGAGCTGTTCGTGCACGGCATGGAACTGGCCAACGCCTACACGGAACTGAATGACCCCCGCTTGCAGGAGGAGTTGTTCCGCAGCCAGCTCGCCGGACAAGCCGAGGAGGATTCGATGGCGAAGCTGGACGTGGAGTTCCTGCAGGCGCTCCGCATCGGTATGCCCCCCGCTGGCGGGCTGGGCATCGGCATCGATCGTTTGGCCATGCTGCTGACGGACGCGAAGGGCATCCGCGACGTGATCTTCTTCCCGACGGTCAAACCGATCGCGGACCCCTCGTGAGTCCGAAGCGCAAGCGAGGCGGGTGATGCGCGGTTGACCGCGCGACGCACAGGCTCAATCACCAGATGACAGAGATTCCCTCAGACCAGTACGAAATCGAGAAACGGCTCGCGGTATGGGTTGGCACGTTGGCTGCTTGGACGGCCACCGGTTGGCTCTTCGATCCACGATTGGGACTCATGATGCTGCTCGGTCTGCCGTACTTAATCGGACTGGCGGGCCTCATCGCAGTGATTCCCATCGCGGGTCTTGTGATCGCGTTCGTCTATTCGCTGCGAACGAGAAATCGCAGGGCGGCTTACCTCACGGCCCTCTTCGGAGGCACCGGGTATATCGGCTGCGGTGCAATGATTTATCAGATTCTACAGCGAATCTAGAAGCCTCTACGACGTGATCTTCTTCCCCACCGTCAAGCCGATTGCGGAAGGCTCGTAGTGGCACGCTTCAGCGTGCCCCGGCGAGCGCAGCGAGACGCCGGCGTTGTTTACTTCATGGTTGCGCCGGTCGGAGGGCACGCTGAAGCGTGCCACTACGAACCTGCAGGCAGTCGCACTTCGCACCAGTCGCTGCGGAAGAGAACGCGGACCTGCTGGCTCGGGCGATCGACGTGCCGGCGTGCGTGCCGGGGATCACCCGCAGACAGCCGTTCTCCGGCGTTTCGTCGCCCAACGCGATCCACAGGTTCACGAGGTCCGGCCGCGCGAAGCTCCAGTACCGCACGTCCTGGTGCCAACCGGTATCGGAACTGAACCGTGGTTGCTTCGTCATCACGCAGTTGTGATGGGCCAGCGGGACGATCACCTCAGGGTTCGTCTCGCCGGGGGCGATCAATTGCCCCAACCGCGTGCGGACCGGTTCGCTGGTCAGCAGCCGGGTGAAAACCGGGCCGCGGGCGAAGGCGTTCTTCAACCGACGCACCGTGCGACCGCCCTCGCGGTCGGCCCGGTCCGGGGCGCCGGGGTAGCCGACCTCCGCTTCGTATTCGACCGGGCCGATCGGCTCGCCGTGCTCCCCGCGCAGATCGCGCGTGGTGAGGGCGCGGATCTCCGCGACCGTCGCCGCGTCCGCCAGACCGGGAACGACAAGATACCCGTCGGTGGCGAACCGGGGGAGGCCGGTTCGTTCCCTGAGATGCCGGCGAGGAACGTCTCCGGCGTGGCGTCGTCGGCGGAGAAGTTCAGCAATTCCCCTTGCGCGTCCGCGGCGGCGGACAGGCGGCTCAACGTCGTGCGTTCGTAGTCCCGGTCGGCCGCTTTCCAGCGCCACACCAGCAACGCGCCGCCGGCCAGCGCCGCGACGATCACGCCCAGCACGATCCAGGGGAGTTCTTCCGGCGTCTGCGGGACCGCGGCGGCAATGCGGGCCCGGTTTACCTCGTCGGCGATGATCAGCGGGGCGACGTGCAAGCGTCCCTCGCCGTTCTCGCCCTTCGCGGTGTAGCCCTCCAGCTTGAAGAACACGCCGTCGACCGTCACCGGCACCGGCTCCCGCAGCATCTCGCCACGCGGCAGCCCCTCGGCCCGATTCGCCCGCACATGCACCGGATTGTCGCCGGCGTCCGGAGCGAAGACCCACAGGCTCACCCCGCGACCCTCCCCCAGATCCGTGATGCCTCGGGCCTCCCCGAACACCCGGACCGGCCGCCCGCGGTAGTAGGTCGGATCGCGCATCAGCGCGGGGAACGAGACGGCGTCCGCCTCCGGCGCGAGCGACGGCGGATCGTCCGAGAACCGCTCGCGGATCGCGGCGACGGCGTCTCGCTCCTTCCGCGTCAAACCGACCGTGCGGTCCTTCACCCCAGCCGTGAGAGACTCCGGCAATCGCTCGTCGGTCGTCTCCGCGGCGGCGCCGTCGTCCGCCGGTTCGTCGCTCGGTTCGTCCGCCGAGGCCATTGCGACGCGGACCGTACCCGGCGGCAGCGGGGCGTCCTCGCGGACCGAGAAGTCCGGCGCTTCGCCATCGTCCGCGGGGACGGCTTTGGGCGGGGCGATCCAGTACCAGTTCGCCGGGTCGGCGGCCCAACTCGCGGCGAACAGCACCAGCCCCAGTGAGCCGACCATCGCCAGCATGCGCCGTTGGTCGGCGCCGTTCAGGTACGGGGCGGGGCGGCGATGGGGGCGGACACGCATGGACGCAGTGTACGCGGGGCGGCGAAACAGCGGCAGTCGCCGCGATGAGACGGCGACGCCCACTGACCGACGACGCGCGACAGCCTATTCACCCAAGGCCCATCTCACCGCGGACGCAGTCGGCCGCCGCCGGGTTGGGAGATCGAGACCGGCTCGCCGGCCTGGGCGGCGGCGGTCGCGGCCCGGGTGAGCGTCATCGCCCAGCCCAAGTCGTGCAGGTCGGGGGCGGGGATGAGTCCGCCGACGGCCCGGCGAAGGAACAAGGCCAGCAGCGTGTCGAACCCGGGGCGTTCGGTCGACAGGTCTTCGATGCGCTCCGGCTCTCCGCGGATCGTGTAGCGCAGGCCGTGGGAGTCGGACAACGTCGCGACGCCGCGTTCGCAGCGAACGGTCGCCTTCACCACCGAGGCGGACCCGGCGAGATCCTCCGGCGCCGCCAGCGTCAACGCCGCGCCGCGACCGCCGCGGGCCTCGCCGGTGACCCGGTCGCCCGCGTCCAGCCGCAGTTGGGCGGCGGTGGCTCCCGCGTGGGGGTCGGCGGTTGCGGCGACCTCCCGGACGGCGCCCGGCAGCAGGTGGGCGGCCCAGTCCGCCAGACGGGCGAAGTGCCACGCGGCGACCGGCTGATCGCAGGCGTCCCGCAGCGGATGGGCCGCCGGCAAGGGAGCGGAGAGGTGCACCGCGTACACTTCACCCAGCGTGGTGGCGATCAGCTCCCGCAGCCGCAACGTGGCGGGGGTGAAGCGAAACGACAGGTCCGGCGTGACGACCGTGCCGGCGCTCGCCGCTCGGGCGGCGAGAGCGTCGAGTCGGTCGTCCCGCGGATCGACCGGCCCCGCGAGCAGCACCGGCTTGTCCGCCCGCAGCAGCAACTCCAGCGACCCCAGTCCCCACCACGCCGGGTCGCCCAGCAGGATCGCCCGCACGTCCGGCCGTCGGGCCAACGCGGAGAGCCCGCCGACGACGGCGACCGCATCGGCTCGCGGTGCGTTCTCCGGGGCGCCCTGTTCCGCGGACAGCTCCGTGTATAGCCGAGACAAATCCTCCGCGGCGCCCCGGGCGCGGACGGGGACGGCGTCGCAGACGGCGGCCACGCGGACCCGCCCGGCAAGCCGTTCCAGGGCCGGGCGTTGCGGCTCCGCCCACTCCGGGCCGAGACCCGCGACCCCCACGCCGATCGCCGCGGGTGCAGGCATAAACCGCGACGCGGGGGAGGGGGTGAAATGCGGGGAGAGTCGCCGGAAAACCCCGGCGCAATGACGGCGGACGGTTCTACCCGCCGCCGCGAAAGACCGCCACCGGTCCCGTCAGGGGCGCCGGCGGCGGGAACGAATCCGGCGAAGACTCACTCGTCCTCGTGATCGTGATCGCCGTCGGCGTGATCGTGGTCGCCGTGGTCATCGCCATCGTGATCGTGGCCTTCGTGGTCGCCGTGATCGTGGCCGGCGTGCTCGTCGTGGCCGGTGTCGAAGGCGGTTTCCATCTCTTTGTCGTCGGCGCCCAGGACGACGATGCGGCCTTCGACGTCGCCTTCGCCGCCGTTCGGCAGGCGATCGAGGAGGAACGACCATTCGTCGCTATCCGCGTTCGCTTCGCCGACGGGGTCCAGCTTCAGGCTGACTTCCTCGCCGTCGTCGCCGACGAAGAGCATCTCGGCGCTCTTGGCCAGGACCGGGGTCTTCATGTCCCCGGCGAGCAGATACAGCTTGCCGCGCCCCGGGGTGTCGGATTCGAGGACCAACTCGCCGTGCACGCTGTGGTCGGTCGTCAGTTCGACGATCAGGCCGTCGTGCGGGCCGGCGCCGTGCTCGGCCACGGCGTGGACGTGCTCGTCGTCATGGGCATGGTCGTCGTCGTGGGCGTCGGCGCCGTATTCCTGACCGTCGTCGCTGCTGCACCCGGCGAGCAGCAGGCCGCCGCACGCAAACGAGGCGGACAGCAGGGCGGCGGCGAACGGAGGACGTGTGAAGCGAAGCATGGGCGGGGCGAACCAAGAGCGTGGGAGAGGGGAATCAGTGTACGCCGACCGACGGTCAGCCGTTGGATGCGGGGCCGTCGGGATCGTCCGACGCATCCCGCCGCGGGCGGTGAGGGGCGGCGGCATCGGCGTCGGAAACGACGTCGCGATCGCGGGCGGCGCCTTCGCTCATCGGTTCCGGCTCCGCGGTGGCCCGACCGGCGGTGGCCCGATCGAACCCGACCGGCTCCTCGCCGCCGTCCTCGCCGATATAGACTTTCCCGCGGAACAGCATCGCCGCGGGCACGAACATTGCGGCCGTGCCCAGCATCGCCCACAGCCAGAACCAATAATAATCGGCGCCCCTCAGTTCGAGCACTTCCATACTGATTAGTCGGTTCACGCCGGCGATATACAAGTTGCCGATCGAAACCGTCAGCAGCCAACACGCCAGGATGATGCTCTTCATCGCCTTCGGGGCGTGGGCGTAGCTGAACTCCAGCCCGGTAATCGAGACCATAATCTCGCCCGCGGTGAGAATGGCGTACGCCAGCACCTGCCACATGATGTCCGGCCGTTCGCCGGCGTCGATACGAGTTTGAATATACAGGCTCACCGCCCAGCCCCCGGCAGCCAAGAACATGCCGATGCCCATCTTCCGTAAATACGTCAGCTTGAACAGACTATTCAGCAGTGGATAAACGGTGAACCCGAATAGCGGTATATATAGCATCACCAGCGCCGGGTTCACGGCCTGCATCTGGCTTTCCAGTACCGCGAACACGCGCGCGTCTGGATCGACGTTCGCCAGAATCTCCGCGGCGCCCACCGCTTTTTCGTCGGCAATCAGGTCGGCAGCGGAGTCCGTCGCCCAGTCCGGCATCCACTCGACCACGTAGTAGCGGTCCATCTGCTCCGCCTGACCGACCCAGCGGCTAGCGGTTTGATCGAACAGCGCCCAAAACATCCCGATGAACACGTACACCAACGCCAGGTTCGCCAGCGCCTTGCGGCCCTCGGGGCTGAACGCCTCGCGGAACGTCTCCGTGCCTTTGGGCGGGACGTGGGCGTAGCGGTAACGGCCCAGCCAAAATGCGATCGTGGCGATCAGCATCAGGACCCCCGGCACCCCGAAGGCCACATCCGGCCCGTACCAGTCCAGCAGCTTCGGCGTCAGCAGCGTGGAGACCGTCGAGCCGAGGTTGATGCTGAAATAAAACCACCCATAGACGCGTCCCAGCAGCCCGCTGTTGCGAGCGCCGAATTGATCGCCCACGTGGGCCGACACGCAGCTTTTAATAAACCCGCCGCCGACGGCGATCAGCCCCAGCCCAACGAACAGGCCGTACTTCGGTTCGATCAGCCCGCCGGTGAATTCCGGATTGAGCGTCAGGGCTAGTACAAAGTGCCCAAGGCAGTAGATCACGCTCAGCAGCATGATCGTGAGGTACTTGCCCAGCAGGGCGTCGGCGACCAGCCCGCCGACCAGCGGCAGGAAATACAGCAGGCTGCTGAAGTAGCCGACGGCCTCGGTCGCCTGGGCGTCCGTCATGTGGGCGTCGGCACCGGCGGCGTCCGTCAACCACTTCGTCATAAACGTATACAGGATCGCCCGCATCCCGTAGTAGCTGAATCGCTCCGCCACCTCGTTGCCGACGATGAACCCGATGCCGGGGGGCATCTTGTCGGTGTCGACGGGGGTCTCGCGGTACTGGGTTGCCATGCCGGGAGCTTGTGCGGGACGGAACGAGCGGAGCGAAACGGGACCGGACGGCCCCGCACGGCGAGCCGCGGGAGACTACCCGCCGTCCCCGCCCGTCGCACCTCTCCCCGATTCACGTCGCGCGATCAGCGAGCCGGGGGGTTCATCCCCCCGGCTCGCCGGGGGCGTCCGAGGTTTGCGGGCGCCGGGCGTCAGTCGCGGCCGGTCGGCTTCAACGCGGCCAGTTGCTCGCGGCCCTCGATATACCGGCGCAGCTTTCGCACGGTCGGGACCTCCGTCAGCATCGCGATCAGTAGCACGCCCACGACCAGCCAGTTCGGCCACCAGCCCTCGATCAGCAACGCGACGAGGTTGATGAAGGTCGCCCCCTCCAGCATCGCCAGCCGGGCGATCATCCGCGTTTGGAACGCCCCGGCCGCGCGGCCGGTCTCCGCGGCGGCGCTGCCCAGCGCCGAGCCGAGCGGCTTGTGGGCCAGCAGCATCAGCACGGCGATGCCCAGTCCGATGTACGACACGATCGGATCGCCGGGGTCGAGGTCGGCGTCCAGCTCCCCGCCTTCCACGTCCGCCTCGGCGCCCTCCAAGGCGATCCCGCCGTCCGGGCCGAGACCCTCCGGCCCGGCCTCGGCGCCGGCGTTGCTGATCGCCACGAACGCCCCGAACACCAGCACCCCGAAGATCAATGCCCCGGCGATGATCTGACAGGTGAGAACCTGCGGACGCAGGCGGGCTTCGGTTTCGTCGAGGTCGGTATCCATTGAGGCATCCTGACGCGACGAAAAGTCGCCGGCTTGGGGGAAACTACCGTTTCAGTTCCCGCATCGCCCGGGCGATGTAGGCGATTCCGCTGTACGCCGTGAACAGGGCGGCGCCCCACAGCAGGGCGTCGCGGGTCCAGAGGAACCAACTGCGGCCGTCGATCAGCGGGGTGAGGTGGGCGAACTCCGGGGCGAGGCTCAGCAGGGACCCCGTCACCGCGACGAACTGAATGACCGTCTTCACCTTACCGGTCCAGTCGGCGGAGAAGTCCACGCCGTGCTTCTCCAGAAAGCCGCGCAAACTACTGACGAACATCTCGCGGGCGACGATCACCAGCACCATCCAGGCGCTCACGCCGCTCCAGACGATCAGTTCTTCCCCCTCGCCGGGGCCAGGCATGCGCACCCGCTTTTCGAGCAGGAACAGCAACGCCCCCACTACCACGATCTTGTCGACGAACGGGTCGAGGATCCGGCCAAGCGTCGTCACCTGCCCGTAGCGTCGGGCGAGCCAGCCATCGAGGAAGTCCGTCGAGGCGGCGATCACGAACACCGCCGCGGCGCTCTTCCACAGGCCGTTGTAGGCGATCATCCAGAACAGCACGCAGGCCAGCAGCAAGCGGGAGAGCGTGACCGCGTTCGGCAGATTGAAGCTCTCCCGGCCGATCGGGGCGGGGCGATCGGCATCGCGTAACGCCGAGGCCTGGCCAGGCCTCGGCGTTATGGGCGGCGGGATGGATGAATCAGTCGTCATCCGGCTCGTCGTCGTCGAGCAGGGCGGCGGTGGCGAGCCAGTCGTAGCCGTCGCGGGCCGTCAGTTCGCAGGGGATGAAGGCGCCGAGTTCCAACTCCGCATCGACCTCCGCGGGGATCGTCACGCGGACGGACCCGTCGATCTCCGGGGCGTCGGCGAAGGTGCGGCCCTCATAGCTGCCGTCGTCGTTCTCGGAGTCGATCAGCACGTCCAGTTCATAGCCGACCAGCGAATCGGCGAAGTCGAACGCGGCCGGCTGTTGGGCGGCCATCAGGGCGTCGACCCGCTGCTGGGAAACCTCCGGCGGGAGATGCCCGTCGAGCTTCATGCTGGGCGTCCCCGGCTCCGGACTGAAGGGGAAGGCGCCGAGCCGCTCGAACTTCCAATCGACGATGAAGTCGACCAGTTCCTGGAACTCCGCCTCCGTCTCGCCGGGGAAGCCGACCAGCATCGTCGTCCGCAGCACGAGGTTCGGGATGCGGTCCCGCAGCTTGCCGACGAGGGCTTCGGTCTTCGCCCGGTTCGTGCGGCGGGTCATCCGCTTCAGCACGCGATCGGAGATGTGCTGTAGCGGCATGTCGAGATACGGCAGCACCTTGGAGCTGCCCGCGATCACGTCGATCAACTCGTCCGTGAAGTGGATCGGGTAGAGGTACATCAGCCGGATCCACTCCAGCCCCTCGACCTGCTCCAGTTCCCGCAGCAGCGCCGCCAGTCGGACCTCGCCGTACAGATCGAGACCGTAGTAGGTGGTGTCCTGGGCGACGATGATGAGTTCCTTCACCCCGTCCGCGGCCAGTTCGCGGGCCTCGGCGACGACCTGTTCGATCGGCTTGGTGACGTGCTTGCCCCGCATCATCGGGATCGAACAGAACGTGCAGGTCCGGTCGCAGCCCTCGCTGATCTTGAGGTAGGCGAAGTGGTCCGGCGTGATGCGGAGGCGGGCGGTGTCGTCCAGCGCCCGGATCGCCGCGGGGCGGAAGACGTCTCGCTGCTCCGTGATGGGGGAGACGCCCCGCCGCCGGCTTCCCTGAAGATTCGTGGTCAGACGGTCGGCGACGGTGCCGATCTCGTCCCGGCCGAAGACGTTCATCACGTGATCGACGCCCGGTAGATCCTTGCGGACCTGCTCCGCCCCCACGCGGCCCGGCAGACAACCGGCGACGACCACCCCGCCGGTGCGGCCGGCCGTTTTCAGGTCGAGCATCTCCTGCACGACGGACTTCGATTCCTCACGGCTGGGACCGATGAACCCGCAGGTGTTCACGACGACGAAGTCCGCCCCGTCCGGGTCCGGGACCAACGCGTATCCGCCCGCGGCGAGCTTGCCGAGCATCGACTCGGAATCGACCAGATTCTTCGGGCAACCCAGCGAGACGAAGGCATAGGTGCCCTTCGCTTCTTCGCCCCCCGGGCCGACGGCCGGGCGACTGGTCGGGAGCGTCGGCGCGGCGGGGTCCGCCAGAATCGGGAGGCTGTTTTTCACGGGTCGGCAGTGTAGGCGTGATGAGGTGACGCCGCTACGGCCCGCCCCGTTCCCCGGCCCTGCTCACATCTCGCCGCCGGACAACGCGAACGCCAGCAGGGAGAACGCCATCAGCGCCCCGAACGTCGGCACGAACAGCCCCCAGAGAATCAGCGGCGCCGCCTCCCAGCGGACGATCGACCACAGATCCGAGTGGCGGGGCGGCGGTTCGACCGTCGGCCAGCGGGGGGCGACCTCCGCGCCGCGCTCGCCGTGGGCGTCGACCCGCACGGTCCGCACCCGCACCGACCACAACGCCCAAATCGCCAGTCCCGCCATCGTCGTGCTGACGAGCAGCAGCGGCACGGAGACCGGCGGCGCCGCGTGCGGATCCGGCAGATCGCCCCGCGACAACGCCCATTTCGCCATCCCCAGGCTGACGGCGTTGTTGGCGAAGTGCAGCCCGATCGGCAGCCAGAGGCTCCGCGAGGAGAGATACGCCACGTGCAGCAACACCGCGATCGGCAGCAACGCCCCCGCATGCGCCGGGTGCAGATGCAGCAGACAGAACAGCACGGAGGTGAGCAGCACCCCCCGCCACACGCCCCAGCGGGCGACGAGTCCGCGGCCGAGCAACCCGCGGCAGAACAGTTCTTCGGAGACCGCCGGGCAGACCGCCGCCGCCAGCAGCAGCGCGGGGAGCGGCACGTTTTGCAGCAGCTCGCTGATCGCGGTGAGGCTGGAGAACTCGTCCATCGTTTTCAGCCCCGGCGCCGCCTCGCAGGCGAGCGACCACAGCCACCCCGCGACGGCGCCCCACTGCGTGCAAGCGAACATCACCGCCGGCATCGACAGAACGGCCACGGCCGTCGCCGGCCCGCTCGGCAGACCGAACCCCAGCTTCGACAACCGCCCGCACCGCAGCCGGAACGCCGCCAGCGTCAGCAGCGCCCCGTGCGCCTGCACCAGCGGCAGCGCGATGATCGTCGTTTCCGTCTGCGTCAGCGCCCGCCCGGCCAGCGCGTCGCCGACGAACTTCACCAGCAGCCACGCGGGGATCATCAGCACGATCTGCACCGTGACGAACCACCCGACGCACCACCCCAGCGACTCCGGCAGGCCCGGCCCGGGAGGGGGTTTGGGGAGCGTTCGGTCGACGTCTGAGTTCTCTCCGGGATCGGGCGTCGCTTGCGGTTTCGCGGCGTCGATCCGTGTCCGGGGCGCTGCGAAACCGCAAGCGTCCGGCGAGCCGTCGGAGAAGGGGGAACCCTCCGAGGCGTGCTCTTCGTCTGAGCGCTCTTCGTCTGATTCGTCTGAAAAGAGATCCGGCGTCACAGGGCGCAAACGATGGAGGCGAAGATTCGGACCGCTGCGGCGAACGCCCTTCCGCCGACACCCGCGGCCCCGGGCGGCGTTACCTTACGCTTCCGTTCCCCCGCCCGCCCGTCTTTTCCCCACGCCGTTCCCCGCGATGTCGACCGCCGCCGACGCGGGGCCGCCCCGCTTCCGTCACTGCCCCGGCTGCAACCAGCGATTCGTCGTCGCCGGGCCGAACCCCCTCTGCCCGACCTGCGGCGCCCCGGCGTCGGATCTCACCCCGGTCTCCCGCGTCACCGGCGTGGGGGGCGGAACCGGCTTATCAGCGGGAATCGGCGACACGATTCACCTCGACGAGACGCAGCTCTCGCTGACCCCCGGCGCCCCGACGACGGACGACTTCGGCTCCACCGCCGCGGACGGCGGCCCGTCCTCCCCCGCTGGCCAGTCCGCCGCCGGCCCGCCCCCCACCGTGCCGTCCGCCGGCTCCCCCGGTTCCGCCGACGAAGCGCATGACTTCGACGACGCCCTCGGCGCGGAGCTGCACGTCTATCGCTTCGAGCACCTGCTGGGCCGCGGCGGGATGGGCCGGGTCTACCTCGCCCGGCACCGCGATCTGTTGCGGCGGTGCGCGTTGAAGGTGCTCAGCCCGCGGGTCGGGCGGCGGGACGTGGATTTCATCGATCGCTTCCAACAGGAGGGCCGGGCGTCGGCGGGGCTCTCGCATCCGAACCTCGTGGTGACGCACGCCATCGGGCAGGATCGCGGCTTTCACTTCCTCGAAATGGAATTCGTCCCCGGTCGCACGCTCGCCCGGTTGCTGCGGGAGGAGGGCACGCTGCCGCCGGCGTGGGCCACGCGGCTGGCGGCGAAGATCGCGGAGGGCCTCGGCCATGCTCACCGCCGCGGGATCGTGCATCGCGATCTCAAGCCGGACAATGTGCTGGTCACGCTGTCCGGCGTGCCGAAGGTCGCGGACTTCGGCCTGGCCAAGCGGGTGCGGGACGAACACGGCCAGCCCGTCGGCGCCGGCGGGCATGTGCTGGCCGGCACACCGCACTACATGGCCCCGGAGACCTTCGCCGGCGAGCCGCCCAGTCCGGCGGCGGACGTCTGGGCGCTGGGGGTGACCTACTTCCTGATGCTCACCGGTCGGCTGCCGTTCACCGGCGGGACGGTGGCGGAACTCAAGCAGAACGTTCAACACGCCCCACTGCCCAACGCTCGCGAATTGAACCCCGCGGTCACGCTGGAGATGGGGTCCTGCCTCGCCCTGCTGCTCGACAAATGCCCGGCGAACCGTCCGACGGACGCGGTCGCGGCGAACCTGCTGTTGAACACGATCGGCGGCGAACTGCGGGACGTGGGCACGCTGCTGACGGACGCCTTCGTCGCCCATCCGGAGATCAGTTGGATGCGCTGCGGCGAGACGTATCGCATCACGATCGCGCTGCCTGGCGGGCGGACGCAGGCGGTCACGGTCGAACCCAGCGACCATGCCGCCGCGGAGCGACTGCTGCACATCTCCTCCGTCTGCTGCCCGGCGACCGCGGACTACTACGAAGCGGCGCTCCGGCTGAACGCGCAGATTTCGCACGGCAGCCTGAGCGTGCAACAACTCGACCCGACCGCCGGCCATCGTCCGACGGAAGACGAGATCGGCGTGCCGTTCTTTGTGATGAGCAACAGCTACCCCCGGGCGACCGTCGACCCGGAGGAGATCCGCCACAGCGTGTTCGAAGTCGCCGCGAGAGCCGACGCCGTCGAACTGCTGCTGACCGGCGACGACGTGCATTGAGGGGGGGCGACCACAGCGTCTCCCCTCGCCCCCTTTTGGGGGAGAGGGGCTGGGGGTGAG
>NZ_WTPX01000112.1 GCF_013036045.1 Alienimonas chondri
GCGGCGGAGGGCAGCGTCGGTGGCGTCAACCAACGCGGCGGCGTCTCGCAGGACCGCGGCGGAGCGGGGCGTCACCGGCGTTCTCCGCCGAACAGACGACCGAAGAGCGAGCACTTCGCGGCAGGTTTCGCGGCGGACCCCGACGAATGCGAAGTGCGGCGGACGGAGGGTTCGCCCCGCCCCGTCGCCTCCCGCGGGGTCCGTGGCGGCGGGGTCGGATCGGCAAACGGGTCGAGCCGCATGGGGGCCAACACGCCGCCCCCAGCCCGCGGGTCGGCGGGAGCCGACGGCGGAACGAACCCGGGATCGTCGTACGCGGGAGGGGCGGGCGGCGGCGGGGCGTCGCCCGGGCCGAATCGGCGTTCGTCAGAAAGGGACTCGAAGGCCGGTCCGTGAGCGTAGGACGCACCGATCAGTTCCGGCTTTTCGAGCACGGCGGTCGGGAGGCCATCGACGGCGCCCCGGCCGATGATCACTTGCTCGCTGGTCAGCAGTTCGCCGGTGGCCCGCTTCAACTCCGTCATGGCGAGGTTGTAGGTGATGCGGCTGGTCAGCAGGCCGACTTCCGCCTCAGCCAGCCGATCCTGAGCGTCCAGCAGGCTCTCGAGCACCAAACTCGCCGTGCCGCCTTCACCGGGGAGATGGATCCAGCGTTGGGTGACGTAGTCGAGCTGCACCTCGGCGGCCGATTTCGCCGCCCGTTTGGCGTCCATTTCGCGGCCGGCGGTGTCCAGTTCCCGGGCGGCGACCTCGACTTCGAGGCTCAACGTCTCCAACGTCGTGCGGTACTGGTTGCGAAGCTGCCGCAGTTCCATCCGCCGGCGGGCGTTCCGGGCTTGGGCGGCCCGGTTTCCTAACGGAACCTCGAACTGCAACCCGATGCTGTAGCTCGGCCGGCCGGCGGTGAACTGGTCGCCGAAGCTCTGTGCCACGTCCCCCTCGCCCCGCAGGCCGCTGACGTAGGCCTCAGTGACGAGGTTGAGGACGGGCAGCAGTTCGCTCTCGCTCATGTCGCAGCGGACGGCGGCCGCCCGGATCTGCCGCATCGCCTGGGAGATCTCGGGCCGTTTCTGAATGGCGACCTCGACCGCCGCCGGGACGGAGACCGGAATGAGCAGCTCGCTCGGCACGTCCGTGGGGATCAGTTCAAGGTCGTTCCCGAACCCGGACCCCAGCGCCGGATCGTTCACCAGCGCCCGGATGCGGCCCTCGGCGTTGCGGACGGCGGCCTCGGACCGCACCAACTCCGCCCGCCGGGCGGCGACGGCGGCCTCGGCCCGGGCGATCTGGCTGGCGACGGCATCGATCTCCCGCCGCAGGTTCAGCCGCCGGGCGATCTCCTCGGCGCGTGCCAGGCTGGCTCGTTTCTGCACCAGCACGCTGCGCTCCAGGCTCAACCCCCAGTAGGCCCGGGTCACTTCCAGCAGGTGGCTTTGCAGCTGGCGGTGGAACTCGTCGGTGGCGACGTCGGTGTCGATCGTCGCCAGCACGGTGAGCGCCGTGTTGTAGGCCAGCCCCTGACCACGCATGAGGGGGTGCGTGTAGGAGAGACTCAGCCGGGTCGTGCCCTGCTGGTCCGGTTGGAAGAAGGTGCTGTTCGTGTCCTGCCAACCGAGCCGCTGGGCGGCTTCGACGCGGCCGCCAAGTCGGTTGCGACGGCGGAGGCCGGCGGAGCCGGCGAGGTGGTG
Source organism: Alienimonas chondri (assembly GCF_013036045.1). Lineage (GTDB taxonomy): Bacteria > Planctomycetota > Planctomycetia > Planctomycetales > Planctomycetaceae > Alienimonas > Alienimonas chondri. The sequence continues at coordinate 1,689 of NZ_WTPX01000112.1, forward strand.
GTCCTCGAACCGCTCCGCGCCGCCGGTCGTCAGCGTGTTGCCGACCGGGTCGGTGACGTCGTCCCAGCGGCCCTCGGCGAAGGTGTGCCAGTCAAAGGCGGCGTCGGCCTCGGTGATGCTGGTCCGGCGGATCTCCGGCAGTTCCGCGAACACCCGGATCTGGGCGCTGTGATTCACGGCCCGCGCCAGCAGGTTTTGCAGCGTGATCGGGACCGTTTGGCCGGTCCGTAGCGGAGCGGCGGCGTCCGCCGGCGGAACCGTCATCGCCGCCGCCGTGTCCGCTGCGGGAGCCTCGGCGATCATGAAGACCGGCCCGTCCACTGCCAAGACCGGGATCTCCCCTTCCTGTCCGAAGGCCGCGGGAGCGAACAGCAGCGGACCGGCCGCGAGGGCGGCGACGGAGCGGGCGGACCGTCGATGCGGGTGGGGCATGGCGTGAGCGTCCGTGCGTGACGTCCCGCCCGACGGCGGGGGATGAGTAATACGGGCGGCCCTCCGTACCCCGCACCTTCGGCGGTCGGCGTCGATTGCGTTCACAGAGATGATCGCCGCGACGCCGCCCTAAGGAATTTCCTGATTCCGCCGCCCGCACAGTTCGCCGTAGCGCCGTGTCCCGCGGCCGTCCCGCGGCCGTCCCGCGGTCGATCGGGTCGCCGATTCGTGCGACGCGATCGAGTCGCCGCCGCGGGCGTCTGTCACGCCTGCCCGGCGGTCGCCGAGGACGCGGCGAGCATCCAGGGGCGAACCTGCGTTCCGGTCCCCAGCGGATTCCGGTTCGCCTGGTGGGCGGCGTCCAGACGCTGGCCCGCGGCTCCGCCCAGCGCTCCGCCGACGGTCGAGTTCTCCGTGAAAAACAGCGTGGCGTGGGTGACCGGGTGGAAGAACCGCCGCAGCGCGAATTGGGCGTCCGCCCCGTTCACTCCGGGTCCGGTCGCGCCGACGGCGGCGGTGCGGCTGAACTCCATCCGCTGCGGCTGCTCGTAGAACACGGTGCCGGGGAAGCTCATCAGCCAGTTCCCCGCGGTGTCGGCGAGCACCTGGCGTTCGGCGACGACGCGGCCGTCCGCGTCGTACACCCGGGCCGAGAGCAGCGTGCCGGGCTCGGCCGTCCCGCTGAACATCGGATCGACCGACGCCCGCGGGATCAGGCTGGAGAACGGGCGCCGCGTCGGCAGCAGCCCGCCGAGCGGCTTGCCGGGGCTGTCGGTGGCGTACCGATCGCCGCCGTTTCTCGCGGTCGCCGCGGTCGTCGCACCGAACCCTCCTTCGAACCCGCCGCCGAACGCTCCGAAACCACCCGAGCCGCCCGCATCGTTCAGGGGGCTGTTGAGCGAATCAAAGGCGAACGCCGGCGCCGCGGTCACGCTCGTGACGTCGCGGCCGCGGTTGTTCGCGGGCGTGGGGTCGGCGCCGTTGGCGCCGTCGTCGGTCACGGCAACGCGGTGCGTGAGGTCGTGGTCGCCGCTTTCGAGATCCTCGGGGATGGTCCCCGTCACCTTCAGCACGATCGTGCCGCCGTCGCCGGCGAGTTCAGCGAAGTCCCACCGGATCGTCCCCGCGGACGCGTTCACGACGCCTCCGCTCGTCGCCCGCACGTTCGTCAGCAGGTCCGGCGGGAACTCGTCGGTGAGAACCACCCCGGTTCCGTCCTGCCCGCCGACGTTCCGCAGGGTGATCGTCCAGGAGATCGTCTCGCCCGGCTTGGCGGCGTCGAGCCGATCGGTCACGGTCACGACGTAGTCAGGGGCCGCGTCCAGCGGGGTCGGCTCGGCCTCGACGTTGTTCGACGGCGTCGGATCGGCTTCGGCGGGGTTGCCGGGGGAGGCGACGTCCGCGACGGTCGCGGTCGCGTCGAACTGCTCCCGCAGCGCCGGCTGCCGCGAATCGACCAGCACGCTGAACGGCACGGTCGCGGGCGTGCCGGGGGTCACCGCCCCCACTTCCAACACGGCGAACCCGTCGCCGCGGTCGACCCAGCCGCCTGCGATCGCGTCGTCGGACAGCGTCGTGCCCTCGGGGATCGTGTGCACGACCCGCACCGCATCGGCGGTTTGCGTGCCCACGTTCGACACTGTCACCGTGTATTCGAGAATCTCCCCGGCGTAGGCGTCGAGGTCGTGGTCGGTCGTGTCGACGACGAGGTCCGGCACGGCGTCGAACCCAAGCGCCGTGATCACCTGATCGGTCACCGGCCCGGTCAGCGGGGTGCCGGCGCCGTCGTCGGCGAGCGTCGCGGTCGCGTCTTCTTCCTCCCGGTCGGCGATGACCGGGTCGGCGACGGTGGTGGCGAACGTGATGGAATCGGACGAGCCGGCGTCTACCTGGTCGAGGTCCAGCGTCCAGACGCCGCCGCCCTGGTCGACCCAGCCGTCCGCGGCGTTGCCCGGGGCGCCGACGGTTCCCGGGGGAACCACGAACGTCAGCGTCGTGCCGCCGGCGTGCTGATCGCCGACGTTGGCGAAGTCGAGGGTGTAGGTCACCGTCTCGCCGACCTCCGCGTCCGTTTTGTCCGGAGTTACGGAAAGCGTGAGGTCCGGGGCGGCGGTCAGCGGGTCGCTGTCGGCGGCAGCGTTGTCGGCGGGGGTGAGGTCCGGTTCGGCCGTGCCGGCGTCGGCGATCGTCACTGTCGAATCGATCGTCTCCCGGCCGGCGGTCACCGGGTCGTCGACCGTCACGCGGAACAGGACGGAACCGGCGGGGTCGTCCGCCGGCAGATTGCCCAGCGAGTTCGTCCAGACCCCGCCGCTTTCACCCCAGCCGCGGAGTTCGTTGACGGCCCTGTCTGCCGCGGAGACCGTCGTGCCGGCGGGCGGGGTGAGCGTCAGCGTGGCGTCTGCGGCGTCCTGGTCGCCGAGGTTGTCGTAGCCGACGGTCAGATCCAGCGTTTGGCCGGGGACCAGTCCGGCGTCGCCGTCGTCGACCGTCACGGCGAGATCTACGCGGGCGGTCAGCGGGGTGGTCTCCGATTCGGCATTATCCGCCGGGGCCGGGTCGTCGCCGTTGGTCCCGTCATCCTCGATCGTCGCCGCGGCGACGATTTGTTCCCGCAGGGCGTCGGCGGTGTCGTCCACGATGACGGAGAACGTCGCCGTGCCGTTCGCCCCGCTGCTCAGCGGGCCGACGGTTTTCTCGTACACGGCCAAGCCGTCGCCATTCGTCTCCCTGAACGTCCAGCCGCGGGCGTCGTTGGCCGGGTCGTAGCTCGTGCCGGCGGGGACGGTGTGGGTGAGGACCACGCCGGTCCCGTCCTGCAGGTTCGGCTTGTTGCCGTAGGCGAGCGTGTAGGTCAGCGTCTCGCCTGGCAGGACGGCGTCACCGTCGGCGACGTCGTCGGCGGTGGTGACGAAGTAGTCCGGGGCGGTGGAGAGGACGTCGACGTCGGAGTCGTCGTCGTCCGCGGCGTTCGCGTCCGGGCCGCTGTTGCCGTCGTCGGCGATGGCGACGGTCGCCGTCAGTTCGTCCGCGGTCGAGGGGACGGTGTCGTCCACCCGCACCGTGAAGGAGGTCGAACCGTTCGACGCCCCGGCGGCGTCGAGGTCGCCGACGGCGAGCGTCCAGGTGCCGTCGCCCTCGTCCGTCCAGAGCGCCGCGGTCGCGGCGTCGACGGTCGTGTGCGGCGGCGGGGTGACGGTCAGCACGGCGGTCGTGCTGTGCTGGTCGCCGGCGTTCCCGTAGGTGATCGCGTACGTCAGCACGTCCTGCGTCGTGGCGCTGGCCCGGCCGTCGTCGATCGTGGCGAACAGGTCCGGGGCGGCGTCAACGGCGTCGGTGTCGGACCGCACCGTATCGGCGGGCGTGGGTTCGATCTGGTCCATCGTGGCGCTCGCCGTCAGCGTCACGTTCTCTTCGCCGGCGCGGGCGGGGTCGTGTGCCTGGACGGTCACGGCGAGGGTCACGGACGAACCGGGCGTCAGGGCGCCGGTCGGCGTCCAAGTGAGCGTCCCGTCGCTGGCGACGGCCACGTTCGCGTCGTCGTCCGTGCCGGTCAGCGAATAGACGTCGCCGTCGATCGGCAGGTCCACGCTCACGCCGGTGGCGTCCGCGGAGTTCGGCCCGCCGGAGTTCGTTACGGTCACGAGATAGGTGCGGCTTTGGCCCGGGGCGACGTCCGTTTCGCCATCGGTGATGGTGACGGACAGGTCCGGGTTCTTGACCGTCAGCGGGTCGGCGTCGCCGTCGGCATAGTCGTTCACCGCCCCGGCCCCGCCGGTCCGTTCGCCGGTTCCGGCGCCGTCCAGGCTGGTCCAGGTGAGGTCGGCGTCGTCGTTGAACGTCGTGCCGATTTCGTTCGGGTCGCTGGTGACGACCGCGGTGAACGTCACCTCGATCGTCCCGCCGGGGGCCAGTTCATCCAGCGTGAGGTCCACCGTCTGACCGGCGGTGTCGTCCGAGAGCACGCCCGCGGCGCTGGCGACGGCGACGCCGTTCACCTGCACGGAGCCGGCGTTCAACGTCACGCCGTCCGGCAGCACGTCCGTCACCCGCAGATCATGGGCGGTCGCGTCGCTGCCGGGGGCGTGTTCGAGGGTGAGAGTGTAGGTGACGGTCTGGCCGAGTTGCGGCGTGTCGTCATCGACCTCCGTGTCGATCGTCAGCACCGGTTCGACCACCTCCACCGCGGTCGGGCTGCTGTCGGCGGTGTTCTGCGCGGCGCCGGCGGCCGTGTAATCGAGCCGAGCCGTCGAGCCGAGCGACGTCGGCGTCACGGCCGTGCCGTCGTTCGACGCCACGTTCAACACGCGAGCTTCGTAGAGGATCACGAAGGTCTCCGCCGCGGCGTCGTCACGGTCGGCGTTCGTCAGCGTGCCGAGGTCGAAGCTGAGCGCCTGGTCCGAGGCGGTCCCGTCGCCGGTCACGGTCGGGGCGAAGTCGGCGGCGAGGAACGCGGCGGAGTTTCCGTCGGCGTCTTCGTCGCTGGAGACCGCCGTCGTCGCGGCGCCGTCCGAGAGCGCTTCCACGGAGACCACCCGCACGAATCCCAGGCCGGCGTCGAGCGTGTCCGCGATCACCGCATCGGCGGTCGTGCCTTCGGGCACGGTCACTTCGAGGCGATAGGTGACCAGCTCCCCGATCACCGCGTCGGTCGCCCCGTTACCGTTTGCGGCGTCGGTCACGGAGGTGCCGACCAGCGATTTGACGAACGCCGGGCGGTCGACGGCGAAGGTCGGCGCGGCGGCCGACGCGGCGTAGTCATTCACCCCACCGGCGCCGGTCCGCTCGCCGGTCGGCGCGCCGTCGAGGCTCGTCCATTGCACGGCGGGCGTGTGAGCGATCGTCTCGCCGGCCTCGGCGTCTTCGTCGACGGTCGCGTTCAGCGTGACGGTGAGGTCTTCGGCGAGAGCCAAATCGACGCTCTGTCCGGTCTTCGTCCGCAGCGTGTTCGTCGCCGCGTCGTGCTCGAACCTGTCCGACACGTCGCCCAGCGTGGAGTGACTGACGGAGAAGCCGGTGACGGTCAGCCCGTCCGGCAGCGGGTCGGCGAACGTCACGTCGAAGGCGTCCGTCTGGCTGGCGTTCGCTCCGCCGGCGTGGTCCACGACAATCGTGTAGACGACCGCCTCGCCAGCGTCGCCGGCCGCGTCGCCGCCGGGGTCGGTCGCGGTCACGGCGACCGTCAGCCGCGGTTCGAGCACCGTCACGTCGCCGGCCTGATCGGCGGCGGTTTGGGTGTTCGATCCGTTCAGGTTCCAGCGAAAGCGGGCCTCGGTCCCGTCGAGGACGGTCGGCGTTTCCCCCTGCACCGCGGCGACGTTCTTCACCCGGGCCGTGTAGACCAACTCGACGGTCTGCGGGCCGCCGGCGTCGCCGGGCGGGTTCGTCAGCGTCCCGAAGTCGAAGGAGAGGTCGTTGCCGGTCACGGTCGGGGCGAACGTCGATTCCGTGCTCGTCACGTCGCCGCCGAACGTCACGGACTGCACCGCGTCGAACTCCAGGTTCGCATCGAGTGAATCCAGAATGGTCGCCTGATCCGCCCGGCCCTCCGGCAGCGTGACGGTCACGCGGTAGGTGACCAGTTCGCCGACGACCGCTTCGTCCAACGCCGCGTTGTCCGTCGAATCGACGGAGGTGCCGACGCGTTCTTTCTGAATCGTCGGGCGGTCGAGGGTGACGGTCTCGGCGTCGGTTTCCGTCTCGCTCCGTCCGCCGGCGCCCGCCAGTCCGTCGAAGGTCGCGGAGGCGGTGTTGCTCACTTCGTCGCCGAACGCGGCGCCGTCGGCGAGCGTCGCGTCGAACGTGACCGTCAACGTCTGGCCCTGCTCCAGCCGGGACAGGTCGACCCGCAGCGTCGCGTCGCCGACGCCGTTCCCGGCGGCGACGGCCGCCCCGAGATTCGTCGTCACCGTGCCTGCGACCAGCGACAGGTCGGCGTCGGTTAGCAGATCAGTGAGAACCAGATCGCGGGCGTCCGCCGCGCTGGCGGCGGTGTGCGCGACGGTGACGGTGTAGCTCACCGTGTCGCCGCCGTCGCGGTTCGCGGCGACGGTCGCAGTCTTGGTGACGAGCAGGTCCGGCTCGGCGACGTTCACAGTTACGGCACCGGAGGACTGCGGGCCGATCGGGTCGCCGGCGGCGTCGGCATCGCCGACGACGTCCAGCGTCGCCGTGTTGACCAACGCGGTGCGGCCGGGCAGCTTGCCCTCGTTGGAGACGCGGTCGGTCACGACGGCGTCGACCAGCAGCAGGAAGCGGTTCGCCGAGGCGTCGTTGTCGGCCGGCATGACGATCTCGCCGACGCTGAACGTTACGTCCGCCCCGTCGGCCGCGCCGCCAGAGACAGTGAAGGCGGCGGCGTCCAGCGGAGTGCCTGTCGCCCCGCCGTACGTCCCGTCGAAGTCCGCGGAGAGCAGCGCGGCGCCGCCGTCCGGCGTCGAACCGGTGACCGTGGTGACGACGCGAAACCCGCTGTATTGCAGGCCGTCCGGCAGCAGGTCGGCCAGCGACAGCCCCGCGGTGGTGCCCTCAGGCAAGTCCACGACGAGGGCGTAAGTGACGGTCTCGCCGATCGCCGCGTCGCTGCCGCTCGTGCCGGCTTCGTCGGTCGCGAAGAGCACCTTGGCGAACTGCGGCGGCGCCGTGGTGAGAGTCGCGGAGCCGCTGTCGGAATCGTCTCGCTCGTCCGTCCCCTGATCGCCGGCGCGGGTGGAGTAGTCGGCGGTCGCGGTGTTGGCGATCGTCCGGTTCGGTCCGACCGCCTGCGTGAGCTCTGCCGTGAAGGTGAACGTGACGGAATCGCCCGCCGCCAGCGTCGCCCCCGTGTAGCTCACCACGTCGCCGGAGAGCGAATAGGCGAAGCCGGCCGGCGTCGTGCCTTCGGTGATGTTCTCGAACAAGCCGTCGGCGAGGTCGTCGGCGATCGTCAGGTCGAAAGCGTCCGCGAGGCCGGCGTTCTCTAAAGTGAAGGAGACCGTGACCGTGTCGCCCGCTTCGGCGCCGGTTCCCGGGGTCATCGATTTCGTGACGGTCAGATCCGGCTCGACGACCGTGACGGCGCCGGCGTTGCGGGTCGCCTCGGCGGTCCCGTCGCCGTCGGTGTCGAAGGCGGCTGAGTTCGTCAGCGTCGTCTGGGAGCCGGCCGCCTTGCCGGCGTTGGTCCCCACGTCGGCGACGCGGGTGCGAACCAGCAGCAGGAAGGTGCCGTCGTTTCCGGCCCCGGCTTCGTCGCCGGGGTTCACCGTGATCGTGCCGAACGCGAACCGCACGTCGTCGCCGGCGGCGTCGCCGTTCAACGTCGCGTCCACCGTCGGGGCCAACACGGTGCCGTTGAAGTCGGCGTCCAGCAGAAACGTGCCGGCGTCGTTCTGACTGGCGGCCCGGGTCGTCACCAGCGTGAACGATTCGTAGTCCAGCCCGGGCGGGATCAGGTCGGTGATCGTCAGGTTCGTCGTTTCGCCCTCGGGCAGTTCGACCCGCAGGGCGTAGGTGACGAGTTCGCCGACGGTCGCGTTCGCCCCGCTCGTGTGGCCGTCGGAGGTGGCGAACAGGCTTTTGCCGTAGACCGCCGCGGGCACGGACAGGCTGGCGGACGCCCGCTGGCCGTAGTCGTCGACGCCGGAGCTCGTACCAGCCGCGTGGTCGTGATCGGCGCCGGTGCGTTCGCCCTCGGCGGCGCCGGGAGCGGTCGCGTAGGTGCGGCGGGCGCCGTCGTCGTCGTGGGCGGCGGCGTCCGCGTCGAGGGTTCGCAGGTTCGAAGAGGTCGCCGCGGAACCGGCCCAGTCGGCGGTCTCCTCGCCGTAGTCGCCGTCGAGGCTGGTCCAGGTGAGGTCGCCGTGGTTCGCGATCGTGTCGGAGGGGGAGACGTCGGCCGTCAGGTCCGCGTCGAACGTGACGGTGATCGTCGACCCGCCCTCCATCGCATCGGCCGTCACGGTGTAGCCGTCAGCCGTCCCGTTGATGACGCCGACGGCGTTCGTCACGCCGGAGGCGGAGGGCGTGACGGAGAGGTTCCGCAGATTCTCCAGTCCGGGCGGCAGGGCGTTCGCCAGCAGCACGTCGAACGCCGTCCCGCGGGCCGCGGCGTCATCCGCGGTGAGGGTCAGCGTGAACCGCACGGTGTCGCCGGCGTCCGCCTCCGCTTTGTCGCGAGACTGCGCCACGGTGACCAACGGTTCGGCGATCCGCACGGCGACGCTGTTGCTCGTCGTGGTCGCCACGGCATCGGCCGACGCCTCGAACGCGCCGGCCCGGTTCGTTCCCTGATCGTTGCCGGCCGCGTTGGCGGCGACGGCGTTGAACTCGACCACCACGAACTCCCGGTTCCCGTCGTCGTCCCGGTTCTCAAGCGTGCCCAGGTCGAACGTCGGATCGTCCCCGGCGTTCCAGCGGTCCGGGCCGCCGGCGGACGAGACGCGGGCGTCGTCCAAGGCGAACGCCGGCCGCAGGCTCCACGCGTTCGTCTCGTCGCCGGTCTGCTGCGGGGCGGTCCCCAACCCGTGCGCCCCGCTGCTGGTCAGGTTGCCGTCGGAGACGAACCCGACGGTCGCGGTGCCGTCGTCGAGGTAGGTCATCCCCGCGGGCAGCAGGTCTTTCAGCTGGAAGTTCTGGTGGGTGCCCTCGGGCACCTCGACCATCATGCGATAGCGGACGATCTCGCCGACCGTCACCCGCTCCGTCCCGCCGACCTCGCCGGTGTGCGATTCGCTGGTGGCGACGATCCGCTTCTCCAGGGCGAAGGGCCGGGTCGCGGCGCGGGCGGCGTCCTGGCGGTCGACGGTCGTGTGGTCCCGGCCGCCCTCGACGCCGGCGTAGTTCGACAGCGTGGCGAGGTTCTCCAGCGAGTCGTCGGACACGTCCGCGGTGACGGAGTCCTTCACCCGCAGGTCGTAGGTGACGACGACCACGTTCGACGCATTGCCGGCGGCGTCCGCGTCCGCTTTGGCGTTGGCGGCGCCGTCGCCGCTGACGGGGTCGTCGACGCGGATGCCGAGCGTGAACAGATCCGCCTCCGTGCCGCCGTCCAGGCCGGTCCAGGTCAGCGTGTTGCCGTTGCCGTCCTGCACGCTCAGGTTCAATCCGCCGGCGGGGATCTCGAAGCCGTCGGGGAGCAGATCGCGGACCGTCAGGTCGTAGGCGTCGGCGCCGCCGAGGTTCTCCAGCACGACGGCGAACTTGACCGAGTCGCCCCCGTCCAAGCCGGCGATGTCCGCGTCCACCGGCTGCGCCAGCAACCCGGCGGAGTCGATGGTGCCCGTAAACGGCGGGCCGCCCAGTCCGGGCATCTTGAAGACGACGCCCGGCGGGCCGACCGGATCGCTGAACTCGACCCCGCCGTCAGCCAACGTATAGACGTCCATCAGCGGATCGCTGGCGACGATCTGCACGACGTTCGTGCGGGCCAGGTCGCCGACGAATTCGATATCGTAGGGAGTGCCGACCACGCCGGGGGCCAGCAGCAACGGGCCGCCGGTTACGACGACGTTGCCCGCGCCGATGTTGGCCAAGCCCTCCAGTTCGGCCTGAATCGCGGAGGCGTCGGCGGTGAACAGGATGTCCCCGGTCGTCTGCCCGTCGAAGGTCAGTCGGAAGTTGGCTCCGCTGGGAGCGCCCTCGGTGACGATCCGCTGCACCTCGTTGCCGCCGCCGTCCGACGACACGGCGCCCTTGGTGATCTGCACGTCCGGCTCGGCCAGCGTGATCTGAACGATTTCGTCCTGGCTGCGGGCGTCGCTGCTGGTGTTCCGCTCCTCGGCCCGCGCGATGTTCGTGAGCTGCAACCCGTCGGCGAACGGAGCGTCCGACACCGTGACCGTGAACAGCAGGTGGATCGTCGTTTGCGGGTCGGCCGTATCGTCATAGCTGCCGAAGTCGAACTTCACCGCGTTGCCGCTCCCGACGGTGATGTCCGCGGAGTCGAAGTAGTCGCTGGTCCCCGGTTTGGAACTGTAGAAGGTGTCGTCCGCCCCCAGCCGCACCGTGCCCGACGGCGGGGCGACGCCCTGGTTCGCCGCGTCGAACGTCCACGCCGGGCCGGCCGAACCGTCGGCGTTCGGGTCGGCGGCGTCGAAGACCGGTTGCGGGAGGTAGTCCGTGAAGGTCAGCCCTTCGAAGTCGCTGCTGGGCAGGTCGTACTTCAACTCGTAGGTGACCGTGTCGCCCGGCCGCACGGTCTGGCCCGGGACCGGCGCGGCGCCGTTGATGAAAGCGACCCCCTTGGCGAACGACCCGCCGACGATGCTCACGCCGGCGGCGCTGGCGTCGGTTTCGGTCGCCAGCAGCGTCGCGTGGTCCCCGTTGGCCCGTGCCACGCCGGTGATATCGACTTGGTTTGAAAGCGAATCGCCGTGGTCGACGCTGCGGTCGCCGGAGGGGAAAGTGTCCGCGAAGTCCTGCTGAACGACGGTGCGGAAGGTGATCGTGCCGGTGGCGGCGCCGTCGGCCCCGACCGCCCGGCCGCCCTCCAGAATGCCGTCGGCGTGCGACGAACCAGCCAGTTCCGCCAACGCTTTGGACAGGTCGAAAGTGAGGGCGGTCCGGCCGTCGCTGGCGCCGTCCTCCGCCCCGTTATCGGCGAAGTCGATGCGGCTCTCGTCGACCAGCAGGGTGTTCGACGCGGCGGTGTCGTCCGCGGTCCCCTCCGGGCTGCCGACGCGGCCGACGTCGAAGTTCCCCGCGGACGTCCCGCCGCGGTCGGTCACGCTGAAGGTCGCCCCGTGGCCGAAGTCGAACCGCTGCCCGTCGCTGAACAGGTCGTCCAGCGTCAGATCGCCGAAGGTGAAGTAGTCCGAAATCTGAAACCGGATCGTGTATTCCAGCACATCGCCGGGCGTGGTCCCGTTGCCCTGCGGGTCCGAGACGACCGCCACGGACTTCTGAACCGCGATCGATTTGCCGTCGAGGACATGCTCCGGGCCGCCGGGGTCCGGGTCGGCGGAGGCGTTGTCCGTAGCGCCGGCGTCGCGGTCGTCGATGGGCGTCCAGTCGCCCAGCGCGGAGGCGTTGTTTTCGATCACGCTGGGCGCCCCGTCGTCCTCCCCGCTGACCGGGATGACCCGGTGCGGCTCCGGGTTCGCGATCAGGTTCCCGCCGGCGTCGTAGGCATCGGCGTTGAACTCCGGGACGTGGAACTCAATCACGACCGTCACGTCGTTCGCCCCGGAGCCGCCGGTGACGCTGCCGACGTTCACCCGCACCCGGCCGCCGCTGGTCGGGTGGGTGGTCGGCGGAGCCTCGGCGACGGTGTGCCCCAACGCGGCGCCGCCGGCCCCGGTCACGCTCACCACGCGGTTGAATTGCAGGTTGTCCGGGAGCAGGTCCGTGACGTCCAGGTCCGTAATCGTCTGCCCGTCGGCGACGTCGACGGTAATCGTGTAGGTCCGCAGGTGGTTCGGCCCGGTGGCGGTTTCGTTTTCCGGCCCGTTGTAGACCTTGGAAAGCGTCATCAGCGACGGCGTGACGGCGCCGGCTTCGCTCCAGGCGGTCGCGTCGGTCTGTGAGTCACTGACGATCGACGGGTCGCTCGCCGGATTCTCCAACGGATCCACGCCGTACTGGAATCCGCCGCGAGCCCGGACCGTGAGAGCCTGGCCGAGGTCCGCCTCGTCGCTGACGGAGGCGGTCAGTTCGATCACGGCCTCCGGCTGCTCCGGGGCGAAGGAGCCGAACGGCAGTTGCAAGACGATCAGCGTATCGCCGGCGTTCCCCGTGATTTCCAGCGGGTCGCCGGCGGCGTCGACGGCGTAGGGATGGAAGACCGTTCCCGTGCCGGCGCCGTCGTCGGGAAAGACGAGTTCCGTGAGCGTCACGTCCGCCCCGAGGTACTTCGCCCCGGTCACCGTGAGGCCGTCGACGCGGTTCGCCCCGCTGGTCGCTCCGCCGACGCCGTCGGTCCCGTTGGTGGGGATGAGCAGATCGATGAACGGCCCGTAGCCGGTCTCGCCGGGCGCCCCGGTGTTGCTGAAGGTCGCGGTGAAGGTGAAGTCCTGCCCGATCGGCACGTCCGCCGGCAGGTCCAGCGCGACGTTCGGCCCGACCGCCAAGACGTGCCGCCAGTCCGCCTGGACTGCCTCCGAGATCGCCCCGCGGGCCTGGATCTCGCCGTTTCGGTATTCCAGGACCCAGTCCCCGCCGCGGGACTCATGCCCGGTGGGATCGTCGCTGGCCGCCACGTCCGCTCCGGTTAGCGTGGCGAGCGAATCGAGCAGTTCCACCCCCTCGGCGCTGCCGGCCAGATCGCAGCCGTAGATCAGCAGGTCGCCGTCGGCGGTCAAGGCGGAACCCCACCCGGCCACCTCGCCCGCGGCGGCTTCGAGGTTCTCCGCCGTCAGCCACACGTCCCCCAACCGCACGGCCCCTTCGTCGCCGTGCGACAGGACGTGCACCGCGTCGATCCCGGTCCGCCCGTCGAGGTACGCCCCGATCTGGGCGAGGCCGTCGCCTTCGAGCAGCACGATCTCGAAGTCGCGATCAGGGTCGCTCTCGGCTTCAAGGTCGGCGAGCAACCGGTCGGCGTCGTCGACGGTCGGGTCGAGGAACACGATCTCCGTGCGGACCGCCCGCTCCGGCGTGCCGGCGCGGGTCGCGGCGGCGTCGCCGGTCATCGCGCCGTCCGCTTGACCGACGGACCGGCGGCGTTCGGGATCCTCGGCGGTGGGCCGCTGGCCGTCATGGGACACCAGCGCGGTATCCGCCGCTTCGGGGGCCGGTTCGTGCTGCGGGCCGGCGGCGTCGGGATCGGCGTCGCCGGCGATCGCGGCGTCGAACAGGCGGCGGTCCTCCAGTTTCTCCAGCAACCGCCGAGGACGAGCGGCCGCTTGCGGGGCGGGACGGCGGGAGAACAGTCGGGCGAACGGGCGACGGGGCATGACGGCGGCGCGACGTGAGGGCGGCCGTCCCGCCCCCGCCCCGGCCCGGGGGTGCGACGGCGGGCCGCCCGAAACCCTTCGGCGCCGTGGCCGCCGGGGTTCCCCCGGTCCTCACGGACGCGGAGCTTTACCATGCCGTTTCTTCAGGCGGGCGAACCCAGTCCGCAGGCCCCGCCGGATCGGACCGACTTTCTGCGATATTCCGTAAGAAAACCCCGCACGGACGGTCCGCGGGCGAAGAAACGACCGGCCGGACCGGCCCTCAGAACGCCGTACCGAGCGGTCGCTCCGTCCCCGGACCGCTCGGCCAGCCGCCGATGCCGGTCCCGGTGAACGGCGGACCGGTCGGTCCATGGAAGGCTGACCCCGGCGAAACCGGCGGCCACGGGCCGAACCCGCGATAATTCGTCGAACTGCCCGGCAGGAAGAACGGCCCGCCGTAGCCGTCCGCCCGGAACCCGGCCCCGCGGTGCAGGTCGAAGGGGTAGCCGAACCGTTTCTGGCCGAAAGCGTAGCCGTCGGAATACGTTGCCCCCGTCCAAGAGGGACCGGCCCAGGTCGGCCCGGTTCCGTGCGCCGAGAGCCCGGTCGGCGGGGCGTAGCCGTAACCGGGAACGTAGCGATTCGGCGAGGCCGGGTACTCCGGTCCCGCGGCGAACGCCGGGGCAAGGACCGACGCGGCACCCCCCGCCGCCGGAAACGATGGCCCCGGCACGGCGCCGGACCGCGAGCCGAGTGACGACCGGTCGTACGCCGACAGATCCAGTGACGACCGCACGGCCCCGGACCGGTCGAACCCGGACCGGCCAAGGTCGCCGGCCGTGGGCGGGGCGGCGTCGGCGGGCGGTACGATCAGCGGGAACGCTGCGAAGGCGGCGGCGAGAGACAGTCGGCGAGCGGGTGACACGGGCGGGTTCCTCGTCTGCTGCGGGCGGAAGCGGGAGCGGACGTTAGCGAAGGCGGGGGGGGCCGCGGCGGCCCGTCGCCCGGCCCCCACGGACGACGGCGTTGCCAATTCGCAACCAACCCGGCCGCCCATACACCTCCCTGCAAAGCGCCGTGGCGAAAAGACAACGCGACCGCAGGCCCGACGCGACGGGCCGCCGTTACGAGATTCCGCCGGCGCCGTCGGCGACGCCCCGTTGCGGCCGGGCGGGGAGCGTCGGCAGCGTCGGGAACGCCCGGTCCCGCGCCGGCGC
>NZ_WTPX01000113.1 GCF_013036045.1 Alienimonas chondri
GACGTGGGGGACGCCGCGGGGGCGTCGACTCGATCAGAACTTGAATTAATGGGCTGCGGCCCGGCGCCAGCCGAGGACGCGTCCCGCGACTTGCTCCGGAGCCTCTCGGACGACGAGTCGCTCTCCCGTGGTGAGGGTCAGGAACGTGTCGGGGCGGCTTTCGACGGTACGAATCAACTCCGCGTTGAGTAGAAAGCGTTCGCCGGACAGTCGAGTCAGCGGAATCATGGGTGCGTGGGGAGGGTGACAGGGCGGACGGATCCGACCGACGCCGCGGAGCCGACCGGAATCGCCTCACCCGGAGGCTTACCGGCCGAGCCGCAGCAGTTCGTCGGTCAATTCCTGCGTGCTGGAAATGATCCGGGCGTTCCCCCGGTAGTTGGTGCTGGCGATGATGAGGTCCACGAGGTTCTTGCCGATGTCCGTGTTGGACAGCTCGACGGCGCCGGCCCGCAGCAGTCCGGCGCCGAAGGCGCCGGGCGCCGTGATGCGGGCGGGACCGCTGTTCGGGCCTTCGCGGAAGGTTCCGCCGCCGCCTTCGACGAGACCGTTAATGTTGGAGAATTGAGCGACGACGATCCGTCCCAGCGGCCGAAGCAGGCCGTTGTCGAACACGCCGCTGATCCCGCCGCTCTCCCCGATGGCGAAGTCGACCAACGTTCCCGGGGGAGCGCCGTCCTGCTCTTCCATAATGAAATTACTGCCCTGTGCGGTGCTGGAGATACCCGAGAGTTGCGAGAAGTCCAGGTTCAACGTCAGCGGCGACAACGCCGCGGTCTGATCCCGCTGCACGGACAGCGTGCCGTCCTGACCCGTCACCAGGTCGCCGACGCCGTCGAATTCCAGTTTCCCGCTGCCGATGTCGAGGTTGCCGCCGCTGTCGTCGGCGCTGTCCGCGTACCAGCGGAAACCGGTCCGCGTCGAACTGCGTTCTTCCAACACCCCGGTGAGGCGGACGTTCACCTCCTGGCCGAGGCTGTCGTAGACGATGATGTCCCGCACGGCCGACTCGCCGACGGCGTCTGCCTGCGTCTGAAACGGCGTGAGGACGACGGCGCCGCCGCTGCGGAGGTCGCCCGGAACAATCTGCAGGGCGTTCGCCTCTCCCCGGTTGCCCGTGATGCGGATCGCGTCACCAACGAGTTGGACCCCCGGGGGATCCCCGGTGAATCCGTCGTTGGGGATCCCCGGACCGTTGTGGATGCCCAGCACACGCTCCATCAGGGACATCAGATCGGTGACCGTGGAGCCGGTCACCGGGATGTCTTGGGGGGCGAGATCGCGATCGCCCTTCCGCCCCCCGAACGAGATGTCGTCTCCCGCCGTGAACAGGTTCACGCCCCCGCTGGTGAGATCTTCCAGGGGCGTCGTGGGCGACGGCGGTCCCGGTACGCCGGGTCCGCCCCCGTTCGCATCCTGTAGGGCCATGGTGCTTTGCACCGTCCCGTTGGTCGCTAATTCGCCTCCGCTGAAGAAGGCTCCGGTGAACGTGGCGTTGCTGGTCGCCTCCGCGATATACAGCTTGCCGAGCGGAATTTCGATGTCCGTCGGGGCGGCGGTTTGCAAGTTGTAGTTGCCGTCGATCCCGTAACCCTGCACTCGACTGCCCGAGGGGTTTACCAGTTTCCCCTCGGGGTTGAGGGTGAACGATCCGTCACGGGTAAATTGCGTGCCGAGGCCGTTCTCGATGACGAAAAACCCTTCCCCCTCGATCGCCATATCGGTGGCGGAGTTGCTGGTCGTCACGCTCCCTTGCGAGAAGTCCTTGCGGATGGTGCTGACGGTGCCGCCCAAACCGATCTGACGCGGGTTCGTTCCGCCGTTGGCCCCGCTCGGGCCGTCGCCGCTGGAGAGCGTGGTCACTAACTGCGTCGTAAATAACGCTTCGCTGCTTTTAAAGCCGCGCGTCCCCGCGTTGGCGACGTTGTTGCCGAGCACGTCGATCGACGTCTCGTTCAACCGCATCCCGTTCAGGGCGGTCGTCGTGGCGGAGGCCAGGCCCATGGGTTCGGTCCGTGGTGCGAGTCAGGAGGAAAAGGGGGCGAAGGGGGCGGCGCCCCCTCAGGCGACTTCAGAGATGGAAGTCAGCGGCAATCGAGATCCGTCGACATCCACGAACGCTTCGCCGTCGGCGAGGTAGGCCCGGGAAACCGTCCCGGTCACTTCCGAAGCCCCGATGAAGCCGCGAACCTCTTTGCCGAGAAACGAGGCGGCGGTGGACAGGTCCGCGGCCCCGGCGTTTCCCTCCAGAGTGGCTTCCAACTCGATGTCGGCTTGCAGGGCTCGCATGGTCGCGACCTGGTCCAACAGCGCTTCGTTCGAGACCGGCTCGGAAGGGTCCTGGTTTTGCAGCTGAGCGATCAGCAGCGTCATGAAGTCGTCCGCCGTCAGATTCGACAGGCCGGACGTATCCTCCGCCGGCCCGCTCACGCCGGCTGCGGGCGTCTGACTGAGCAGCGGGAAGGCAAGTTCGTTCACGGGGTCCGTCCCGAGGGAAGTCGGCAGTGGAAGAGCAGATCAGGCGGCGATATCCAGCGATCCGGCGGGCGCTCGGCCGTCGCTCGAGGAGCCTGCCGTCGTTCGCCCCCAATCAGCATCGGCGGTCACGGGGGCGGCCGGATCACCCGCCCCGCCGACGCCGGCAGAGTCCCCGTCACCGGTCCCCTCGGGGTCCGAAGGTTCGTCCGCCGACGGTTCGCCTCGCCCACGGCGTTGTTCGGCCTCGCCGTCGGATCGCTCCTCCGACCCCCGTCCGCCGGATTCGCGACGGTTGCCGGAGTCGCCGTCGCGTCGATCGGCGTCCCGGCCGCTTTCCCGGCCCGACTCCGCCCGTTCCGGCCGCGTCGGTCCGTCCAGATCGACGGCGTCGACCGTCACCCCCGCCGACGCCAGCGTCTCTCGCAGCCGCGGCAGCGCCTCGGCCAAAACGGCTCGGGCCGCGGGCTCCGCAGCGCTCAGGCGAATCCGCACGGCGCCGGCGTCCCCGTTGGAGGCGGCGGAGACTTCCACCCGAACCGTCCCCAGTTCCGGCGGGTCGAGCCGCACCCGGATCGGTCGATTCTGCTCGATCGCCCGGCTGACGGCGTCAGCGACGATCTCGGCGGAGGCGTTGGCCGACGGGCTCGGAACGGTCGATCGAACGCCGGCAGACTCCGCCGTCGACGGAGCCGAGACCGCCAGACGATCGATCGTCGATGCGGACGGCCCGTTCGGATCTCGGCGAACCGCGGCGACGGGTGCTGCGGTCACTGGACTCGCGACCTCCGGGGTGACGGCGGTCGCCGCGACAGTCGGATTCGCATCCTCGACCGGAACGAGCGCGTCCGCGGAGGGGTTCGTCAGCCCGGGCGGCGCCGCGGGGGACGCTCCGCCCCCGGCGTTGGCAGCCGTCGAGGTTCCCGGGAACGGCCGGGCGGTCGTTCTCCGCTGGCCTGCATCCGAACCCGCGGAAGCCAGGCCCCCGCCCGGGCCGCGCAGCCCCTCGGGGGGAGCGACCGCCGCTGCTTGAGAAAGCGTCGCCGGCGCCGTGACCGCCGCGGCATCCAACGGGGACGCGACGGTCGTCGCGGTCGGATCCTGATCTGTCTGTGGCGCCGCTCGCCCAATCGCCGACGGTTCCGCCTGCGGATCGCCCGGGATCGTCGGGGGGAATGCAGTCTCCCCGGCCGGTGCTTCAACAGGCGACGCCGTCCCGACCGGCAGAGGGATGCCATCTATGAGCGAGGGAAGTTGACCGCTCGCCGAGGACTCCGTCACGTTCTGAGTCGGCGGCGGGGGCGGGCCCGGCGGGAGCGCCTCGATCGATTGGCCGGGCAGACCGGCGAGCGCCGCCGGCAGCACAACCTCGTCCCCCTCGGCCCCGGCCGGCGTCGCTGCCGGGTCGAGCAATCCAGCGATCAAAGAGGCGACGGCGTCGAGCGACTCCGACGCCGACCCCACGGCAGCCGTGCCCCCCGCGAGAGCGACGCCCGGCGGCGGTTCGATCGCCGGGGGGGGAGACAGCTGCGCGAGCAGCGCGGCGAATGAGGGATCGACCGCGACCTCGTTCCCCGCACTCACGCCGGGGGCCGCTCCGGCGCCCTGCAGCTTCCCTGGTGAGAGGCGTTCCGCGGAAGGGGCCGTGACGCCGGAGACCGGCGAGGCCGTCGGGCCGACTGCGGTGGCGAACGGGGGCAGCGACACGGGCCGGCGATGTGCGGGGGGCGATCAGCCGCCCGGATCACCGGACGGGTCAGGGTCAGCCGATGCCGCGGCGTCATACGCCGAGGCTTCGGGCTGTCCGGCTTGGAGGGCGGCGAACGCCGCGGCCCCCTTCGCCTTCTCCTGTTCGGTCCCCGCGGCAAAGTCGGCCAGCACTTTCGACGCCGTCCGTTCGTCCAGACCCTTCAGCAGCGTCACCACCGACAGGTCCGGCAAAGTCATCAAATATTCGACGCTTTTCTTCGACCCCATGCCTTTGAGCAGACCTCGCGTCTGCTCCGTCGCTTCCGACGTCAGTTCATCGCGAGCCTTCGCCAGACCGGCGGCGAACGCGGCTCGATCCGCGGCGAGCTGCCTCCGATCGGCCGCGACGGCGTCCGCTTCCGCGGCGACGGCTCGGGCCGCGGCGCGGAGCTGCTCCGTGCGATCCGCCAGCTGGAGGGCCGCCGTCGCCCGGCGTTCGAGCACCTCTTCATACGTCGGCATGCGCGTGCCGATGCCCGCGGGTTCCTCGTTCGCTGCCTCCTCGTCGGATTCCTGTATCGCGACCTCGGTCCCCGGGACGCCGTCCAGCGCGGCGACGATTTCGTCCCAGGAGTCCGCAGTCAGTCGACCATGCCAGGCGAGCACGGCGAGGGCGATCGCCTGCGTGGCGACCGTCGCCACGCAGATTGTGCCGATCAACGTCGAAAGCGTGCGTCCCATTCGATTCTCTGCTTAATGGAGTGCGGTCTCGCCGAACGACTCGGCAGCGGCGGACGCGGTGAACAGGTCCTCGGACGCCCGCTGCTCCGCGGCCAGTTCCGCATGCCGATGCGCGTCGCGGTCGCGGTCGCGGAGGGTCTCCAAGGCGGCCACGTCGCGATCCGCCGCGACGAGCGCCGTGCGAGCCGTCGCGACCGCGATTGCGGCGTCAGCCACCTTGGCATCGCCGGCCGACCGATCGGCGTCCAACACGGAGAAGTGCCGCCGGCGGGCGATCCAATCCGCGGCATCGACCCGTCCGCCGGCCGTCGCCGCGGCCAGCTCGGCGCTGTCCGCCTTCATCTGCGCCAACGTCTCGCGGCGAGACTGCTCCGCATCGTTCAGCGTTCGCAAGGCGTCGGCAAGCGCGGCACGGGCGGAGTCGCGCGTGCGCTCGCGGGCCTTCAACACGACGGCGAATCGGAAGCGAAACCGGGTCACTGAGCCGCCCCCGCATCGGCAGCGGCCGCCAGGGCGAGCAGCGCGGCGACCGCGTCCGCCGCGGGCGTCGACTCGTCCGGCCGTTGCCGCAAAAAGGCGTCGATCGCGGGCTTCATCCTTACCGCGGCATCGACCGTCTGACTGCTGCCCGCCTGATAGGCGCCGATCCGAATCAGATCCTCCGCCTCGCGATGCGACGCCAGCAGCGAACGCACCCGCCCGGCGGCCGCGGCGTGATCCGGGGCGGCCAGTTGGGCCATCAGCCGGCTCAAACTGCCAGGCACGTCGACCGCGGGGAAGTGATTCGATTCGGCCAGCGATCGCGATAGCCAGACGTGTCCGTCCAACGTCCCGCGCACGGCGTCGGCGATCGGTTCGTTCGGATCGTCGCCGTCCACGAGGGTGGTGTAGAACGCCGTGATGCACCCGGGAGAACCCGAGCCGGCGCCGCCCGGTCCGCTGCGTTCCAACAAGCGGGGCAGCAGCGCGAACACGCTGGGCGGATAGCCGCGGGTGGCGGGCGGTTCGCCGGCGGCGAGGCCGATCTCGCGTTGGGCTTGAGCCAGCCGGGTCACGCTGTCGAGCATCAGCAGAACCGATCGTCCGCGGTCGCGAAAGTACTCCGCAATCGCGGTTCCGGTCAGGGCCGCCCGCAGTCGTACCGCCGCGGGTTCGTCGCCCGTGGCCACGACGACCACGCTCCGCTGCAAGCCGTCGGGGCCGAGATCGTGGTCGAGAAACTCCCGGACCTCACGGCCTCGTTCGCCGACGAGCACCAGCACCGACACGTCTGCGTCGGCCCCGCGGGCGAGTTGCGCCAGCAGCGTGCTCTTGCCCACGCCGCTGCCCGCAAACAGGCCGATGCGTTGCCCGCGGCCGACAGTCAACAGCCCGTCGATGACGCGGACGCCTGTGTCGAATTTCTGCCTGATGGGAGGCCGCCCCAGCGCCGACGGCGGGGCGGCGTTGGGATCGGCCGCATCGGGGCGGGGCGGGGCGGGTTTGCCGTCGATCACCCGGCCGCGACCGTCCAGCACCCGGCCGATCAGCCCTTCGCCCACCGACAGATCGCCGGTGCCTCGGACCAGTCGAACCCGATCCCCACGGCGGACGCCGGCGAGGTCCGCAAACGGCATCACGAACGTTTCGCCGCCGTGAAACCCGGTGACCACTCCGTCGACGGCCGGCCCCGCCGTCGGTGCGAAGGAGACCTCGGCGCCGACCGGAGCCGGCAGACCCGCACACACGGCGCCCGCTCCGGTCAGTCGAGCGACCGAGCCGGTCAGTCCGACCGAGACGGCCCGCCGTAGACGAGCCGCATAGCGCGTCCCGGCGACGTTCACGCCCCGACTCCGGCCGACGGCGCTTCCTCGGGCGGCAGCAGTTCGGCGGCGATTCGGTCCAGCCGAGCTGCAAGCCGTCCGTCGATCACCCCGCCGGCGCTTCGGATCACGCAGTCGCCGCGGCTCAGCGTTGCATCGCCGTTCAGAACGGCTCCTGCGCCCAAGGCGGCGAGGATCTCCTCAGTGAACGTCGTTCCCAAGGCGGCGAGATCCTCCGGGTGCATCGTGACCGCCGGCGCGCTGGCCCCGGCAGCCGCGGCCAGCGCTTCCGCGGCGAGATCCCCCGCGGCGGCGGGATTCGTGCCGAGTTCGCGGCCCAGCAATCGACCGGCGATCGCACAGGCGAGGGCGATCGCGTCGCGTTCCCAGTTTGCTCGCCAGCGTTCCTGCTCGGTGCGATAGGCCGTCGTCAGCGTCTTCAGCGGCGGCAGGGCGGCGGCGAGGCGAATTCCGGCGAGACGTTCGGCCTCCGCGGCGGCGGCCTCCGCAATTCGGTTCTCCGCGTCCGCCAATCCCGCGGCCCGCCCGGCGGCGAGGCCGTCGGCGTGGGCCTTCGATTTGAGTTCCTCCGCCTCCGCGATCGCTTCGCTCAGCAGGCCGCGGCAACGGGACCGGACGGCGTCGAGCCGTTCGTCGCAGTCCGATTCGAAGTCCGACAGGTTCCAATCGTTCGGACGCCGCCCGTCCTCTCCTGGCGCCGCCTGACCCTCACCGGGCTGGCCGTGCGGCCGGTCGAGTTTGAGAACGCGGGCGGGGGGAACGGCGACGGGCACCGCGAACCGTTAGCAGATCGCCTCACGATTGGGCTACATCGGCTTCTGCAAGGATTCGGCGATCGGGGAGGCGGCCGGTAGAAGTCGAGTCCAAAGCGGATGTCGTTCAGGAAACGTACTGCTCGGACTCGCCGCCGCTGCCGACGGTGATCTCGCCGGTGTCCTCCAGACGACGAACCGTGTCGACGACGGCCCCCTGCGCCGCTTCGACCTCGGACAGTTTCACCGGCCCGAGGTACTCCATCTCTTCCCGCAGCATATCGGCCGCCCGCTGGGAGAGGTTGCCGAGCACCTTGTTGGTCAGTTCCTGCCCGGCGCCCTTCAACGCAATCGCCCAGCGACTGTTTTCGACCTCTTTCAGCAGAGCCTGAATCGCTTTGTTGTCCAGCTTCAACAGGTCGTCGAACACGAACATCAAACGGCGAATCTGGTCCGCGAGATCCGCGTCGTCGCGATCCAGCGATTCGAGAATGCCCTTGTTCGTCATTCGATCGGTGACGTTCAGGATCTCCGCCACCCGCGGCGCCCCGCCGGCCTTCTCCAGCGTCTGATCGAAGGTGCTGGTCATGCGGCGCCGCAGACTCGACTCGACTTCTTCCACGACGTCCGGGCTGGTTTGCTCCATCCCGGCGACGCGGCGGATGACTTCGATTTGCTTGTCCGGAGTCAGACCGCTGATGACCTCCGCGGCCAGACCGGCGGGCAGGTGGGAGAGGATCAGGGCGATCGTCTGCGGGTGCTCCTCCGCGACGAACGTGAGCAGGTTGTCGGCGCCCGCCTTCTGCAGGAACGAGAACGGCACGCTGTCGAGATTCTGCCGCAGGTTCTCCACGACCTCCCGGGCCGCGTCCTCCCCGAGGCTGCCGGCGAGCAACTCCTCCGCCCCCGCCAGACCGCCGCGTTCGACTTTCACCCGAGCGGCGTGCCGGGCTTCAAACTCCGCCAGCACCGTGGCCTGCTGATCGGAAGTGACCTCCTCGATCCGAACGATCTCAGCGCTGACGGCCTCCACCGCACGCTTCGGCAGCAGGGCGAGCACCTTCTGAGCCTCCGCTCGATCCAACGACAGCAAGAGCACGGCCGCTTTTCGGGCATCGCTGAACATGCGCGGCATCGACGGACGGGACGATCAGGGAGGTCGGGGAGAGTCGGCGACTCCCGCAGCGGGAGTCAGACAGAAGTCAGACGGGAGTCAGGCAGCGTCTCGAAGCCAGCTGCCGACGACCGCAGCGACCGCTTCGGGGTCTTTCGCCGCGAGCGCGGCGACGCGGTCGCGGGGCGTTTGCGGCTCCTCGTCGTCTTCTTCGGCCACGCCGCCGGGGCCGATTCGACCGGCGATTCCCGGGCGATCTGCGCTCCGCGGGAGTTCGACGGGCGGCGCCGGTTCGGGCAGTTTCATGCCTCGGCGAAGCACGAACAGTCCGGCGATCGCCACCGCACACAACGCCGCGGTCGATCCCCAGCGCGAGGCCAAGTCGCCGAGCACGTTCGTCCAAGGGACGGCGACGACCGGCACGTTCGGCTCGATCGGGGTGACGGTCGTGACATGCACCGCCGTTTGCGGGGAATTCGCCGGCAGGAGCGTCGTCACCCGTTCTCGGACCTTCTCCTCTTCCGCGAGTCGAATCGCGTCGACGGCTTGAACATAGGCCGCTTTCGAGGCGTCGTCTTCGCCGGGAGCGAGGCCGCGGCCAGCGGCGATCGCTTCGTGATAGCTCTCAGGAATCGAGACGGCGACCCGGACCGCCTCCGGCATCGGGTCACGCCGTTCGCGCTCCGTCGTCGTCCAACTGGGGACGACGCGGAGACTCGAATCGGTCTGTTCGTCCTGCGTTTGCGTCAGCGGCCCGGCCGGTGCGGTAACGCTCGCCGGCTGGTTGCTGGCGACGCCCGGCTCGCCCTGCGGACGAGTTTGATTGGAGGTACGGGTCCGCCCGCTCTCGGCGACTTCGACCGTGACCGTTTGCTTATTATCGACCGATTGGCTGCGTTCCACTTCGCGGCGGATCGCGTCGAGATCCACGGAGACGTTCACCAACGCCCCCGGGATGTAGGCGAGCGCCTGCGAGATCGTGTCGCGATAGCGGCGGGTGTGGGCGGCGAGAGCCTGCTGCGTGCGGTCGTCCAACGGACCGTCCGCCTGGAAGGCGTGTGCCTTGCCGGTCGATTGATCGAGGACGGTGATGTCTTCCTCCGCAAGATCCGGCACCATGCCGGCGACGGCGCTGCGGATGCTCGCCACGCGTTCTGCTGACAGCCCGCCCGAGCGCTTGGGCATCAGGCTGACCGTGGCGGCGGTCTTCTTCTCGCGGCGGGGCCATTCCCCGGTCTCTTTCACGCTCCACAGCACGTCGGCGGCCTCGATGTCCTTCACGGCGACGAGCGTTTTGCGGACCTCCTTCCGCAACGCGATGTTCCGCAACTCGGCGAGCTGTTCGCGGGAGGTGAAGATGCCGGCCTTATCGAATTGCCGCTCGAACTCGCTGAGCGAATCGCCCGGCAAATGGCCGTCGACCATCAGCGCCGCGTTGTAGGTGTCCACCTCAGCGGCGGGGACGAAGATGCGCTGCCCGTGGGTGCGGAAGTCGGTCAGCCCGGCTTCGATGAGGGCCTGTTCGGCGCTCCGCAGCTCGTTCGAGGCGAACACCTTGCCCCAGGAAACCGGCGCCTCGTCCGACGAACCGACGCCCCCGGTCATCAGCAACGCGAATCCGGCCATCAACGCCAGGGGCACGCCGATCAGCGTCCACCGCCCGCTGGGCGGGAGATCGAGAACGAACGCTTTGGCTTTCTCGTAGCTGTCCGACAGGCTGTTCACGGCGCGGCCGGGCGGGGAAGGGCGTGGCGGTGTAGTTCATCCCTCGACGAGACGGAACGCCGAACCCGCAGCTGCGCGAAGAGCGGCTTAGGCGGAGCCCGACGCGAACGAGGCCCGCGTCACACCTGCATCGATTGCAGTTCCTTCCAACCTTCCAGCAGCTTGTTCCGCACGGAGATCATCATGCGGAGCGAAAGGTCGGCCTTCTTCACAGCGGTGAAGACCTCCGCCTGCGTGACGTCTTCTCCGAGCAGGGCGCGCGTCGAGAGATTGTCGGCCGCCTGGGCGTTGGCGTTCACGCCGTTGACGGCGTCAGCCAGCAACGAAGCGAAATCCGGCCCGGAACCGGGAGTCGCGACGGGAGCCAGCGAGGAACCCAGTCCGGCGGCGCCGGTGATCGACGTACCGGGGAACGAAGGCGGCGGTGAGAGCGTAAGCGGCGACATCAGCCGAGGATCCTCATGCTTTGTTCGGCGACCTGTTTGCTGAGTTCCACCGCGGTCACGTTCGCCTCGTAGGCCCGGGCGGCCTCGACCGCGTTCACGAACTCACTGGTCAAATCCACGTTTGGCAGCATCAGCATGCCGTCCGGGCCGGCGTCCGGGTGACCGGGGGCGTGGACGGCACGCAGCGGCGTGGTTTCGTCGGTCTTCACCTCGAACTGCACGCCCGTCGCTGTCCGCGGCGCCCCGGAGGTCGAACCGGTTCCCGCCGCCCCCATCTCCGCCGCGGCGAATTGCACGAACCGCCGGCGGAACGGTTCCGCCCGGCCGCTTTCGTCGCGCGTCGAGTTGGCGTTAGCCACGTTGCCCGCGATCGTATCGAGCCGCGCCCGCTGAGCGACGAGGGCGGACGTGGAGACGTCGAAGGCTTGGAACATGGACTCGAGTTGAAGGTTGAAAGTGAAAGGACAAAGTTCTGTGACGAAAGAAGTCGAAGCGAGCCGACAGGACGCTCTTTCCACCTTCAACCTGGAACCTTGAACAACGTCACGCTCGTTCGGTGATCGCGGCTTGCAGCATCGCCATCTGGGCGCCCATCAGCTGGATCGCGGCCTGCCGCTGCATGGAGTTGCGGGTGAGCGTCAGCACCTCACGCTCCACGCTGCGGGCGGAGCCGTCGTGAAACGTGAGGTCTCCGCCGGGGCGATCGGTCGCGGTGAGCAGATCCTCCGGCACGCCGCCGGCGAGCGGATCATGCGGGGGGGAGTACCGGCTCTCCCCGGCGCCGGGGACATTGGCGGCGGCGCTCTGTCGCAACGCTTCCTGGAAGGCTTTCGGATCAAGGTCCCGCGGTCGATAGCCGGGGGTGTCGATGTTCGCGAGGTTCCCCGCCAGCACGTTGTGCCGCACCTCGCCCCACACCGCCTGCCGCTCCAGCAGAGGCACCGAACCGGCGGACAGCAGCGAATCGAACATGGCGAAGACCTATGAGGGAATGCGGGGACGGGCGAAGGGATTAGCCCGCGATGTCGAGACGGCTGCGTGTCGGGGCGGGCGAACCGCCGCCGTACGCGCCCTGAGCCGCGTTCGCGGATCCCAGAGACGACAGTTCGCCGGCCAGTTCGTCGCGTCGGCTGGTTGCGATTGCCAGCGCTTGGCCGTCCGCGTTCAAGATCGATTCGATGCGAGCCTTCAGGGCGGCAACACGCTGTTGACCGCTTGCTCGCAACAGGCGAGGCAAGTCGACCGCATCCAGCGCCGCCTGTTTCTCGCCGAGGGCCGCGAGCAACCGATCGTCGTCGCCGGCCGCCAACGCTGCGGTCTGCGCAGCGGATAATTGTTCGAGGCGATCCAGCAGTCCGCCGACGGCGGCGGCGGCGGCGGCGGCGGCGGCGGGAGTGAGGTCGGTCACGGCGTTCGATCCGATGATGAAGGTTTCTGCGGCGGAGGTGTCCGTGGCGGTGTTCACGGGGCGGCGTTCCGAGCGGGGGGCGGGTCGTCCCCGCCCGCACCGTCCGCATCCGCCCTGCCCGCCTCCGCTTCGGTCGAACGGCGGGCGAGCAAGAACAAGCGATCCCATTCCGCCCGGCTCAGCGGGGAGGCTGCGGGGGCGAGCGATTCCTCCGGCAAGCGGGTCATCGTCAGCCGGGCCTGTTCCGCGGCGAGGCGCCCGCCTTCTTCGTCGCCTGAGGCCCGGCGAGCGGCGGCGAGATCCAGTAACGCGGCGGCGCTGCGAACGCTCAACGGGTCCTGGTCCACCGCGGCCGCCACCGCGACGGCGCCGGCCTCCGGTCTTCCCAACCGCGTGAGGCATTCCGCGGCTCCAAGGCGCGCCAAACGCAGCCGGGCGACCTCCGCGGGCGAGGGATCGGCGTTTGCGGCTTCGATTCGCAACCCGCTTTCGACTTCACGAAAGTCTGCCAGCGCGGCCGTCAGGTCCGCGGCGATCAGGGCGTCGCGGCGCGGTTTGTTGAGCGGGTCGACCGGCGATTCCGTCGCGTCGAGACGTTGTTGACGGGCCAGCAGGCAGCGGGCCCGCGCGAGTCGGGCAACGTCGGCAGCCGGATCGTCCGGGTAATAGGCGAGGCATTCGCCCAGCAGCTTTGCGGCGGCGGTCAACGCGGCGCCGACGTCGTCTCCCGCCGTGGCGTCCGGCAGCGCGACGGGCGGCACGGCCGCCTGCGCCCGGCCGGCCGCGAGCTGAGCGCGGGCGAAGAGGCTCTCGCGCCATTCCGCGGCGGCCGGGGTCAGGCCGGAGTCTTTCAAGACCGCCGTCCAGGCCGCCTCGGCCCCTTCCGGATCGCCGGCCTCCAGCGCGGCTCGCCCGATCAGCACGCGCGCGGCGGGGGTCGCCGGATCGGACGGGAGATCGTGCACCAACGCATCGGCGGCCGTGCGGGCTTCCGCGGCCTGACCGAGATCCAGCAGCAGCTCGGCCCGTTCCAACCGCAAACCGCCCGGGTCGGCGTCGCCCGTCAGCGGGACGCGATCCAACTGCGCGAGCGCCGCCGCTGGTTCGCCGGCGCGTCGATAGTTTCGCGAAGCGGAAAGCAGGGCGAGGCGTCTGCGATCGCGGTCCGGTTCGACGGTCGCCCAAGCGGCGAAGGCCCGGGCGGCGGCGGCCGATCGGGCAGGATCCTCTCCCGCGGCCGCTCCCAGCACTTCCGCCTTCAAGCGACGAGCCAGCGGCGCCCCGAGCGCCGGCTCGACCGTGTCACACAGCGCCACGCAATGCGCGACCCCGTTCGGAGAGTCGGCGGCGGCTCGGATCGCCCCCTCGCAAGCCCGCTGGAGTTCATCCCCCAAAGACTCCGACGCCTCGTCATTCATGACGGACGCTTGCTCGACGGCGAGCGCCAGCGCCTCCTCCGCCTCCTCAAAGCGACCGGTCGCCGTCAACATTCGGGCCTCCGCCAACCGGGCCGACAGCGCATCGGCGGTATCGGGGGCCGTTTCCGCCGCCGCGTGATAACGGACCAGAGCCAATTGCAGATCGCCCGACGCTTCCTCGACTCGGCCATGCAGGAGCAGGGGAGTGACGTCGGTGGGCAGCGGGAATCGGGGAACCGGGGGGAGAGCCACCCGCGCCGCCGGTAGGTCGTCCGTTAGCAAAGCCAGACGAACCGCCAATTCTCCGCCCCGCCCGCCGACCCGCTGGAGTTGATTGAGCGCATCGGCCGCCGCGGACGCGTCCTTTCGCTCCACCGCAATTCGACCACGGGCCCGGAACAGGTCCGCCGCATGCGAGGAGGAATCCGGCACGGGCGCCGACGCGAGGCGCACCCAAGCCGCGGCAAGCGTTTCCGCTCGCCCGTCTCGCAGCGCCGCGTCCACCAACCCGGCCCACAAAGCCGACCGGTCCGCGAGTTCAAGCACCCCCGCAGTGTTCTGCGGCTGCATCGCCCGCTCGAGCCGAACGAACGCCAACGACGGACGGCCCGCCCTCAGCAGACTGAGACCCGTGGCAACGAGGAAGCGGTGACGACGGGGCGGGGGGACGCCTTCCCGTTCGGCTCGAAGCAGATAGGCCGCGGCGGTGGCGTCCTCGGCACGGTCCTCGGAGGCCCGGCCGAACGCTTCCAATCCGACGACGTACGCCGCGGCGCCGGGAACGTCCGGCAGGATCGGCGGAGGGCCGGGACGCACCCCCTTCGTCTCCTCCCCCAACAGCGGCGCCGCCAGCGCCGCGGCGCGTCCCCGGGCAAGAATGTCCTCTGCGACCTCGACGGTGGCGAGACCGAACGGGGGCGGGTGGGCGTCGATCAGCTCCAACGCTTCGGTCAACCGCTCCCCCGGCGGTCGCGAGACGGGCCTCGCCCAATGGACGCCGTACGCGCCTGCTCCCATCGTCCCCATGACGAGGAGCGCCTTGGCCGCGGTCGAGGCCGATGGCAGTGGGAATTTCAACGCGAGGAGACGGGTGGATCGGCGGTCGGAACGGTTCAGAGCCGTTCGGTGTTAGCGACCGGCCGCTCCGACGGTCAACGGCGGTTCGTGGCGGAACATCACGCTCCGCGGGTTCTGAGGCCACGGGTTCTGAGGCGATCCGAAGCCGATGTCAGATCATGCCAATAAAAAACGACCCCGCTTCCCGGAGGAAGCGAGGTCGTTTCGTCTCAGTCGCTGCCGAGCGGACATTCCGCAGACGGCGAATCGAAGCTCAGCGGCTCATGCCGTACAGGTTGCCGGCGGGCCGGCGAACCGGGGCACTGGTCTGACGACGGAACCGGCTCGGGAAGTACGCTTCCGGGTCGGTCGGGGCGGCCGGGGCGACGACGGAACGGCCGGCGTACGGAGCCGGGGCGACGCCGTAGGTCATCGGAGCGGCGACGGAGCCGCAGCCGTTGGAGCCGCAACCAGCATCGCAGCAGCCGTTGTCGCAGCTGTCCTTATGACCGAACAGCTTGCCGAGCAGACCGCCGCAGCTGCCCAGCTTGGGCAGGCAGGAGCCGTTGTCGCAGCAGTCGGAGGCACAGGGGGCGGCGCAGGTGTTGCAGCCGCTGTCGCAGCAGTCGTTCTTGGAGAACAGGCCCAGCGGGTCCAGCAGGCTGCGACCGTTGCCGAAGCAAGAGCCGCCGTCGCAACAATCGGACGCACAGGCCGTGCCGCAAGGGGCGGCGCAGGTGTTGCAGCCGCTATCGCAGCAGTCGTTCTTGGAGAACAGGCCCAGCGGATCCAGCAAGCAGCGGCCGCTGTCGCAGGGGGCGCTGTAGCAGGGAGCGGCGCAGGTGTTGCACGGATCGACGCAGCAATCGGACGCACAGGCCGTGCCGCAAGGGGCGGCGCAGGTGTTGCACGGATCGACGCAGCAGTCGGTCGCACAGGCCGTGCCGCAGGGAGCGGCACAGGTGTTGCACGGATCGACGCAGCCGGCGCCGCCGGCGACGCAGCCGCTGGGAGCACAGCAGCTCGCCGGGGCACAGGCGGAATCACAGCAGGCCGGCTTGGAGCCGAGGCAGCCGTAGGCGCCCGGGCTGGCACAGCAGGGGGTGCCGACGGCGGGGGCGCAGCATTCGGGCTGGCAGGCGGCGGTGCAGTCGCAGCTCTTCTCACAACCGAAGTTGAAGATGCCGGCGTTGGCCGTGGTGGCCAGACCGAGCGCGAGCGCCGCGCCGAAACAACGGAGCAGAGTCATTCGAGGGGTCCTTCCCTGGGAAGTTGAGCCCGCGCCGTCTCCGTCCCCGGCCCACCGGGTGAAGCCGAACTCGCCGTCGCGTTCCTCCCCTCACCCGGGATGTTCGCCGGCCGTTCCGGCGGAACTCGACCCGGGGTTTCGCCGGCCGACCGCGTCCCCCGCACTCTGTCCGCAGAACGCGGGCGGGCGGGGCGGTTC
>NZ_WTPX01000114.1 GCF_013036045.1 Alienimonas chondri
CCCTGCCCGGGCGCCTGCCTGCTGGGCGGCGGCCTGCCCCTGCCCTGCCCCGCCTGCCTGGTCCCGGGGATGTGCCCCGGCGGCTGCCTCCCCCACCTGCTGGGACGTTGCGGCGGGTCGAAGCACTGCTACGCCTGTAGCCTCGCCGGCATCGGCGCCAACGCCGCCAACGGCCGCAAGGGGCTGTGCGGGAAGTACGAACACGTCTACGCCCTGGACCCCAGCTACGTCGATCGTCGCACCGGCCAGGTGTGGGCCTCCCAGCAGACCGGCGTGCCGATGGCCGTGCCCCTCGCCCCGAACGTCCGTCACACGATGGAATACGGCTGGGGCATGCCCAGCAGCCGACTGGTGCCGATCTCCCGCCCGGGCCCGCCGAGCTGGCTGTACGGCCCGCCGGCCGGGGTGCAGGTCGAATTGCCCAACACCTTCCACTCGAAGCAGGGCAAGACCCGCCCCTACATCCCGGAACACGGCCAAGGCCTGCCCCGCACCGGGATCGCGTTCCCCCGGACGCTCGACAGCGCCCGCAACCGCTGAGTCCATGACGCCGTCCGACTCCCGCACGACTCCCTGACGGGTCGTCGCGGGAGTCGGCAGAGCGTCCCCGAGAGTCAGACCCCGCTTTTCTTCCCGGGCCTCGCGCCCGTTCCCGTCACCCGCATCCCCCCGGGAGGACACGATGCCCACCCGCCTCATTCGCCTTCACATCTCCCCCGTCGTCCTGAGCCGGCTCGCCGCCGGTCTGGCGCTGACCGCGGCCGCCTCGGCGCCCGCGTTGGCCGCGGGACCGCAGGGCACGCCCGAGGGCGTCGTCCGCACGGTCGCCGCCGAATCGCCGGCGCCGGCTCCCGCCGCAGACATCGACGCCGACGCCTCGATTCGCACCTGGAGCGGACCGGAGCAGATCATCTCCGGCCCGATGAGCGGCTCGGCGTACGGCTCGGCGTCCGTCTACACGGGCGTCGACGGCGGGATGACGAACTACGTTCGCACCGACCATCCCCCCCTCGATCCCCGGCTGAGCAACGACCCCGCCGCCAGGGCCCGCCTGTGGGCGGCGAGGAACGCGATGCAAACCCGGGACGTGCTCCCGCCGCACCTCGCCGGATACGACGCGTATCTCCCGCCGGATCACGGGTGGCAGATGCCGATCGGATACCCCGTGCAGCGGCAGGTGCTGCCGTACACGAACTACTTCCCGCACCAGTGGTACGGGTTGCCGGGTTCGCAGAAGCCGCGGGTCGCCCCGCATGTCTTCATGCCGACCGACACCACGCAGCTGGGCTACTCCTACCAGCACGTGCCGACGTGGCAGCCGGCGCCCGCGGGCGCGTTCCCGGCCCCCCCGGACCCGCGCACGATTCACCGGACCGAGCAGGCCGGCGGACCGGACATCGGCGTCTACCCCGGCCATTACTACGGCGAACCGCGCGTCGGCCATCATCACGGCTCCATCCACGATCCCGTGACCGGTCAAACGATCTACGGCGGGACGTACGGCGCCATGCAGGGCGGAACGATCGTCTCGGAACCGGCCGCGCCGACGATCAACTACGGCCCCGCGCTCGGCGTGCCGGCCTCCCCCGAGCCGGACGTGCAGGTCGAACCGCTGCCCAGCAGCACCGAACCCCTGCCCGGCAGCGATTCCCTGCCCGGCGCCCCGGTGCCCGACGACGCCGTCGCCCCCCCGGCCGTCGAGGCCTGAGCCCCGCCGCGGCCGTTCGCTTCGAACGCCGGACCGGCTTCAGGACGACGAGGCGAAGAATTGTCTTCGCGGCGCTGTCCCCCCGCTCCGGCGCTTTCCGTTGGAAGGCAGTGAGGATGGACCCCCGGGCGGTTTGGAAGGGCTGCCCGACGGATTGCGGTAAGGAATGGTGAAATTGATTGTCGCGAACCCGCGGGGATTGATCCCCCGCGGGTTCGCTCTTTTTCCATCTGGCCGCAACACGCGGTCGACGGGTCAGCGCACAGGCTCCGGGGAGCGGAACGCCCTCCTGGACACGAGCCGCCGTTGTTCGCCCGCACACCCGGCCGTCGATTCTGGAGTGCGCTGGGCGGATCGGTTCTCGCCGCGTGGGGGCCGTGGTGGGCGACGTGGCTGTGGAGCGTGACGGCGCTGAGCTGCTCCCACTGCCACCGCGTGCTCGGAGCGATCGCGCTGTTCGGACCGGGGGCGCTGCCGGGGCACCTGCTGGCCCGGCAGTTCGGCCTGGATGACGGCTCGTGGATCATGCCGGCGCTGTGCGTCTCCTCCGCGGGAGCGTTCGTCATCCTGCTGACCGCTCTCGCGGTGTGGCTGCCCCGCGGCCGCTGGGCGGTCTGGCTGACGGCGGCGCTGTCCCAGGCGGCGCTCGCCCCGTTGGTCGTGGCGGCGGTCCGCATGTAGCGCTCGCCGGCGGTGACGACCGGCCCGGTCAACGCCGCGTTCGTCGGTCGAGCCATGCCAGCCCGGCGACCCCGCCGAGCGTCGCCAGGTTGAACAGCCCCGCCTGAAACAGCACCTCGGAGCGTTTCGCCGGGTCGTCCAGATCGAACCCCACCGCCCACCCCAACAGCGCCGGCCCGCCGGTGAGAACCGCGGCGAACGCCGCCCACTTCGCCGCCCACCGCGTGCGGGGCGAGAGGCATAAGCCGATCGCCAGCAGGGCGAACGCGGCTCCGGTCACGGCGCTGGTGAGGGCGAGCACGGCGATCAGATCCAATCGAAGTGCGTGAGCAGGGCTCCCAGCCCGATCAGCGAGAGCACGCTCGCCGCCAGCACGAGCACGATGCACAGGCCGGGCACGCGTCCGCGATCGACCGCGGGGACGTCGGAACGCTGATCGGAGCGCCAGAACCACCAGACCAACCCGCCCAGCGTCAGCAGGGGCCAACAGAACAATGCGACGACCGCGGCGGCGACGAGCAGGTTCTGGTCGGTCACGTTTTCACCTCACGCCCCCCGCCGCAGCACCTTGGCGAAGGGGACGGAGAAGCCCGGCAGCACGTCGCCGCCGGTGAGGGCGTCGGCTTCGGTCAGCACGGTTCCGGCGCCCTCGTCGGGGCCGGTCTCCGGCGTGTGCGCTTCGCAGGTCGCGGGCTGATCGTCGGTCGCGGGATAGATCGTCCAGCAGAGCCGGCAGCCGTTCTCGAAGTACTCCCGCCGCTTGCGGGCCATTTCGGGGCGGGTGTTGTCCGGGCTGACCACCTCCACGCACAACGCCGGGGCGCCTTCGACGTACCCACGACGCGGGAGTCCGTCGGGGTACTGCTCGTCAAGCACCAAGGAGACGTCCGGCGCCCGTTGCAACGTTCCTCCGTAGAGGTCGACGTAACCGTCTGACCCGCCGACCCAGCCGAGGTTGTGCCGCTCCACGTAGTCCATCAGCAGCCACGCGACGCGAATTGCGATCACGGAAGTGGCATAGCTCACGGTCTTCTCGATTAAGGTGCCGTCGACCAGTTCGCACAGATCCCCGCTATCCCGCAGGCGTTCCGCGTCCTCCCGGGTTGCCGTCCCGGGCGGCGGCGTCGTCCGCACCCGCCACGCCGGCAGCGAACCGAACCGCTCCGCCAGTTCGGCGACGGTGAACGGACGGCGGGCCGTCTCCGGGGATGCGTCCGCCGTCGGCGGCGTCTTCGGGGACGGCGGCGGGTCGAGGAGGTGCGGCATCGTGCGAGGCAAAGGGGGGACGAGACCTGTCGTATCAGTCTACACCACCCGCCACGCCGGCTCGCGAACCCACCCCGCCGGGCAAACCTCTGGCGAGCCGGGGGGCTTGTCCCCCCGGACCGGGCTTGGGAGACGTCGCCTCCCGCTCGGTTCGCTGCGCTCACCGGTCCGGGGGGATGAACCCCCCGGCTCGCCTGCCGCTCTAGGCCACCACCCGCCACACCGGCTCGCCCGGTTCCGTGGGCGGCAGTTCCTCGCACCGCCAGGCCGCCGGGAGGACGTGGCGGGCGAACCACGGTGCGAACGCCTCGGGCGCAGACTCCGGATTGGCCGGGTCGTGCCACCAACAACCCTCGTCGGCGCTCACGCCCACGTCCGCCAAGCAGGCGGCCGCGTCCGTCGAGTCGCCGTCGCGGGCGAAGCGGGCCGCGTGGGCGACCGCCGACGCCACTGGCTCCACTCGGCAAGCGTCGCAGTCGTTCACCTTCACGCCGTCTCGGATCGCGACCGCGGCCTCCGTCAGCGGCGCCCAGTCCGGCTCGTCGCCCTCGCCGTTGAGGAACCAGTCGCCCCGCAGCACGTCGGCGAGGGCGGACAGATGGTCGCGGGCTTCGGGGTTTTCCGCGATGCCGTCCCAGCAGTGCAACACCGTGCGGATCGCATTCACGCAGAGCCAGCAGAGCCGAGCGTGCCCCCGTCCGCCGGGATGCGGGTCCCCCGAATCAAACGAGCCGAACGCGGGGAGCAGGCGGACGATATCGCCGCGGCCTTCGAGTTCCAGATCGGGGTACGCCTCCGAGAACGTCTCGATGAACGCTTCCTCCGCCGTCTCCCACGCCGGGTCCGGCTGAAAGCTGAACGCCGTGCTGTCCGGCCCCTCGGGGACGGGGGCGTCCGCCGCCGCGGCCCACGCGGCGGCTTCGACTCGTAGCGGTTCCGGCAGGATCGGGTCGAGGTCCGCGGCGGTCGGCGCCGGCACGGTTCTACTCCTCCTCGCCGCCGGCCGCTTCAGTCTTGGGTTCCGTCTCGGGCGCGTCGGCGGCGGACGGCTCCGCGTCGCCGTCAGCGGGGGTCGCGTCGCCTTCGGCGGGGGTCGCGTCGCCTTCGGCGGGGGCTGCGTCGCCCTCGGGCGTCTCCGGTTCCGGCAGCGCGGGGGGCGAATCGTGCAGGTTCCGGACCTCCTCAGAGGCGGCGAACTGGTCGATCTCCGCGTTCTTCAACTCCGTCTTCATACCCGGGGCGGCCGGGCTGACGGTGGCGAGGATCGCCTTCACGCTGGGCAGCACGTCCGGGTCGCCCCAGGCGTATTCGCCCCGCATGATCGGCCGTTCGGAGGCATCGCCGTAGAGCATCACCGGCCAGGCGGCGAGCACGCGATCGCCGCACAGGATGATCACCTCCGGGGCGAGCATCTCGATCTGGTCGAGCAGTCGCTCCTGATGAGCCAGTGCCCAGTTGACGACGCCGCGGGCCGGGGAGTCGGCCAGTTCGGGGCCGCCGCCGGTCTTCTTGAGGTTGATGATCGCCGTGTTGGCGGTCATGTGGCGGGCCGAGACGCGACCGAACTTCTTCGGCACGGCGCCTTCCAGCAGGATCGCCGCCCAACGGCCCAGGCCCATGCCGAAGACGCCCGGCGGGCCGTCGTCCGACAGCAGCTTGCGCATGTCGCCGGCCTCTTTGACGGACTCGTCCGTTTCGAAGTCCGGCTCCGCGGTGACGAACAGCGCCTTCAGCGGCGCCTTGCCCCACGCCTCTTCGTCGATCGCCCCGTCGAGCACGAACGCCTCCTGCTCCTCGGGGGAAAGCTCGGCTTTCCACTCGTCGAAGAACGTGTCGTCGGGCAGGGGCATTCGAGAAACCTTTCGGAACGGGACCGCGTACGAACGACGCGGGACCGCTTAGACTACCGGGAAAGGGGCTTGACGTTCCACCGCACGGGCGTTCGCCCCCCGCCGCGGCGCGGAATTCGCACTCGGGCGCCCGCAAAGCCGGTAGGAGGACGCCCCGCCCGAATCTAGCCCCGCCTATCCCCACACCCACCCTAGCACCCCGGTGAGGAGCGCCGCCGCACCCATCGCGACCGCGGCGCTCAGGACCGTCAGTGCCAAGCCGTTGACGAAGTTGTCCATATAATCGTCCGGCCGATCCAGCGGATCGCGGTACTTCCACCAATACCACGCCGTGCCGCCGCCGGCGACCAAAAGCCCCCAGGCGCCGAAGCACAGGGCGACGAAAGCCGTCATCGGTCAAGCCGCCGTCGAAGCCGTAACCGGCTCGCCGACGCGCCATTTGACCGGTTGCTCCGCGTCTCGCAGGACGCGGCGGTAGAGGGTGTCACGCTCGACGGGTTCGCGGCCAGCTTCGCGGATCAGGCGGTGCAGTTGCTCCACGGTGAGGCCCTCGGGCGTTTTGGCGCCGGCGTCGTGGTAGATCTCCTCGTGCACCACCGTGCCGTCGAGGTCGTCGGCGCCGAAGGCCAGCGCCGTCTGGGCGGTCTTCTCGCCCAGCATGATCCAGTAGGCTTTGACGTGGTCGAAGTTGTCCAGCATCAAACGGCCCAAGGCGATCATCCGCAGATCGGTCACGCCGCTGGGCTTGGGGATGTGGTCCAGCTTCGTGTTCTCCGGGTGGAACGCGAGGGGGATGAACGTCTGGAAGCCGCCCGTTTTGTCCTGCTGATCGCGGAGCCGGACCATGTGGTCGATCCGGTGCTTGGCCTGTTCGACATGGCCGTAGAGCATCGTCGCGTTGCTCCGCAGACCGGCCCGGTGGGCGGCGTCGTGCACGTCGAACCACTGCTTGCTGTCCGCTTTATGTTCGCAGATCTGCGACCGCACTTCCGGGTCGAAGATCTCCGCTCCGCCGCCGGGCAGACTGCCGAGGCCGGCGTCGATTAATTGCTCGAAGATCCATTCATAGGGCTTCTTGGTCATGTGGGCGAACCAGTGGACCTCCACCGGCGTCCACGCCTTGATATGCAGTTCCGGCCAGGCGTCGTGGATCGTGCGGATCACGTCGACGTACCAGTCGAATTTTTTCTTGTGGTGCAATCCGCCGACGACGTGAATCTCCGTGGCGCCTTTCTGCTTCGCCTCGGCGACGCGGTCGTGGATGATCTTTTCGTCGACCGTGTAGGCTCGTTCGTCGCGCAGGTCCGCACGGAACGCGCAGAACTTGCACCGATAAATACAGACGTTCGTCGGGTTGAGGTGCAGGTTGGTGTTATAAAACGCCAGATCGCCCCACCGGCGTTGCCGGACGACGTTCGCCAACCGGCCGAGCGTCAGCACGTCGACCGATTCGTCGAGGAACAGGCCGTCCTCGAACGACAGCCGCTCGCCGGCGTGCACTTTGGCCTCGACGGCTTGGAGGCGGGGATCGGCGGGGTCGGCGAAGGCGGGCATCGGGGCGGTTCTACGGTCCGGGGTTCCAGAAGGGAACCGCCCCGCGGGGTCGCCGTTCACCCCACGGCCAGCAGATCCGCCACTTTGCAGGCGAACCCCGGCAGCGCGGGGCTGGTCAGTTCGTCGCTCTCCGCGAGCGTCAGCGGATCGTTCTCAGGGTCTCTGTGCACGCGCAACTGCCGAGTCGGCCCGTCCAATACCCAGACTTCGGCGACGCCGGATTGGAGATATTCGACGGCTTTCGCCCGAGTCTGCGGCCAACTGTCGGAGGGGCTTTTTACCTCCACGGCCAACTCCGGGGGAATGCGGAGCCAATCGTCCAAGTCGTAGTTCTCTTGCGGCCCCAATCGCTCCTTAGAGATAAAGATCACGTCCGGCCCGCGGAGGGTGTCCGGGTTCTCCTGAACGACGTAGCCGGTGTCGTTGGAAAGGACGTGCCCCCTCTCAAAGTAGTTCGTCCAGACAGTCAATCGAGTCGTAACGATTGAGCAGTAGGCGCCGTGATGATGGACGGGCCGCGGCACTTCGACGATCTCCCCGCACACGAGTTCGGTCGGCGGGCCAGCATCCCGCATCTCGCGAAACTCCGCCAGCGTCACGCCGGTCGTGCCGGGCACGGCGATCGGTCGAGGGTCGGCCGGAGCGTCGGGCTTCGGCGGGGCGGTCTGGGAGCGGGTGACCATACGAAGCCTCCGGGAACGATGAACCCGATTCTACCACACCGCCAGATCGATCCCCAACACCGCCAGCAGGCCCAGCGAGATCACCGCGTTCACCGTGAAGAACGCTTTGCCCACGCGGCTGAGATCGTCCGGCCGGACGAGGGCGTGTTCATACATCAATAATCCGCACACGCCGACGACCCCGGCGAGGAACGCCCAGCCGAGGTCCGCGGCGTGCCACAGACCGAACAGGCACAGACCGCACAGCAGATGGCCCGCGGCGGCGATCTTCAGCGCCGCGGGGATGCCGAACCGGGCCGGCACGCTGTTCAAACCGGCCTCGCGATCGAATGCCGCGTCCTGACAGCTATAGAGGATATCGAACCCCCCGACCCACAGCAGCACGACCGCCGCCAGCCACAGGGCCGGGGGTTGGACAGAGCCGCTGATTGCCAGCCAGGCGGCGATCGGCGCCAGCGCCAGCGCCGCGCTCAACCACCAGTGACATAACCAGGTCCACCGCTTCGCCAGGCTATAACCCAGCAGCCAGGCCAGTACCGGGAGCGATAAATACAGCGGCCAGCGGTTCGGCAGGAACAGCAGCGTCGACGCGACGAACCCCGCGGAGCAGATCAGGGTGAACAGCGCCGCGGCCGTCGGGGAGACGATCCCC
The DNA here is from genome assembly GCF_013036045.1 of Alienimonas chondri. GTDB lineage: Bacteria > Planctomycetota > Planctomycetia > Planctomycetales > Planctomycetaceae > Alienimonas > Alienimonas chondri. Next base: position 8,395 of record NZ_WTPX01000114.1, read on the forward strand.
GCGGGCAGATGCCGGCTCGCGGTGCGGGGGTTGGCGGCGTCGAGGTCGCGGTCGACCAGCCGATTGAAGGCCATCGCCGCGGCTCGGGCCGTCGCCATGCAGAGCGTCACGCCCAGCAGATCCCACGCGATTTTGACGGCGTCCGCCTCGGTCGCCCGCCAGGCCAGCAGGGCCGCCATCAGGGCGAACGGCAGGGCGAACACTGTGTGACTGAACCGGATCAGCCCCAACCAATCCGCGATCGTCGCCCGGCGCGGGGCGGGAGCGGTTGCGGGTGCGGGCGGGGAGGAGACGGCGGTCATGTGCTCAACCTACCGCATCGCCTCCCGGACCCTTCACCCTTCACGGCGAACGATCGCTTGCGGTTTCGCGGGTGCCGGATGAGTCTTCGACGCCCGCGACACCGCAAGCGATCAGGCCGCGGCGGCGAGCGATTCGCTCGGCTCGTTCTGCTCGATCAACGGGGCGGCGTCGGCGGAGACGCCCATCACCTGCACCTCCCGGCGCTGCGAGAGATCCAGCAGTTCGCCCGGCGGGCCGCCTCGGCCGGCGGCGCCGCCGGGCGGGTCCAGCTCCAACAGGGGACGGCTGTAGTCGGCGGTCGTTCGCACGACGCGGCCGCGGCGGCCGTCGTCGAGTTTCACGCGACTGCCCAGGGGGAACAGCGATACCGCCTTCAACAAGCCCCGCACGGCCTCGGCGTCCAGCGCGCCGGCGCCGGCTTCCTTCAGCACATGTCGAATCGCGTGATGCGGCGCCAATGCCGGGCGGTACGAGCGGGACGCGGTCAGCGCGATAAAGGAGTCGACCACCGCGGCGACCTTCGCCAGCACGTGCATTTGCGATGCGGTGCGGCGGCGGGGATAGCCGGAGCCGTCGCAGCGCTCGTGGATCTGATAGGCCACGAACGCCGACCGCGCGGGCACCTCCCGGGCGCTTTTGAGGGCGTCGAACACCAGCACGGGGTGCTTGGTGATCTCCAGGAACGCCGCTTTGCCCAGCGGGCCGGGGGTCTCGTAAACGGCCGGGTCGATCCGCAGCATGCCGGCGTCGTGCACCAGAATGCCGATCATCAGTTCCCGCAGCGTCGAGCGGTCCAGCCCCATCACGGCGCCGACCGCCGCGCCCAGTCGGGCCGCATGGACGCCGTGCCTCGTCAACCGATTCCCGCCATGCGGACTGAGGGCGATGCAGACGAACAGATCGCGATCCTCGGCGAGTTCGTCCAGAGCCGCGTCGGCCAAGCCGGTCAGGCCGGTGAGATTCACGCCGCGGCCGTCGGCGATCTCCCGCTGAATCGCGGCGGCTTCGGTGACGGCGTCGCCGATCGCGGCGATCGTTTTCTCCCACCGGTCGGGGTCCAGAGGGGCGCCGGTGCGATCGGCCAGTTCGTCGCGAAACGGATTGTCCTGCGGCGGCAGCGCGAGGCCGCGACCGCTCATGGCGATCTGGTCGAGCGCTTCGGAGGTCGGGTTTGACGCCGCCGCCACCACCCCGGGGCGTGTGGGCGGCGCCTCGGTCGCCTCGCCCTGCGGCGTGCCGGCGAGCAACTTGGCGACTTCCCCCGCGTGCACCATCACGGAGACCAGCCCCCGCGCCACCAGCTTCGCGTGGAACGTGTCGGTGATCACCATCCCCGCGTTCAGCAGCAGCACGCCGCGCTCGTCCAGAATCGGCGTTTGCAACGTGGTGCCCCGCTTGAGGTCGCACAGCCGCATCGCGACGTACTCGTCCTGCGAAGGCATCTCCACCGTCGCGGCCGATTGCGGCGCGGCGTCGGCGTCGGCTGCGGCGTCGGGCCGGTCGGCGAGATCAGGAGCGGCGTTCGACACGCGCAATCGGGCTGGGAGGAGGCGATCCCCGAGGGAATCGATTCGGGGGACGACCGGGCCCTCATGGCGCGGCGGGTGACTGGGAAACGCTAGGTCAATTCCCTATGGCCCGGCGGCGGAACGCCGGGCGACCGGTTAGAATCCCCGTTCAAACGGCGTTTCGCGCCCGCGCCTGCCGACGGCGCCGGTTCTGTCGCGCCCCCGCCCCCGTCGATCCCCGCCGCCGTTCGTCCCCATGCCGTCGTCCCGCACCCTCGTGGTCGAGGTCGGCAACAGTCGGTGGAAAGCCGGGCTGTTCGCGGCCGCCGCCCCGGACGGAGCCGAACCGGACGAAGCTGAGCCGGACGGTGCCGCCCCGGAACCGCTCGCCACGCTGCGGGTCGCGCACGGCGAGAACCCGGCGCCGCCCCTGCGGGCCTTCCTCGCCGAATACGCCCCCGACGGAGCAAACGACGGCGCCACCGCTGGATCCATCGCACATGCGACCTGGGCCGGCGTGAACCCGGCCGGCGCCGCGGCGCTGCTGGCCGCCTGGCCGACCGACGCCTGTCCCGCCCCGACCGAACTGCCCCGCGCGACGCTGGACCGGCTGATCGCGAATCGCACCCGCCAGCCGGCGCGGGTCGGCACGGATCGTCTGCTGAACGCCCTCGCCGCCGCCGCCCTCGCCCCGCCGGGAAGCCGGTTCGCCGCCGTCGCCGACTGCGGCACCGCCACGACGATCGACACGGTGCGAATCGGCGACGGCCCCCCGGAGTTCCTCGGCGGAGCGATCCTGCCGGGGGCGACGCTGTGCGTGAAGGCGCTCCACGCCCACACCGCCCAACTGCCGGAGATCGATTTGCACGGCGACGCCCCCGCCGACGGCCGCGACACCGACGCCGCGATCCGGTTGGGCGTGCTCGAAATGCAGGCCGCCGCCGTCGATCGACTGCTGGGCGGTTGGGTCGACGGAACGGCCTTTCAGATCCTCACCGGCGGGGCCGCGGGACTGACGGCCGACCGCTTGCGTCGCTGCGAACCGCACCTCGCCCCGCACCTCACCCTGACCGGCCTGTTTCTGGCCTCGCGGGCCGGGCAGCAATGAACGCGAGGGATCGGCAGCCCGAGGCGCAAGCCGAGGCCGTCTCGGCGGGCCACGCGGGAGAACCTCGGCTTGCGCCTCCGGCTGCCGGCCGACCGAACAGCGGCGTTCCCACCGCCGCGCTGCTCACGCCGCCGGGTCGCGGGGCGGTGGCGGTCATTCGATTGATCGGTCCGCCGACGCTCTGCGACGCCGCGTTCGCCGCCGCGAACGGCCGGCCGGCCTCCGCGCAACCGCTCGATCGCACGGCGTTCGGGCTGTGGGGTTCGAAGCCGGACGAGAACCGGCCGGGGGAAGAACTGATCGTCGTGCGGACCGCCGAAGGCGAGACCGAAATCCACTGCCACGGTGGGCTCGCCGCGGTCGAAGGGGTCTTCGCAGACCTGACCGCCGCCGGGGCGACGCGGGTGAGCTGGGAGGAGCAGGAACGCGACCGGGCCGGGATTCTTCAAGCGGAACTGTCGGCCGCGCTGGCCGCCGCCCCGACGGTGCGGTGTGCGGGGATCATCCTCGATCAGGCGTCCGGCACGCTGGCCGAGGGGTTGAGCGATCCGTCGCAGCACGCGGCGATGCGGGAGCGGATCGAGTTCGGTCGCCACCTCACGCAACCGTGGCTCGTGGTGATCGCCGGACCGCCGAACGCCGGGAAGAGTTCGTTATTAAACGCGATCGCGGGCTATAGCCGGGCGATCGTCTCCCCGACCGCCGGCACGACGCGGGACGCGGTGGGGGTGACGGTCGCGATCGAGGGCTGGCCGGTGCGATTGACGGACACCGCCGGCCTGCGGGAAACGCTCGACCCGCTCGAAGCCGCCGGCGTCGCCAAGGCCCGGGAAACGCTCGCCGAGGCGGATGCGGTGATTCAGGTCGCGGACGGCACGGACCCGGGCGATCTCGATGCGGTCCTCCCGCACCCGCGTCGCCTGCGGGTCTGGAATAAAATCGATTTATCGACCGCCGGCCCGGTTCCCGCAGGCTGGCGGGGCGTCTCCGCGGAAACCGGCGAGGGATTGAAGGAGCTGTCGGCGGCGCTGTCCCGGTTATTAGTCCCCGCCCCGCCGCCGCCGGGCACGCCGGTTCCGCTGACGAACCGGCAAGCGAGCATGATTGGTGGGTGAGGGAGGCTTCCTCTTCTCCCCTCGCCCCCTTTTGGGGGAGAGGGGTCGGGGGTGAGGGGGCTTGCACCGACCGATGCCCCCTGACGTCGCGCTCGCTCTTGAGTTCAGCGTTCATCCCGTCGCTCCAGGGACGGGTGCGTATGAAGGTTCGCTCACCCTCACCCCCGGCCCCTCTCCCTGAGGGAGAGGGGAGCAAAAGCAGGGCGTCACGTCGTGATCTCGTCGATCGCCCCCTCCTCCAACACGCTCATCGCCTTCCATTTGCCGCCGATAAAGCGGGCGGTCATGCCCAATCCTCCGCTGACGATATACGCCGTGCAGCAGGCCCATGCCCAAAACACACCGTCGCGGCCTTCCCAGTGACCGCCGCCCAGCACGCCCCAGGCGGTCGGGGCGACCATTAATCCCCAAGCACAGAAGATCGTCCACAGCGCGGGAAAGGTCGTATCGCCGGCCCCCCGCACCGCGCCGCCGAAGACCACCGCAAAGATATCGAACAAGCTGTAGGCCGCGACGAACTTCAACAGCGCCGGCGCCGTCGCCCACAACGCGGCGGTTTCGCCGGGGGTGAAGGAGTCCCCGTCGCCGAGATATAATTCAATCAGCGGCCCGGGGAACAGAATGAAAATCGCCCCGCTGACGCACATCATCGCCGCCCCCGACGCCGTCGCCAGCCAGCCGGTGCGCACCGCCAGATCGGGGCGTCCCTCCCCGACGCGATGCCCCACGAGGATCGTCGCGGCGCTGCCCAGCCCGATCGCCGGCAGGAAGCAGAGGGAATTGAGATTGAACGCCAGCGTCGTCGCCGCCAGTTCGTTGCGTCCCAATCGTCCGACGAGGAATAAAAACGCCGTCAACGCGACGACGTCCGCGGCCATATTCAGCCCCGTGGGCAACCCGACTTTCAACAGCTTCGCCGCCATCGCCCGATCGAACCGGGCGTGAGAATAAATGCGGATCTCCCGGCCGGCGCCCCGAGTCATACACAGCAGATAGAGGCCGCAGGCGACGACGAAGCTCATCGCCGTCGCCGCTCCCGCCCCGGTGATGCCGTACGCCGGGATCTCGCCCAGCCCCCACGGCAGGCGGGCGCCGAAGATCAGGATCCAATCCAGTCCGATATTCGCCAGCGCCGCGGCGAGGTTCACCGCCATCACCACGCTCGTGCGTCCGCGGCCGGCGTAGAACCCGGACAGGGCGAAGCTGGCGACGGTGGGAAACGCCCCCCAGCAGAGCATCTGGAAGTACGCGATCTCCGCCCGCCGCACCTCCGGTCCGTGCCCGGCGAGATCGAACAGCGCCCCCGCCGAGGGGGCCAGCGCCGCGAAGAACAGCGCCGCGAGCACGGCCGCCCACACGCCCTGCCAGACGGCAGTCGCGGCCCGGCTCGGTTGCCCGGCGGCGGCGTTCTGGGCGACGAACGTCCCCACCGTCATTCCCACCCCTAAAAAGGGGCTGAGCACCGCCCATTGCAGCATCCCCGCGGGCATCGACGCCGCCAGCGCCGCCGGGTCAAAGCGAGCCAGGAACACCCGATCCGCGACGTGCGCCACGCCGACCGACCCCGTGCTGATCGCCAGCGGCGCCGCCACGGCCCACAGTTCGCGCAACGACCCGGCCGGGTACGACGAGGGCGGCGGCGAGGCGGGGACGTCCATGCGTCGGGCAGAATAGCGAGCCGGGGGGCTTGTCCCCCCGGACCGGGGGCGAGCGAGCGTCCGAGGTCGGTTGAACGGGGGTTCCGACCGCATTAGCGTCGATCGATTCGTTCCCGCCCCGTCCGTGTCTCCCGCTCGACACTCTCATGACAAGATCCCTCGCATTTGGTTCGCTCGGCACGCCCCTCGTCTTAGGGGGATTGCTGGCCTGTCTCGCCGCCCCCGCGTCCGCGGAGGTCACGCCGGCCCCCGTCTTCGGCGACCACATGGTCCTGCAGGCCGGGGTGAAGGCGCCGGTGTTCGGCTCGACGGAGCCGGGCGGCAAGGTGGTCGTCTCCCCCACCGTCGTGACCCGCGGCAAGGGCGAGGCGGAGTTCACCTTCTCCGGTCAGCAGGGCGCCGCCGCGACCGCCGACGAAAACGGCCGCTGGCAGTGCGAAATCGGCCCGTTCGACGCGGGAACCGAATTGATCCTGATCGTCCTCGACGCTGACGACGCCACCGAGGAAGAGCAGCAGACCGCGATGCTCGGTTCCCTCAAGGATCCGCAGCCGGACGGCGCCAACAAGAAGGTGTTCACCGACGTGCTGGCCGGCGACGTCTGGCTGTGCAGCGGGCAGTCGAACATGGCGTGGGCGCTCCAGCAGACCATTGACGCCGACCGCGAGATCAAAGCCGCCAAGGACGATTCCGTCCGGTTGTTCACCGTCCCGCGCAACAGCGTTCGCGAACCGGTCACGACCCTGTCCGGGGAGCCCGGCGCCGGCGAACCCTCCAACGCTCAGTGGGTCAAAGTCAGCCCCGAATCCGCGGCGAGCTTCTCCGCGGTCGGCTACTACTTCGGCAAGACGATCCACGGCGCCATCGGCCAGCCGGTCGGGCTGATCGATTCCAGCTGGGGCGGCACGCCCTCCGAAGCCTGGACGCGGCCCGCCTCGCTGGAATCGCTGGAAAGCGCCGGCCCCCTGCTGAAACGCTGGGAGGAGACCCCGGACGACAAAACCAACCGCCCCCATCACCGTCCCGGCGTGCTGAACAACGGCATGATCGTCCCGCTGGTCCCCTTCGCCCTCAAAGGCGCGATCTGGTATCAGGGCGAATCGAACGCCAGCCGGGCGGAGCAGTACGACGAGATCTTCCCCGCGATGATCGAGGACTGGCGCGAGCAGTTCGGGCAGTCCATCCCCTTCTTCTGGGTGCAACTGGCGAACTTCAAGGCCTATCAGGACGACCCGAACTCGCCGTCCGAGTGGGCCGAACTGCGTGAAGCCCAGGACAAAACGATCGACGAGCTGAACGACGTCGGCCAAGCCGTGATCCTCGACATCGGCGAGGCCCGCGACATTCATCCCCGCAATAAAGAGGACGTCGGCAAACGTCTGGCCTACGCGGCGCTGGAGACCGCCTACGACATGGACCTCTCCGGCCAACTCAGCCCGCGGATGGAAGACGTCCAGATCGACGGGCAGACCGCCACGGTCACCTTCGACGTCGACGGCGACGCTCTTCAGATCCGTCGCGACAACTATGAGGCCGGCCCGAACGAGGCGCTCAGCTTCACCGTCGCCGGGGCGGACAAGAAGTTCTACCGGGCGAAGGCCGAAGTGACCGGTCCGAACACGGTCAAGGTGACGGCTCCGGCGGAGGTCTCCGAGATCGCCAGCGTCCGGTACGCCTGGGCGGACAACCCGCAGGTGACGCTGTTCAACACCCGCGGCCTGCCCGCCGCCCCCTTCCGCACCGATGACTGGCCCGGCGTGACGGACGGAAAGTATTGAGCCGTTCGTAACTCCCCTCGCCCCCTTTTTGGGGGAGAGGGGCTGGGGGTGAGGG
>NZ_WTPX01000115.1 GCF_013036045.1 Alienimonas chondri
AGTGACAGCCCAACGCCTTGGCGGCTTTGAGCCACTTTTCGTGGTTCTGAACCGACTTCTTGCGGGCCGCTTCGTCCGCGGCGCTCGCCGACCATCACCTCAAGGGCGAGAAGAAGGCCGACCGCCCCTTTGAGATCTCCCTCGCCCAGTGGTCCTTCCACAAGGCGCTGGGCGCCGGCGAGTTCACCAACCTCGAATTCCCGGCTCAGACCAAAGCGGTCGGCATCGACGCGGTCGAGTATGTCAATCGCTTCTTCAACGGCGACACCTCCGACGACTACCTCAAGAAGCTCAACGCCCGCTGCAAGGACGAGGGCGTCACCAGCGTCCTGATCATGGTCGACGGCGAGGGGCAGCTCGGCGCCGCGGACGAAGCGGCCCGCAAGAAGTCGGTTCAGAACCACGAAAAGTGGCTCAAAGCCGCCAAGGCGTTGGGCTGTCACTCGATCCGCGTGAACGCCGGCAGCAGCGGCACCTTCACGGAGCAGATGGAACGGGCCGCCGACGGCCTCCATCAGCTCTGCGAACTGGCCGACCCGTACGACCTGAACGTCATCGTGGAGAACCACGGCGGCCTCAGCTCCAACGCCGGCTGGCTCGCGGGCGTGATGGAACTGTGCGATCACCCCCGCGTCGGCACCCTGCCGGACTTCGGCAACTTCCGCATCAACGGCGAGCGGACCTTCGACCCGTACAAGGGCGTTCGCATCCTCACGCCCTACGCCAAGGGCATGTCCGCCAAGAGCTACGACTTCCCCGAAGCGGCCCCCTCCCCCGTCACCGAGGGCCGCGGGTTGAAGTTCGACCTGATTGAAATGTGCAAGATCGTCACCGACGCCGGCTATCACGGCCACATCGGCGTCGAGTACGAGGGCGGGAAGCTCAGCGAGCGGGACGGCATCATCCGCACCCGCGAGATCCTCGAAGCCGCTCGCGAGCAGCTCTCCGCGTGAGCGTCGCCGCGACCGCCCCGGCTCCCGTGTCCCCCGTTTCGTCGTCCGAACCGGCCCCGTCTCGCGCGGGGTCGGCGCCGGCCGACGTGCACGCCGCGGCGAAAGCGGACCGGCAGACCGCCGTCGATCGGTGGACCACCTGGGACGACCGCCTCGCCGCGGCCCGCGGGCTGACGTTCCTCGTTGCGCTCGGCCTGGCGATCGGCTGGGCGATGGGGTCGTGGACCGGCTGGTGGCTGCTGCTGCCGGCGATCGCGTTCGCAATTCTGTGTCTGGTTCATGACGGCGTCTCCGCGAAGCGTGCCTTCGCGGAGCGAGCCGTCACGCACCACGATCATGCCCGCCTGCGGATCGGCGGCGGGCTGGTGCCCGAGGCCGACTACGGCGCCGACCTGCTTCCCCCGGATCGCCCGCACGCCGCGGACCTCGATCTGTTCGGCGAGCACGGGCTGTTCCGTCGCCTCTCCTGCACCCGCACGGCGGGCGGTCGCGCCACGTTGGGCGGTTGGTTGCTCGCTCCCGCGGACCCGGTCGAGGTCGGCGCCCGGCAGGCCGCGGCGGATCGACTGGCGGACGACATTGCTCTGCGCGAACGCCTCGCGCTGCTGCCCGGCGATCCGCCGGCGCCGGCGGGGAATGCGGTCGCCGCCGTGCCCCCGCGGCGGGTGCCGCTCGGCGTGCGGATCGCGGCGGTCGCGTTGGGGGCGGCGGCGGTATTCGGGTTGGGCTGGTGGCTGATCGCCGGCGGATCGGTCGGCGTGCTGTTGGCCGCGGCCGGCGGTCAGGGGGCGCTGCAGTACGTCTTCCGCGACCGCGTCACGGCCGCCGCGGACTACTCCGAACGCACCGGGGGCGGGCTGACGTTGCTCTCCGGCGTGCTGGGACTGTTGGAACGCTGCGAGACGAACGCCCCCGCGGTCGCGGAGCTGCGTTCGACGCTGACGCACGACGGCGTCCTCGAACCGCCCTCGGCGGCGGTCGCCCGGTTGGCGTCGCTCGCCCGGCGACTGGAGACGAGCCGCAATAACCAGTTCGTCGCCCTCGCCTCCGCCGCGTTCGCCCTGCCGCTGTTCCACGCCCACGGCATCGCCCGCTGGGCGGAGACGCACGGCCCCCGGTTGGCCGAATGGTCCGCGGCCGCCGGCCGGTTCGAGGCGCTGCTGTCGCTGGCCCGCTGGTGCTTCGAACATCCCGCGTTCGTCCTCCCGACCTACAAAGACGGCCCCGCCCGGTTCCTCGCCGCGGGACTCGGGCACCCGCTGCTCCCGCAAACCGAGTGCGTCCGCAACGACGTGAGTCTGTCCGTCGGCGCCGCTTCCTCCCCGGACGTGGCTTCCGCCTCCGGCGCCGGCGTTCCGGCGCTGCTGCTGGTCAGCGGGTCGAACATGTCCGGCAAGAGCACGTTGCTGCGGGCGGTGGGGGTGAACGCGACCCTCGCCGGCGCCGGGGCGGTCGTGTGCGCGACCTCGCTCTCCCTCACGCCGTCCCGGGTTCGCTCGGTCATGCGGGTGACGGACAGTCTGGCCGACGGCAAAAGTCTGTTCTTCGAAAGCGTCCGCCGCCTCGCCGGCGTGCTGGACGATGCGAAAACGGACGGTCCGCCCGTGCTGTTCCTGCTCGACGAGATCCTGCAGGGCACGAACTCTGCGGACCGTCGCACCGGGGCCGAAGCGGTCGTGCGGACCCTGCTGGACCGCGGCGCCTTCGGTTTGGTGACGACGCACGATCTGGCCCTCACTGAGTTCGCGGACGACCTCGGCGATCGCGCCTCGAACGTGCACTTCCGCGATCAATTGTCCGACGGCCAGATGACGTTCGACCACCGCCTCCGCCCCGGCGTGGTCCCCCGTAGCAACGCCCTCGAACTGATGCGACTGGTCGGCATCGTCCCGCGGGAGGGATAACGGCAGTCGGCTCGGCGCGACCGTGAACCGATCAGACTGTGCACCGATTCCGGTTCGAAGCTGCAATCCGGAGAGAGTCTTCAACACCTGACCCGGAATTGATCGCGAGCGGGATTCAGCCCATTCCGGCGGCGGCGGCGTACATCACCAGCGAACCCGCGACGCCGAGGTTCAGCGAGTCGCTCCGCGGTCGCATCGGAATACGGACGGTCGCGTCGCAGGCCGCCGCCAATCGTTCGCTCAGGCCGGTCCGCTCGTCGCCCAAGGCGATCAGCGTGGACGGATGATAGGAGCGTCGGTCGAAGGGGATCGCGCCGTGGGAGTCGGTTCCGACAAGTTGCAGGCCGTGCCGTTCGACCCACCTGCGAAGCCGAGGAAGGTCGGTTCGCACGATCTGCTGCCGGAACAAAGCGTTCATCGAGGCCCGCACCGCCGCCGGATCGAACGGGTCGACCGTCCCCCCGCCGGCACCGTCGACGATCATGACGCCGCCGCCCCCGAGGGCCGCGGAGGTCCGCAGCAAGGTGCCGAGATTGCCGTGCGACCGAATGGATTCCAGCACCAACCAGAACAGGCCGTCGGCCGGGTCGACTTCCTCCACCGGAACGACGGCCTGCTCAACGATCGCCGCCACGCCGGACGCTCGCGGGGCGCTGGAGAGCGATCGAAACGCCTCCGGCGACAGCTTGACGGTCCGATCCCCCGCTCTCCGCCGATGCCGCACGAGCTTCTGAGCGACCGGAGAGGTGAGCAGTCGCGGGCAGTGTAGGATCGTTCGCAGCGTGGCGCCGGCGTCGACCGCGGCCACGAAGTGACCGACGCCCTCGATCACGAACAGCCCCCGTCGGTCTCGCTCATGACGAGCGCGGCGGAGCGTGAGGTAGTTTTTGAGAAGGTCTTCAGGCACCGCCTTCCCGACAGCCCAGGGCGTCGGACGGGGTGTAAGTACCGGAACGCCGGCACGGGCAAACGACAGTCGACTTCAAGAGAGCGTCGCGACGCGGGAGCGCGTCGGATCGAGACATGCGGAGCCGGAGGGCCCTCAGATGCGGACGAGATTGGACCGCGGTCGCCGCCCTGTCAACCAGTGAGGATGCGGAAGCCCGTTAGTCAGTCTCGATCGGGATGTCGGACGGGCCGACGGTCGTGGCGCCGTTTTCATGGCGGTCGAGGGCTGTCGAGGCGACGGCGTGGACGAATTCGTCGGCGCCGAAGTCAGACTGCTCGGTACGCCACAACAGGAGCAGACGATCGGCCGCCTTGCGACGCGCGGCGGACTCGAACGGAACGACATCGTCAGCCAACTCGAGCATTTTGATCTGATGAATCGCACCGTGAAATTGGTAATGCGGGGAGTGACGCACGCCCGGGGAGAAGGTGTTCACGCGACGCCAGTCGGGCGGGCCGTCGGCGCCGTCTCGGGCGCGGGAAACCCAGTTCTCTTCGATTTGTTCCCCGATCTGGCAGTACAGCAGATACCGAGTGCGGCGGATGCGGCCGCTGTTGAGATCGACTTCGTCATGCCAGCAGTTCAGCGGCGACCACCAGAAGAAGCCGCTGACGAGGAACAGAACCGTCAGTACCGGCGCGAGCACGGCGACGGCGATCCACTGGCGGCGTGTCTTCGGCAGCGGGAAACGCATGGAACGGCGATCCTCTGAACGGGCGACCGCTCGTCGGCGTTACGCGGCGGCGGCTTCGATCGCGGCGATGTCGATTTTGACCATCCCGTGCATCGCCTCTTGCGCCCGACGGGCGCGGTCTCGATCGGGATCGTTCAAGAGTTCCATCAAGCGGGTGGGGACGATCTGCCACGACAGCCCCCAGCGGTCCTGAATCCAGCCGCATTGGACCTCGGTCCCGCCGTCGGCCAACGCGGTCCAGAGGCGATCGACCTCGGCCTGCGTGTCGCACAGGATTTGAAAGGAGACGGCGTGGTTGAAGTTCACGCCGGGACCGCCGTTCAGGCCCAGATAACGCCGGCCGTCCAGCGTGAATTCGACCGTGAGCGCCGACCCGGCCGGTCCGCCGGGCGTGTCGGAGGGCGACTTCATCACCCGCTCGATCCGCGAGTCCGGCAATAGAGAAACGTAAAACTCCGCCGCCACTTCAGCGGCACCGTCGTACCAGAGGCAGGGAACGATGCGTTGCATAGGATTTTCCGGAAGGGGGGAACGACGGTTGGTCAGTGAGCTTCGGGTAGTGAATCGCCGAGTCCATGTCTGCCGGCGCCGCGGTCACCTATGTGTGAGGAACGCTTCAACCTCTGAATAATCGCCGGATTCCGCGATCCCTTTGGCTGTGGGCGTATTGAGGTACGCGGGATCAGGCCGAACGCCGATCCGCGTGAGATCCAGTCGGTCCGCGTCCCAGCAGCATTGAATCGTCGGGGCTGGGGAATGCCGGACGTCGGTGTGACGGTGACAGGCTTCAATTAGAGTGTCGAGTTGCTCGAGCGTAATCGGCAAGCGGCCCGTTGCGTGGAACTCCGCGGCCAAGCGCCCGCCGCGTTCGCCATGCTCTGGGTCGGACGAATCGTTCAGCCGCTGGGAGTCGTGGAACAGGGCGAACAACGCGACGACCTTCGCATCTCCGCCCTCCCTGGCCGCCAGGAAAAGTCCGTTCCGCTCCACCCGACGCCAGTGCCACAGGCCGTGGATGCCGGAGCCTTCATGCAACATGTGGGTCAGCACATCGCTGATGAGTTCCTCGTTCACGCTGGGGTGGGCGAAACTCATAACACCGGGCCGGAGGGGGGACCGAAGTATCGACTGTGAAGTCGCGAATGCTCGTGAAGCTCTTTAACGCTCTACGGCGCCGCCGTGCCCGCCAGCGTCGTCAGCAACCAGATGCCGACGCCGTAATATAAGACGACCCCCGTCACGTCCATCACCGCGGTGATGAGGGGGGTGCTCATCAGGGCGGGGTCGGCGCCGAGCTTTTTGCTGGCCAGCGGGAGCAGCGAGCCGCAGACGGTGCCCATGATGACCACCACGAACACCGTGCCGGCGACCATGACGCTCTCCGCGGCGCCCAGCGAGAACCAGAAATAGCCGCTGAGATAGCCGATCAGCGCCAATAACGCCCCCAGCGTGCCGCCGACTAATAACTCGCGGCCGGCGAGCTTCCACGGGCCGGCGCCCTGCTCGTTCAACGCGATCGCGCGAATAATTAACGCCGCGGACTGGCTGCCGGCGTTGCCGCCGCTGGCCAGCACCAGCGGGAGGAACAGCACCAGCCAGGTATATTCCTCGCTGACGCCCTCGAAACGCTGCAACACCTGCGCGGTCGCCAGCGCGACCAGCGACAGGAACATCAGCCACTTGCCCCGCTTCCAAGCCAGTTCCAGCACGCCGGTTTCGGAGTAGCTGTCGGCCAGCGGCTCGACGCCGCCCATCATCAGCACGTCCTCCTCCGCTTCCCGCTGGACGACGTCCATCGCGTCGTCGTGGGTCACGATGCCGACCAGCCGGTTCGCCTCGTCCACCACCGGCAAGGCCAGCAGGTCATAGCGCATCACCTGCCCGGCGACCTTCTCCTGGTCGTCGTCCACGCGGGCGCTGACCACGTCGCGACGCATCAACTCGCCGACCTGCCGTTCCGGCCGGGCCGTCACCAGATCCCGCAGGGAGACGAATCCGTCCAGCCGTCGATCCGGGCCGAGGACGTAGACGTAATACAGCGTTTCCGCGTCCGGCGCCTGCTTGCGGAGCGACTGCAGCGCCTCGGCGACGGTGGAGTCCTCGGAGAGGCTGGCGTACTCCGTGGTCATGATCGACCCGGCGGACTCCTCCGGGTACGCCAGCAACCGGCGGACGTCGGCCCGGTCGGCCTTCGCCATCAACGGCAGCAGGTTCTCGACGCGGACGGGATCGAGCCGGGAGAGCAGGTCGACGCGGTCGTCGCTGCTCATCTCCCCGACGATTTTACTGAGCCGCTCCTTGCCGATCGCGTCGACCAGCTCGACCTGCCGGTGCAGGCTGAGAAACTCAAAAATCTCGACCTGCCGCGGCAGCGAGCAGTGCGAGAGCACGCTCCAGACGGTGTCGTCTTCCAGGTCCGCCAGCACTTCGGCCAGGGCGGCGGGGTGCAGTTCCTCGCAGAAGGCCCGCAGCCCCTCGGCGTCGCCCTCTTCGATCATCAGGCGCAGGTCCGGCCCCAGCAGCGTGTTGATGACGGCGGCGGGCATCGGGGCGGGCTGCTAAAGAACAACGCCGAGACCCGACCGGGCCTCGGCGTTACCGGAGGAACAGAAAACGAAGTCCGCGACTCACCGCTTGGAGAACTGGAAGCTCTTGCGGGCCTTGGCGCGACCGTACTTCTTGCGTTCGACGGCCCGCTCGTCGCGGGTCAGGTAACCGCCGTGGTGCAGCAGGCCGTGGAGGTTGGGATCCTTCGCCTGCAGGGCACGGGCGATGCCCAACACGATGGCGCCGGTCTGGCCGGTGCTGCCGCCGCCTTCGACGCGAACCCACACGTCCACCTGGCCGGCCATCTCCGTGGTCTCCAACGGGGCGCGGGCGAGGGTGACGTCCCGCTCGAAGGAGAAGTAGTCGTCCAGGTCGCGGCCGTTCACGCTGAACTGGCCGGTGCCGTCGGTGATGCGAACGCGAGCGACGCTGGTCTTGCGGCGGCCGGTGCCCATCGCGGTGCCGAAGCGGTCGATGGACCCGCGGATCATGCTTTCCGGCGGCGGGGCGATGTCCTCGGGGGCGCGACCGCCGCCGAGGGTCAGGCCCATGTCCTCGGCGTAGTTCTCGCCGGTGGCTTCGGAACCCATCTCGTCGAGAGACGCGGCGCCGACCTCGGCGCCGGTGGTCCGGGCGTCCTCGCCCACGGCGGCCGCGTCGGCCGCGGCGAGGTCGCCGGTGCCGGCCGGCACCAGTTCGCCCTCGGGGGCGTCGCCGCCCGCATCGATCTGGATGTCGGAGGCGCCGGCGGTGGCTTCCGAGTCGACCGTGGCGGACTCGACCAGCGGAGCGGTCTGACCGCTCTCCGTGCCGTCGGAGTCCGAGGCGGTGATCGTCTCGTTGACCGGGTTATTCTCGTCGGTGCCGGGAACGTCCTCGGGGGTCGTCTCGCTGCTCGGCCCGGCCGGCACGCCGTCCATGGGCGCGGGGGAAGCCGCCGGCGTCTGGGACGGGGCGTCGGGATCGGGCTTGTCGGCGTCGGTCGGCATGGGCGAGAGGCCCGCACGGCGGGCGAGATCAGCGGGAGAGGAGCGGGTGGGCCGGCGGACGAACGCCGCGGGAGCGAATCAGGGAGCCGAAATCAGCGGGTGAAAACTACCGGGAGCGGTTCGGCATCAGATATTCGGGGAACTCTTTGGGCTGCTGAGCCTGATGGCCGTGATCCGGGCCGACGACCAGCTTGAGCTTCTTGAGCATATGCACGCCCAGCTTGTTCTTGGGCAGCATCCGGCGAACGGCCTCGTGCAGGATCATCTCCGGCTTGCGGGCGTGGATGCGCTCGGCGGTCTCCACGGTGCGGCCGCCGGGATAGCCGCTGTAGCGGTCGTACTCCTTCTGGAGCCACTTCTTGGAGAAGTGCGGGATGGATTCGTGCTCCATCTTCTTGCCGCCGAAGGCGACACGCTCCACGTTCGTCACGACGACGTAGTCGCCGTTATCCACGTGGGGGGTGTAGTTCGGCTTGTGCTTGCCCATCAGCACGGTCGCGATGCCGGTGGCGAGGCGACCGACGATCTGCCCGTCGGCGTCGACGGTCATCCACTGCGGGTCCGCAGCTTCCTTGGGAAGCTGGGTGCATTTCTGGAGAATGGGCATCGCCGCCACCTACCTAGGTTGCTTGACTACTGGCGCCGCCCGGGGCGGTGCAGAGAACGAGAGTCGCAAACTGCCCCGCACGGGACAGCCCGCCCCCATATCGCCGGCGGGGCGCCGACGACGGAGGGTCGGGCAAGATAGACGGCGATCGCCCGCGGTTCAACGCTGGCGCGTGCAACTGTTCTTACACTCGCGATCCGCCCTCCGCGAGCGTGCCGATCAGAGGAAGTTCACCAGCGACAGCTCGTTCGCCTGGGAGGTCAGCCGCAGCGTCGCTTCGTACGCCGTCTGCAAGGCGGTGATGCGAGTGAACACCTCCGCGAGATCCGCGTCCAGCACCAAAGACAGGTCCGCCCGCAGTTGCAATTCCTCATCGACCAACCGGGTCGTCTGCTCTGAAATCCGGCGATGACGGTTGCCGGCGGCGGCCCGCACGGTCGTCATCCGTTCCAGTTCTGAGTCCAGTTCGTCGCCGAGCGGGGTCAGCGCGCGGTCGTCTTCAGCCCGAAGGCCGGCCTCCAAGCGAGCCAGCAGATCCGGCAGGCCGCCGGTGCGGCGGGGATAGTCGATCGTCCCGGCAATCTCGTCCCCGGGCGCCGCCGGCCCGGGCGCGTCGGGACCCGCGAGGCCCAGTCCGACCGACAATTCCGACTCCGCGACCGACAGCGGCCCCGCGACCGCGGGCAGGACCGGAACCTGAGCGTCAGCCAGCGTGATGCCGTTGCCCACGTCACTCATTCGCGCTTCCAACACGCCGGGATCGACCGCGTTGATCGCGGCCAGCGCGTCGGCGATCGTCTCCGCCGCGGAGAGATCGACGTTCACGTCCGTGCCGTCGCGGCGGGTGATGACCAGCGGGCCGGGGCCGAACGGCGTGGGGCCGGTCGGGATGCCTTCGCCGCCGTTCAGTTCGTCCAGCCGGGTGGACTCCGGAAGGGTGGAGACGCCGAGGTTCGCCGCGGTCGTGCCGCCGTTCTCCCCGATGGAGAAGTCGACGCCGCTGACGCGACCGCGGATGTCGAAGCCGGTCGCGTCCTGCGAGATCTCCGCGTAGACGTGCACGTCGGCGGCTTTGGTTTGCAGGCGGATCGCTTCGAGGGCCTCGCCGACGGTCGTGGCGCCGGTCAGGTCGACGTTCGCCACCTCTTCCCCCTGCACGATCCGCAGTCCGGCGAGGTCCGCCCCCGCCCCGCCGTTGAGGGCCGACAGCGGGGTGAACTTCGTGACCCGCGGGGCGAGGGCGCCGCCGCTGAACACGCCGGGGACGACGGGCGCGGGGTTCGGCACGAGCCGCAGATCCCGCCCGGTGCGTCCGCCTTCCACATCGGCGACGGTGACCGACGCCGCTGGATCGCCGCCGGGGAGGACGGAGAACTCGATTCCCCCGGTCGTCGGCGACACGCCGACGGATAACCCCGGCGGACCGGCGCCGAACGCCGCCTCCAACCGCGTCTTCAAATCGCCCACCGTGCGGGCGCCGGCGAGATCGACCGTTTGCGAGGCGACGTTGCCGAGGCCGTCGTCGAGATTGACCGTCAACTCGCCCGGCACGACGCCCGCCCCGCCGTGCAGGTCCGCCAGCGGGGTGCCCAGCGTGAGGGCCGGCGCCAGGGGGCGGCTCTCCTCGGGGGTGAGAACGTTCAACGCGGCATGCCCGTTGACCGCGGTGTCGATCGGAGCGTGGTCGCCGATCAGCCCGGGGATCGAACCCAGGTCGCCGGTGTACAGCGTCCGCCCGGCGCCGAGGTCCACGAACGGCGTCTCCGTCGGGGCGCTGCCGGCGAACAGTGAGCGACCGCGGAAGGTGCGGTTCCCTTCGAGAATGATGCTTTGCCGCAGGGCGGCGACCTCCTCCGCCAACGCCTGCTTCTCCGCCGATCCGGCCTGCGAACCGATGCCGGTTTGCAGCAGACCGCGGGCCGTGCTGACGGCGTCGCCGAACGCCGCCAGCCCGGTGTCGGTCGCGGCGGCGTGGCTGTCCGCGACGGCGAGTTGCTCCTGCAACGCCTCGTTCCGTTCGATGCCGCGCTGCATCAAACCGGCCTTGATCGCGCCGCTGGGATCGTCGCTGCCCACGGCGATCTTCACGCCGGTCGCGGCCATGTCCTGATAGCGGATCGACTCCGCGTTCAGCTTGTTCAGCGAGGCGCCCAGTCGTTGGAACTGGTAGGTCTCCGGCACGCGGCCGGGCAGAATCGGGCTGACGGCCATGGCGTTCTTCTCCTTTCAGATCGACCGGGGACGGCGACGCTTCGCCGACGCGGGCGTCACAGGTTCAGCAGGGTGTCGAAAAGGGTGTCGGTAACGCTGATGACCCGGGCGCTGGCTTGGTACTGCCGTTGCAGTTCCATGATGCGGACCGCCTCTTCGTCGAGGCTGACGCCGCTGAACTGCTCCCGCTGGCTGGCCAGCGCGTCGCGATGCGAGGTGGCGGCTTCGGCGAGCGCCCGCTCCGCGGCGGCCCCGCGGCCCACGGCCCCGACGATCTCCGCGAAGCGATTGTCCAGCGTTTTGCCTTTCAAGTCCGCGTCGCGGGCGTGTTCCAACGGCCCGGCGAGCACGTCCGCGATCGCCAATGCATTCGAGTTGTCCGCCGGCCCCCCGCCCCGCCCCACGGCCAACAGGTTCGGGTTCGCCTTCAGCTCCGCCGACAGCCCGATGTCGCCGCTGCTCCGACCATCGAAGAAGTGATTCAGCCCCAGCCCGGCCAGCACGCCGGAGGTGTCGTCGGCGAAATGAAACTCCCGACCGGAGGCCGAGGTCATCCGCAATACGCCTTGCGAGTCGAGACCCGCGGAGAGGCCGTCCACCGCGTCCAGCGAGGCGACGAGGTCGTTCAGCGTCGTGTCGTTCGCCCCGAGGCCGTCGAGGTCGATCTCGATGCGGGTGTCGACCTCCGCCCCGGTCGCCGTATTGACCACGGTCAGGGTGAAGCCGCCGTGCTCCGGGGGGAACGGCAGTTCGTGATCGCCGACGGACGCCGCCAGCGACGCGGCCGGGTCGAACACCGTGCGGGCGGCGGTGACGTCCGTATGCCCCTCGGAACCGCGACCGCCGGCGTGCACGCGGTTGACCGCTTCGATCAGCCCGGCGGCGAGGGCGTCCAGATCGTCGAGGAACCCGCCGACCACCTCGTCCCCGCCCTTCAGCACCGCGCCCAGTTCGCCGCCGCCCTCCAATGAGGAGTTTGTCCGGCTCGTCCGCACCCGCGGAAACGGCAGGCGGTGCGGCGGGTTCTGAGGATCGACGTCCGGCGAGACCAGTTCGAGCTGCTGGGTCGATTCGCCCAGCAGCAGCCAGTCGTCGCCGCTGCGCAACTCGACGGTGCCGAACTTCGTTTCGCGGTATTCCAGCGGAACGATCTCCGAGAGCCGTTGCATCGCCGCGTAGCGCTGGTCGCGCAGCTGGCCGGCGTCGCTGTTGGATTGACGGCCCTTCTCGAGCGTCATGATGCGCTCGTTCAGGCCGCGCACCTCTTCGATCAGCTCGTTCGCCTCGCCGACGAGTTCGTTCGCCCGGGTATAGAGGTCGCCGTTGAGATCCGTGGCCCGCGAGTTCAGGCTGCGGAAGTCGGCGGCGAGCGCGGCGCCCTCGTCCAGCAACGCCTGGCGCAGCGGGGAGGAGGTCGGCTCCGCGACGACGGCCCCGACGGCGGCGGAGAAATCCGACAGCGAGGTCGACAGGTCGCCGTCGGTCAACTCGTTCAACACGCGTTCGAGTCCGGCGAACAACTCCGCCGTCGCCCCGCCGCCCGCCGCCCCGGTGGCCGCGGCGTGCAAACGGCTTTCGAGGTGCTTGTTGACCGACTGCCGCACGCCCGTCTGCGTGATGCCGGAGGTCAGCTGCAGCTCTTCCCGAGCGAACCCCGGCGTCGCCGCGTTCGCCAGGTTGTTCCCGGAGACCGCCAACCCCGTCGTGAACACGCCGAGCGCGCTGGCGCTGTTGGCGAGCGTCGCGTTGAGACTCATGCGATCGGCTTCAGGTTCGGGACGCGGCGGACGAGGAAAGTTGGCGAGCGGTGGGCGTCAGCCCTCCGCGTTCTCTGGAATGTCTCTGGAATGTACGGACCCGAAACGGCCTCACCCGGACAGGTTCAACAGCGCCCCGCCGGTGGCGGCGTCTCCGCCGCCGGTGGCGGCGTACGTCACGGAACGCGCCCCGCCGCGGGCGATTAGTTCCAACACCTCCCCGCACGCGGCGGCGGAGCGTCTCGCGGAGACCCAGCGGGGCCACAGCCGAGTCCGTGTCTCTTTCGCGGACTCCCGCAGACTCCCGACGCGAGAGACAAGCCCCGCGTGGCCGGCGACCAATTCCGCGATCGACGTCGTCCCCGTCCGTGCGAGCAGCGACGCCCGATCGGCGGCCAGCGATCGCAGCGCCTCGGTCGCGGCTTCGTACCGCTGGGCGGCGGCGTCCATCGCGGCGGCGTCCGCGGCCCGCCCGGCGTTCGCCAGCGCGGTTCCGGCGTGTTCCAATTCCCGTCGCCCGGCGTCAAGCTTCGACAGGAAGGCGGACACCCGCCCCTCGCCCACCGCGGACAGCGGATCGGGGCGAACCGACGAATCGGCGGGCGGGGCGGCGAAGGGGGCGTGAGGCGTCATCCCCCGTCGTTTCGACCGGCCCGGCCGGCGGGACCGCACCGACCGGCGCCTGCCCGCACGACCGTCACGATCGGACCCCAATTCTCCCCTCTCCCTCGGGGAGAGGGGTCGGGGGTGAGGGCGACGAGCCTTCGCCCACGACGTTCCGCGGAGCGAGCCTCCGGCTTTCTGACTTGGGAACGGCGGCGAGCGAACAGGCGATCGGGCGGTTTCAGCCCCCTCACCCCCGGCCCCTCTCCCCCAAAAGGGGGCGAGGGGAGCATGAACAGACGCTATTTCGTCCCGGTCTGGTTCCCGAACACTTCGTAGAGATCCTGGGTGATGGTCTTCCCGCTGGTCGCCGCCATGTCGTCGGCGATTTGGCCGTCGAGACGCTCGCGGAAGATTTTGTCCGCCTGCCCGTTGCCGAAGTACGGCGTATCGCCGGTGGAAGTCCGCAGCGACTTGAGCATCTCCCGAAACAGCGTGCCCGCGACGAACCCGTCGAAGGCCTCGCGCGTCGACAGATCCTCCGGCGGCTTCGCCGTCGGGGATTGAAGCTGGAACGTGGATGGCGGAAGGGAGGCGGCTTGCATGATTCGCTCCGTGAATCCGTGGGTTCGACGACTGTCTTTGGGGGCTCTCGCGTCACCTTCAGCTCCGTACCTTCCCCCCCGCTTATCCGTTCTCCACGAACTCCGCGTGCAGCTTCCCGCTGGCGTGCAACTCGCGGAGGATGTGGATGACGTCCGAGGTCGGCACGCGGAGTTGGTTGAGAGCCTTCAGCAGCGATTCCAACTGCGGCCGCGGGGTCGGTTCCGGCTCGCCGAGGGGGCTGAACCCGTTGGCGGGACGACCGCCGGCGGCCGCGGGGGGTGCGCCGACGTCGACGGTCAGCGTCTTGTGGGAGATCGCGACGGGGCTGAGTTCGACCTCGCCCGTCACCACGATCGTGCCGGTGCGGGCGTTGACGACCACCCGCGGGCGGCTCTCCGGGCGGTCCAGCGGTACGGCCAGCAGCAGCGCGGCGAACCGCACCGGATCCAGGTGGTAGGCCGGGGGGATTCGCACCTGAATCGCCGACGGTCCGGCCGCTTTGGCGACGTGGAAGCCGGCGCCGAAGTCGAACTCGCGGTTGACCGCCTGGGCGACCTCCGTGGCCGCCCCGAAGCCGGCGTGGGAGGCGTCCAATTGCAGCGTGACGAACGGTCCGCCGCTATCCCTGCCCACGAACGAGACGTTGAAGTCCTCTTCGAGGATCAGCCCGTTCGGCAGCGCCCCGGCGACCGGGGCGAGCGGATCTTGAATGACGATCGGTCCCGCGGCGACGCCGACGGCGATCTCGGCGCCGGCCTCGGCCAGCCGCAGCGGGGCGGCCAGCAGACGACCGCCGGCCAGGCTCGACGCGCCCATCGGGCTGGAGACGAAGCAGTTGAGCCGCTGCCCGCGGCGGGCGCCGGTCGCGGGAACGGTCGCCTCGATCAGCACGACGGCGACGTTCGAGGCGTCTTTCAGTTCGATCGGATCGAGGACCGGGGCGTCGTGCAATCGCAGGGCGGCGGAGAGCGCTCGCATCGCCGGCAAGTTCTTCCCGCCGTCGCCCGTGCCGTCCAGACCGACGACCAGCCCCAGCCCGGTGAGCCGGATCTCCTTCTGACCTTCAAGCGTGCAGACATGCTCCAACCGCACCCCGGCGCCCGCCGGGGCGGCGAGGAGGAGCAGCAGGAGAATACCAGCCCGATGCGCAAGCATCGGCCGTCGGCGCAGCCGAAGAACCGTGCCGGGGGTCGCCGGGCAAGGCACGGCCGACGCTTGCGCGACGGGTTGGTATCGGTCGGTGCGAATGCTCATCAGAACGGCCAGACCATGTCGATGATCCGCTCGCCCCACGCCCGGCGGGTGCTGTCGAAGATCTTGCCCTTCGATCGCTTGCTGATTTTCGTGTCAGCCATGTCTTCGCTGACCGCAGTCATGTCGCGATTCACCTTCTCCGCGGCGATGATCCCGGTGAGGGTGTATTCCCATACGTCGCGGTTGTTGACGATCTCCTTGCGGGCCTCCAGCACGACGTTGCCGTTGGGCAGCACGTCGACGACCGTCGCGGCGATGCGGTAGCGGACGGCTTCGGTGTCCAACCCGCTGCCCTGGTTCTGCTTCCGCACGCCGGCGCTCAGGTCGATGCTCGGCTCCCCGGTGGCGCTGAGGATCAGCCGACCGGTCGGATCGAGACGCACGAAGTCGTCGATGCTGGCTTCGATCGACGAACTCCGCCGGCGATCAAATCGGCTCTGCACGCTGACTTCGCTCTTCTCGTCCACCAGGACGGTGATGATGTCGTGTACCTGAATCGTGCGGGCTTCGGGCAGCGTGATGTGCGTTAGCGAGAGCGCCTGCATCGACAGCGGCGCCCGTCGCCCGCCGGGTCGCAGACCGACGAACGCCGGGCCGGACGCGGCGGCGTAGACAGACGGATCGCCGGCTGCCGCGGCCGCCGGAGCGGTCGCCGGGGGGAACTCGGGGGCGTTCGCGGCGGCGGGCGCCGGACTCGGCCCGACCGGGGCTTGGCCG
>NZ_WTPX01000116.1 GCF_013036045.1 Alienimonas chondri
CAGAAACGCTCGGATCGCCCGCTCGGATCACCACTCCCAGCCCAGCATCACGCAGTTCAGCCCGCTGCCGATGCCCAGCCAGACGATTTTGTCGCCTGTGGCGAACGCCCCCGCATCCGCGGCGACGGAGGCGGCGGCGGGCAGGGCCGCGGCGCCGGTGTTGCCGTACACGCCGACGGTCGGGTGATCGAGCGCCGGATCCAGTCCCAGCGATTCGAATAACAATTTTTGATGAGCGCGGCCGACCTGATGGGTCACGGCGTGGTCCGGGGTGTCCGCGGTCCAGTTCAGTTCGGACTGAAAATCGTTCCAAGTTTCTCCGGCAAGGGCGATGCCGGCGTGGAGCAGCGCCTCGCTGTCGGTCGTCATGCGGGGGCGGCCGGCGCTGTCCAGCTCGTCCCCGCCAGTGCACAGGGCGGCGTGGGAGGTGTCCGTGCGGACCGCCCCGCCCAACAACCTCGGCGCCGAGGGAGCCAGCGATTCGTCGCACAACACCGCCGCCGCGGAGCCGCTGCCGATCGTCAAACTGGCAAAAGCCGCCTTCACGTCGGCCCGATTTGTATTTGGGTCTTGTAACAATGACTCAATCGTGCCTTCGACCAGATCCCGGCCGGTCTCCGTGCCGACCGCCACGCCAGCGGTGATCCGGCCCGCTTCGATCAGATCGGCGACGAACAGCAGGCCGTTGAGCACGCCGAGGCATGCGTTCGAGAGATCCAGCACGAACGCCGATTGGTTCGGCAAACCGCAGGCGGAATGCACCGCACAGGCGGTCGCCGGTTCGAGCCGATCGCGACAGACGCTGCCGTGGACGAGGGCGGAGACCCGTTCCCGCTTCAGTCCGTGGTCCCGCTCCGCCCGATCGAGGGCGGCGTTGGCGCTGCGGGCGCTGATTTCCCCGGGCTTCGTCCCGGGGGGGTAGAACCGGCGCTCGCGAATGCCGGTCATCAACTCCAGTCGCCCGGCCGGTAACCGCAATCGGTCGTAGACGGGGGCGAGCCGGGCTTCGAGATTGTCGCTGGAGACGACCTCATCCGGCGGGCAATGGGCAAGGCCGGCGAGGCGAACGCGGGTGTAACGCATCCACGCAGGTTATCGGAGGCGGCTTCGTGAAGCACCAAAGACCAAGAGATCAAGAACCAAGACGATCTGGCGACCGCCGACTTTGGTTCTTGATCTCTTGGTCTTTGAAGATTGCCGCCTCAGCGGCTTCACCGCGGCTTCATCCCGAAGTGACGTTCGAGTTCGGCGAGCTGGTCGAGCGCAGCGGTCCGACTGGCGACGACGGAGTCGGTCGGCTCCTTCACGTCCATGGTCAGGCTGCTGCGGACGAACCGCAGGCCGGTTTCGAGCATCTCCAACTGCTTGGCAGAGAGGGCTTCGACGGGAGCGCCGACGCCGCGGGAGGCGGCTTCGGGCGGGGCGGCGATAGGCACGGGCGAATGCTCCGTGGAGGGAGGGGGCGAAGAAATCGGATCCATGACGGCGGCCGACGGGGATGGTAGCCCCCGGAGACCGGTCACTCAACGGGCGGGAGCCCGCTTGAGGCGAGCCGGACCGCGCGAAGTGTCGCAGGCGGGGACTGCGAATACCGTGCCGGCCGGGCCTCATTCGACTGCGGCCGATTTCACTGACGGAGAAATTTGCGCTTGACCCGGGAGGAAAGCGGGCGCGCGCAGCATCGCCGCGGCGACGTTGCTGCGGCTTTGTCGATTCCCCGCGTGAACCGTGCGGGGGCCGTCCGGTTCGCTGAGGGACCGATGCCGACCCTCACCCGACCCACCGCCGCTCGCCTGACCGCGCTGCTGGACGCCGCGGCCGGCGCCGAACCGACGCACGAGCCCGGCGGTCTGGACGGCCCCGGCGATCGCTGGGCCAGCGCCGGACCGATGCGCACCGGCCATCAGGTGGATCTGGGCCGCGGCCCCGCGGTGTTCGCCGCCGCCCGCGACCGGCTCCTGCGGTGGGAACAGCTCCCCCGCTGGGTCTCGGTCCACGACGCCGCGTCGGTCGGTTCCGGCGACGTTCCCGCTCCGCCGACGGTCGGGACGGACGTCTGCGTGCTCGCTCGGGGCGGGGGGCTGTGGTGGACGAACCCGGCCCGCATCTACGAGGTGAGGGACGAAGCGGACTGCTTCAGCGTCGCCTACGTCACCCTGCCGGGGCACATCTGTCGGGGGGAGGAGCGGTTCCGCCTGACCCGTCATGCGGACGGCCGCGTTTGGTTCGACGTGCGGGCCGACAGCCAGTTGGCTCACCCCTTGGCGAAACTCGCCGGCCCGCTGGTCCGACGGCGACAGAAGGACTTCGCCCGCGATTGCCTCGCCGCGATGCGCCGGGCGGTCGCGTCGTCTCAGGAGCTTGTGCCGCGACCGGTTCATCCCGGTCCAGCGGCCGCGGCCGCATAGCTGCATAGATCGACCTGCCGGCACGTCGCCGCCCCTCAACCGGGGGGCGGGCGTTCGATGCGGAGCGCTTGATCGGCGGGCAGGTCGGTCAGCGTGCGTTCGACGCCGTCCGGCCAGACGACCCGCACCGAATCGACCGCTTCGGACTCCCCCAAGCCGAAGGTCAACGGAAGCTCCACCTGCGAGAGATATCCCCGCGTCGGGTTCACCGTCCTCGTCTGCGTCCGCCCGCCGGCGTCCACCGTGACGGTCGCCCCGAGCGCTCCCGCGGCGCCGCCGACGGTCACCCGCAGCCAATGCCGGCCGAGCGCCTGATCGTTCCGATACAACCGCGGCGCCCCGCCGAGCGACGTGAACAACAGGTCCGGGTCGCCGTCGAGATCGATATCGGCCGCGGTCACCGCCCGGCCGACGAACGGACGGACGAACTCGTCTCCCACCTGCTCGACCGTGAGCGGGACGAATTCCGCATCGCTGTCCCGCCCGGCGTTCCAGAACAACCGCGGAGGTTGTTCGTAGCTCATGCCCGGCTGCACGCGGGCGATCTCCGGTTCGAGGTGCCCGTTCGCCGCAACGAGATCGGGGCGCCCGTCGAGGTCCATGTCCGCCCACAGCACGCCGAAGGTGAGATCCGGCCGCGTCGACGCCCCCAGCCCCGCGGCGGCCGCGTCGTCCGTGAAGAAGGTCGTCCCCCGTCGAGCCGTATAGAGCGCCGTCATCTCCGAAGAAAAATTGCCGACGGCCAGCGCCCGACTGCGTTCGCCTCGAATCAGCGCCGCGTCGACGCCCATCGCCCCGCGGGCGGCGCCGGCCTCGTCGAAGGCGACCCCCGCCTCCCGGCCGCGCTCAAGAAACCGCCCCGGCTCGCCCTCGGCGGATTGATTCAGAAAGAGAAAGTTGCGAACCGTGTCGTTGGCGACGAAGACATCCGTATCGCCGTCCTCCTCCATGTCGAGGAACGTTAATCCCAGACTCTTCGCCAGCGGCTCGCCGGTCGCGGGATTCATGATATGAAGCCCGGCCGGCTCCGCGATCTCCGTGAAGCGGCCGCCGCCGTCGTTGCGATACAACCGCGGCAGGGTTCCGCCGAAGGCCCGCGGGCGTCCGTAGCCGCGTTCCGATCCGGTCAACGTGAAGGGTTGAGCAAGGTCCGCCTCGCGGCTCCAGTCCAGATAATTGAGGGCGAGCAAATCGAGATCGCCGTCGCCGTCCGCGTCGAACCAACCGGCGGCGGTCGTCCAATCCTCCGCCGATCCGGCCGTCCCGGTCGCGGCGGTCACGTCCTCGAACCGCCCGCCGCCGATGTTCCGATACAGGCGGTTCTCTCCCAGCGCCGTGATGTAGACGTCCGGCAACCCGTCAGCGTCGTAGTCCCCTATGGCACCGCCCATGCCGTAGAGCGGGGCGCCCAATCCGCTGCCGGCGGTGACGTCTGTAAACCGCCCGGTCCCGTCGTTTCTGAACAATTGCACGCCGGGAGACGAGTCGGTTTCTTGCTCCCACGGCCATCGAGTTGAATTTATGAAGAGTATGTCCGGGTCGCCGTCCGCATCGTAATCCAAGAACGCCGCCCCGCCGCCCATTGTTTCGGGTAAGAGCTTCTCGCCGGTCGCGGCGGTTTCATGATGGAACCCTGACAGCCCCGCAGCGGCGGTCACGTTGGTCAGCGGGATCGACGGCGGCGTCGCTTGAAGTCGCTTCGGGAGAGCGGCGGGCGGGACGGGAGTCTTCTCGCAACCCAGTCCCAGCCCGGCGGCGACGATCGCGCATAGAACCTGATTGAATATTAGCCCGATGCGCAAGCATCGGCAGTCGGAACGATCGCGGGAACCGCCCGGCAACGACGCACGGCCGACGCTGGCGCGTCGGGCTGGTATCGATGAGTTCATGGCCCGGGCGTCAGGTCGTAAATCACCGTCGCCTCCGCGGCTTTCGCCGCGTTCGGGGATCGTTCCCGGGCGAGCCGCAGGGCGCGGGCGGCGGCCACGTCGTCCGGTTTATATTTCGCATGCAGACGCCGGTACTCCTCCGCACGTGCTTCCTCGCCGCGTTCCCGAAAGAGCCGGGCGAGGTTATCCAATGCGGCGACGTTCGCCACATCCACTGCGAGAACGCGTTTAAAGGCGTCGATCGCGGCGGTTTCATATCGTTCCCGCTCAGCATCGTCGCCGGCTCGTCGGGCGAGATCGAGATAGGTGCGGCCCAGCAGGTTCGCCACGCGGTCGTCCCGGCTGAAATCGAACCCGCGGGCAGCCATCTCCGCGGTCGGGGGCCGATCCCACCGCAGCACGTCGCGGAAGTTCTCCGCGGCCTCCGCGGGGCGGCCGCTCTCGCGATTCAAGACGCCCCGCAACCAGTCCGTCGTCCAGGCCGGTGGGGGACTGGAATGCGCGACCGCCCGATCAAGCGTCGCCGTCGCTCCGGTCACGTCCCCGCCGGCGTGCAGGACGCGGGCGAGGTTCAGGGCGCCGTCGGACCGGCCCAATGCTTCGACCTGTCGAAACGCCTCCTCGGTCGTGCGGAGTTCGGCCGTGCCCTTACGCAGCGCCCCGATGCCGTAATCGTTCCACCGCTCCCAAGTCGGCACGCCGCGGACCGGGTTGTCGACGAGGGCGTTCACGTCGTCCGGCAGGCCGGCGACGGGGAAGGTGACGGAATCGGCGCTGATCGTGACGATCGGCGGATTCTCCCAATCCCCCCGCAGCGGCGGATCGCCGGGGCGGGCGGTCTCCGCGACGAACCGCATATAATCCGGCCGAAACTTCCGATACTTCACCTTCGCCGTGACCGTCAGCGGGGCCGTCAGGTCGTCCGGGACCGGCAGGCGATAATGCAGGCTCGCCGCGGCGCCGGGGGGGATCTGGTGATTATAGAGGACGGCGAACAGATCCCGCACGTTGCGTCGCTCGATCCGGTTCCCCTCGCGGTCCACGGGAAACGTATCGAACACATGCGCGGCGGGGTCGGCGGAATCCATCGCCTCCGGCGATCCGCTGGAATACAACACCCGATCGCCGCAGGAGACCGTCAGTTCGACCCATGCCTGATTGCTGTCCGCGGTGCCCTCCGTAAAAGCGTGGCCGAGGGTCAGCGTGCGGACGACGACTTCCAATAACACCGTTTCGCCCGGCTCCAGCGTCGGTACGGACGGCCGCAGCGGGGCGGTCAACTCGCCGTCAATAGCGCCGTCCTCCCGAACCCCGAATAGGTCGATGCGCAGGCAGTCTTTCAGAATCGATTCGTGGGCGAGGTAGGCGTCGGCCGATTCGTGCAGCCAGGCCAGCGCCGTGTTCGCCCCGCGGAACGTGTGATCGTGGACGCTGCGGACGCCGTCGGGGCCGAGCGTGGCGGCGAAGTCGTCGCTGGGGGTGCGGGGCATATGGCAGCCGTTGCAGTTCTCGGCGGCCCGCGGCGGATAATAAAACCCGCTCGCCCCGCCGCCGGAGACGCCGGACAGGCGGAACGAATCGTAATGGTTCTGGCCGCGCAGCCATTTATAATCGTTCAGCGCTTCCGGCAGGCCGACCTTGTGGCAGGTCGCGCAGAACTCCGCGCTCTTGTGCAGCGGCTTGAGCATCGATTGCTTGTGCAAGGCCGGCTTGGCCCGGACGAGTTGCCGATTAAGCCATTTGAGAATCGGTTCGTCGGAGTCTTCGAACGGGTACGGCTCCGCCGCTTCGAGCAGATAATCGCCGTTCCCCCGGACCCCGCCGTGGCCGCCGACCTCGGTGATCCCATGGCAGACGGCGCAGGTGATCCCCGCGTGGGCCGTCGGATCGGTGACGTCCTGATAAAATGGGTCGTCGAACGCTCCGCTGGCCAGCGGGACCGGGTCGTGACAGCCGGCGCACCAGCGGGCGACGTGTACGTCGCCGTCCCGCTCCAGCATCGCCTCCCGCGTCTTCCGCACCGCGGCGAGGTAGAACGGGTTATTAAACGAACTCAGCTTGTGCGCCCCGTGGGCGTGCGATGCGGCAATATCCGGATGACATTCGGCGCAGCGATCGTCGGTCATCAGGCGCTCTGCCGGAATAAACGTCCCGCCCGCGGTCCGGGTGAGGCTCGGCTCGAAGTACTCGGCTCCGTCCTCCGGGGACGCGGCGTTCCAATTCCGCGGATCGAGGGAGTGCGCCCCGCACAGCAACGCCACGACCGCCCCCGTCGCGAGGATGTAGTTCCGTCCCAGTCGCCACCGGATCGGCCGGCCCGCCCGCCGGTGCAGGCCGTATAAAACGAGGCACAAAACCGGCAGCGCGACGTGCAGCCAGTAAACGAGGTTCCGATCGACCGCATGAAACCGCTCCGCCAATCCCTCGACCCGGCAGAGCAGCACGCCCGTGACGAACAGCCCGACCGTCGCCGCAACCAGCGTCACCCCCGCGAGCGCCGCCCTGCGATTCCCCCGGCGCCACGCTGTCGCCCCGTGCAGCAGGGCGAACAACCCCAACGGCCCCGCGACCAGCGCCCCCAACGCCACATGCCCCAGCAGCATCCACGGCACGAACCAGTTCAGCAGATCGACGCCCCACGCCCCCAGGACGCGCACGCCGACCAGATAGGCGCTGTTCGCCCCCAACAGGGCCAGCAGCAGAAACGACACCCATAAGACCACGCGCAACCGCGGACCGACGGCGGGACGGCGGACGGCGGGACGATCCAACACGCCGGCATGATACGCGAAGCCCCGCTGTACGAAGTCCCGCGGCGGACGGCATGTGAACCGAAGGCGCTCGGCGGACGTTATTCTTCCCATCATCGAACGAACCGGCCCGCATTCTCTGTCCGTGTCTGACTCGCCCCCGCCCGACGACCGCCGGCCCGTCACCCGATTCGCCCGGCTGACCCGCTGGATCCCGACGCCCCCGCGGGTCTGGCGCTGGTGGAAGGCCCGCCCGAAGGCGGCTGCGTTTCTGTTCGGCATCGTGCTACTGCTGGGCTGGGGCGTCTCCGACCACGTCATCGCCGCATGGACCGGGCACCGGCTGCGATCTCAGGGGCACGGCGTGACGTTCGGGCACACGATCGACGAAGACCTCCGCGGCTGGGCGCCGCTGCCGACGGATTCGTCGCTGTATCTCACTCCCGTCACGGTCAGCTACGCCGGCGATGCGGATGGGGCTGGTTCGCTGGACGAGTTCCTCGACGCGGTCGAACGGATGCCGGGCGTTTCGCTCGTCCATCTGATGAACGCCCGCAATGTCACGCGAGAACAAGCCGGACGTGCGGCGACCTGCAATACCGGGCCGACGCTAATACTACAGCACTGCAGCTTTCAACGCGGCGGGTTCTCGCCGTTCGCCTCGCTCCCTCAACTTGAAGCCGTCTTCCTCACGGAGTGTTTCCTTCCACCCGGAGAACTGGGCGGACTGATCGCCGCGGATCATCTCAAGCGTCTGGAACTCTATGGAACGCGAGGGGTGGCTGGTTCTCTGGCGTCGTTGAGCGGACATGAGGAACTGGCAACCGTGGATGCCCTCGATTCTGACCTCAATGACATCGACTTCGCGGCTTTGGCCCGCTGCCCGTCGCTCGAATCCCCGTATCTGGCGGGGACTGACATTTCGGATGCCGGTCTCGCGGCCTTGAACGGCCGAGTGCTTCAATGGGAGTCGCTGCTGATTTCGAGGACCGCGGTGACGGATGCGGGGTTAGACGCAATTGGTTCGCACCCCGCGATCACCCTTGTCGACCTCCGCGGGACCTCCGTCGGCGACGCCGGCGTCGCGTCGGTCACACAGCGCTGCCCAAATCTGAAAGAGTTGTGGATGGCGAGAACCCGCGTCACTGACGAAGGCGTCGCGGCGCTGCGGCCTGTCGCGGGACGCTTGGAATGGCTCGATCTGGCTGAGACCGCCGTCACTGGCGACGGCCTCGCGGCGCTGGGGAGGTGCCCGCAATTGAAGGAGTTGTCTCTCTCCTACACGGCAATCGAGGATGCCGATCTCGCCGCCTTCCCGCATCGATATCCGAAGCTGCGGATGCTGGAACTCATCAACGCCCGCGTGACCCCGCAGGGCAAGGCCGCCCTTTGGAAGGCGCTTCCGGGACTCGGGATCAATATCTCGTACTGACTACTCGGACGTTCCCCCGCTGCGGAGGGCTTCGACGTTCACGAAGCGGCCGTAGAGGCTGTAATAGACGGGCAATAAGATCAGCACCAGCCCCGTCGTGATCGACAGGCCGAACGCCAGGCTCGCGGCCATCGGGACCAGGATCTGGGCTTGAAAACTCGTTTCCAACAGCATCGGGAACAGGCCGGCGACCGTCGTGGCGCTGGTCAGCAGTACGGGACGGAAGCGGCGGACGCCGCTTTCCATAATGGCCTGCCGCAGCGGTTGGCCCTGCTCGATGCGATGGTTGATGAAGTCGACCAGCACGATCGAATCGTTCACGACCACGCCGGACAGCGCCACGATCCCCATCATGCTGAAGAACGACAGCGGCAGGCCCATCACCCAGTGGCCGAACACCGCCCCAACCACGCCGAACGGGATGATGCCGAGGATTAATAGCGGCTGCGTATAACTGCGGAACTCCAGCGTCAGCAGGGCGAACATGCAGCACAACGCGATCGACAGACCCACGAAAATACTGCTGATGCTCTCCGCCCGTTGTTGCTGCTGACCCTTCCAGGTGACGTCCACGCCGGGATACTCTTCTAACAGGTCCGGCAGCACGTCGGTTTTGAGGCTGTTGACGATCTCCTGGGCGTTGCCCTCCGTCACGTCCACGGCGGAGGTGATCGTGACGCTGCGGCGCCGATTGATGCGATTGATTTCGCTGGGGCTGCGGTCGATTTCAATCTCCGCCAACTCCGTGATCGGGCGGGACAGACCGTCCGCGGTTCGCACGCGGATCTCCTCGAAGTCCGCCAAGCTGCGGCGGTCTTCGGTCGGATAACGCACCATGATCTTCACCTCGTCCCGACCGCGTTGAACGCGCATCACCTCCTCGCCGAAGTAACTGGCCCTGACGGTCTCAAACAAGTCGGCCCGATTCACGCCCAGCGCGACGGCGTTCGGTTTGAGGTTGAGTTGCAACTCCGCTTTGCCGGGGCGGCTGTCGTCGTCCACGTCGTAGACGCCGGGGAAGTCGGCGAGCTTCGCTTTGACCGCGGCGGCGGCGGCTTCCAAGCGGTCGGCGGCGGTTTTATCGGCGATGAGTTTGAACTCGATCGCTTTGCCGCCCGGCCCCATCGAGGGCGCCTCGAAGTTCGCGGCCTCCGCCCCGGCGATCTCGCCGGCTTCTTCACGCCAGGCGTCGATGATCTCCTTGGAGGTGACGGTCCGCAGAGCGGGATCGAGAATCTCCGCGAACACCTGTCCGAGCTGCCCGCCGCTGCTTTGACTGCTTTGATCGACGCCTTCGCCGCTGGCGTAGCCGACGCCCAATCGAACTAATTTGACCGGGCTGCGGCCGTCGACCGTGCGGTCTTTATAGTTCTCGCCGACGCGCTCCAACGCGGCGCCGACCCGTTCGACCGCTTGGCTGGTCACGCGGGAGGGGGTGCCGTCCGGGAAGATGAGGTTCGCCTGAACGCGGTTGGAGTCCATCTCCGGGAAGAACTCCTGCCGCACGAACCCGCCGCCGACGAATCCGAAGCTGGTCAGCAGCGCCGCGACGCTGCCGGCCACGACGATGCCGCGGTGATCCAAGCTCCACCGCAACGCCGGTTCATAGACGTTATTGACGAATCGTCCCAGCCCCGCCGTGCCGAGCCGGTTGGCCCGGGCGGAGAGATAAAAGAGCGGCCCGTACGCCCCGGCGAAGAACAGGCCGAACCAGGTGAGCAGCCCCGCCATCGTCCAGAGGATGACCTGCGCGACCACGCTGCCGGTCGCCGCTCCGAGATTCGCCTGCGCCTCCGGCGGCAGCAGGCTGTGGATGCCTTCCAGGTCGAGCAAAACCGCGGCCATCAAGACCGCCAGCGCGACCGGGACGGCGGCGATCAAATAACGCAGCGGCGCCAGTCCTCCGGACAGCCGGCTCCGCAGGCGTCCCAACGGTCCTTCGCCCGGCGCGTGAGCCAGGTGGCAGGGGAGAATGAAAACGCTTTCGACCAGCGAGATAATCAGGCAGGCGATGACCGTGATCGGCAGGATGGCGATGAATTTTCCCATCACCCCCAGCACGAACATCAGCGGGGCAAAGGCGATGATGGTCGTGCACACGCTGGTCGTCACGGAGGGAATCACCTCCGCGGTGCCGTCGATCGCCGCTTTCATATACGGCTTGCCCATCTCGCGGTGTGCGTAGATGTTCTCGCCGACGACGATCGCGTCGTCCACTAAAATGCCCAGGACCATCAGGAACGCGAACATGCTCAGCATATTCAGCGTCTGCCCGCCGAAATACAGCATGATCCCGGCGCCGAGGATCGAAATCGGAATCCCCAACGCGACCCATAACGCCAGCCGCAGTTCTAAAAAGACGGCCAGGACGATGAACACCAGGACCAGGCCCTGCCAGCCGTTCCTTAATAACAGTTCCATGCGATCGCGGACGTCCACGCTGCGGTCGTCCCACGTCACGAGGTCGTAGCCCTCGGGCATCGCGCGTTTCGCCGCGTAACTATGCACCGCGGCGGCGATGAGCAATAAATCTTCGTCGGCGGTGCGCTCCACGGCGACCACCAAGGCCGGTTGGCCGTTGATGCGGGTGGAGCTGCTGCTGTCGTCGAAGGCGTCGTGCACTTCGCCGAGGTCGTCGACGGTCAGCACCACGCCGGACGGGTCGGTGACGATAGGGATCGCCCGGATCATTTCGCCGGTCTCGCCGCGGGCCTCGCCCTTGACGATCACGTCCTGAGCGGCGCCCTTCAACGTGCCCCCGGGCAGATCGAGGTTCTCGCGGCGGAGAACCTGCGCCACGTCCTGCAGGCTCAACCCGTATTGGCGAAGGTTGTCCTCGGGGATCTCCACATCAATTTGAAACTCCTTCGACCCCTGCACGGTCGCCTGCGACACGACGGGCAAAGCGGTCAGCTCGTCCCGGATTTCCTCCGCGAGCGCCCGCAAGCGAAGCTCCGCGGCGACGGGGTCGGCGCCGGTTTTCTCAGGGTCCGGGCCGAGCACCGCGACCCGTACGGCCGTCTCGCGGAACGTTAATTGTCGGACCTCGACCCCTTCCGCCTGCACCGCGGCGGGGAAGGTGCTGATGCGGTCGACGGCGCTCTGCACCTCGTCCACCACCTCCTTCACGTCCGGCTCGGACGGGTCGATCTCGATGAGGACGCTCCCCAGTCCCTCCTGGGCGATCCCGGTGACCTCTTTAATGCCGTCCAGCGAACTGACCGCTTCTTCGACCTTTTGAACGATCGCCGATTCCACCTCATCCGGGTCCGCCCCGGGATAAGGCGCGGTGACGAGGGCGACTTCGAGTTCGAACTCCGGGAACACCTCGCGGCGCATCGAACCCAGGCAAACCGCTCCGACCGCCATTAAGGCGACCATCAGCGTGTTCATCGCCGGCGTGTTATTAATGGCCCAGCGGGCGAGCGACTTCATCGGGACGCGGTCGGGAGGGGCGGGCGAACGGCGACGGGAGCGGCGGCGTGAACGGAACTGAAGACGCGGGACTTAAGACTCTTCCGCCGGACCGCCGGCAGCGGCCTCGGCGACGCCGGCGGGGCGGGGGGAGGCGCCGTCGGCGTCGACTTCGTCGTCCGCCACGGCGCCGGCGTCGGGGGTCTGAGGCGCTTCAGGATCCGGATCGCCGGCCACGCGGACGCTCATGCCGGGCGTCGCCGCGGGCAGGGGGCTGGTCACGACCCGATCGCCCGGTTTCAACGACGCCCCGGCGGGCGGCACGAGCACCTTGCCGCCGACGATCGCGGCGACGGGCAACTCCGCGATGATTAATTTGCCGTCCCGGACGGCCCAGACGCGATTGCCGGGGCGCACGGCCTCCTCGGGGACTTCCAGCAGCGGCTCGGCCGGTTCGGTGTGCACCTGCACGCTGACGAACATCCCCCGCGCCAGCGCCCGCGGACCGGCGACCGGCAGCGATCCGCTGCCCCCCTTCATGGAAACGCTCCGCGGGTTCGCCACCCGCACCAGGCAGGGCACGGTGCGGGTGCGTTCATCGATCCCGGCGCCCGCCGCCCGGCTCAAGATCCCGTCCCAGGTATAAACGTTCCCGGCCAGTTCGTAATTCACCGTAACCGGCACCGACGGCAGGGCGTAGGCGGCGGCGTCGGCGGACATCTCCGGCGTGTCGTCGGTGGCCCGCGTGCCCTCCGGCGGGTGGGCGAGAATCCACGCCACGTCCTTCATTTGCAGGTTCGTGCGAACCTCCGCCTGACTGGTGTCGTTGACGGTGAACAACGCCCCGCCGACCTGCACCCGGCCGCCTTCCTCGACGTCGGACGACACGACGATTCCGTCCACCGGGCTTTTCACCTCGGTGCGGGAGAGGTCCAGCCTGGCCCGTTCGAGGGCGGTCTCGGTCAGTTCCTTTTGAACCTCCAGACCCTCCCGCTGAGCGGTCAGCAGCTTGAGGGAACTATTGGCCGTTTGATACCTGTCCACGGCCTGTAACTGGGTGCGGCGGGCCTGCTCGACGGCGGCGATCGACCCGCTGCCGCGTTCCTGCAACCGCTCCTGCCGGGCGGTGTCGCCGGCGGCCAGTTCGGCGTCTTTCTTGGCGATAGAGACGGTGCCGCGCGCGTTTTCAATTTGAACCTCCAGCTCCGCGAGCTTTCGATCCGCGGATCGGACCTCCGCATCGAGGCGTTTCACCTCCAGTCGATACGTTTCGGGATCGATCGTCAGCAGGGTCTGCCCGGCGGTCACGTACCGGCCGCTACGCAGGGAAGGGTCCA
Organism: Alienimonas chondri; assembly: GCF_013036045.1. Taxonomy (GTDB): domain Bacteria; phylum Planctomycetota; class Planctomycetia; order Planctomycetales; family Planctomycetaceae; genus Alienimonas; species Alienimonas chondri. Next base: position 13,231 of record NZ_WTPX01000116.1, read on the forward strand.
TCGACACCACGCGGCCGGCCACTTCCGCTCCCACGTTAATCAGGCGGTAGGGCACCACGACGCCGTCGCTGGTCACGTCCAGACCGCCGACGTGCGGCGTAATCTCCGCCACCTCCACCAACGGGGCGGGCGAAACGCGGTTCACCGGACGGGCCGGCTCCTTGAGGTTCTTCAGGATCACCAGCGCCGCGATACCCACCGCGACCAACGCGAGGGAGACGCCGGCGTCGATCCATTTGCGACGGTCCGACTTCGGGGTTCGCTCGTAACGTTCGTGGGCCGTCGGATGAACGGATAGGGCTTCGGTCGCATGCGTTTTCTTCGGCGGAGCCGCGTCCGCCGAGCGAACGGCGTCGGCGCCCGTCCGCTTCGGCGACGGTTCGACCGAATCCGCGAAGGGATCCTCTACGGCCTGATCGGCCGGGGGCGGGGCGGTGGCGGAGAGGTCGGACATACGGGGGACCGAGCGGGGCCGGCGGGAAAAAAACGCGGGCGGGAGTCAAACGGGAGTCAAACGGGAGTCGGGTGACTCAGCCGACTCTCCCGCATCGGCGTCGACGGAGGCGTCGGCGACATTGCGGTTCGCCTCCGCGTCCGCTTCGGCGTCGTCGGGGTACTGATGAGAGCCGTCGGCAAGGTTCTCGCGGAGGTGCCGCAGCATGCGCTTCAATTCGGAGACCTCCCGCTCGTCCAGCCCCTCCAGCGCCTTCGCGCGAACCGCGAGGCCGATGTCCCGCACCCCCTCCCAGACCGGTTCGGCCTGAGCGGTGACGGACAGCAGATTCCTGCGGCGATCGTGCGGATCGGGGCGGCGTTCGATCCAGCCGTCGCGGGTCATCCGGTCGACCAGGCGGGCGACGCTGCTGGGCTCGACGCGCATCATCTCCGCCACTTCCGCCTGCGACAGCGACCCGTGGGCGGCGACCATGCCGAGCATCTGGCACTGCCGAAAGGTGATGCCGTGACCCTCCAACGCGGCGCTCATCGCCCGCTCGATGGCGTGCGCCGCCGTGAAGACGAAATAGGGGATGCTGTCGTGGAGATCGAGCTTCAGCACGTCGGCGGCGCCGAGCGGGGCGGGGGCGGGGGAGGTGGCCCCGTGATTATTGCAACGGCAATGGTTGTCACAACACCAATATCGCCGCCGACTCGAAATCAGGCCGTCAGCAATCCTCGGCCGGCTCGCTCGATACGCGTCCCCCGCGCGCTGTTCGCCTCCGGTCCGCCTGACCTCAACGGGCCATCCGCAGCCGTCGCACGACGACCTTGGGGATGACCAACTGGTCGCGGGGCACCAGCACATCCGGGATGATCGCCGGACGGTCCGTGCGATGAACCCGGAGCGGGGGGAGGTTCTCGGCCACGGCGTCGGCGGCCGCCGGGGCGTCGGCCTTCAACTCGACCTCCGTCCAGCCGCGGCCCTCCTGATGGTAGAGGACGGTCCCGGCGGGCAGGGCGAGATCCGCGGGGATCGCCTGCTTGTCCGCCGGGATCGCCGCGGTGAGGGGGTAGTCCTTCAGTTCCGGCGGGGCCGCCGCGACCGGATCGACGACCGGCTCCGGACGGGTCAGCGTGGAGGGGTCGATGTCCGGGTCGAACGGATCGGCGCCGGGCGCCTTGACCACCTCGCCGTTGCTGGCGTCGCCGCTGTCCGCCATGCCCAGCGGCGAACTCCGGGGGACGCTCGACCGACGTTCGGGATCGCGATCGTTCTCCCGCGGCGGGGCGGTTCGCGGATCAGGCCGCCGCGTGGGAACATCCCGCACGGCCGGCGCGGGCGTCGGAGCGACCGGCGCCGTGGCGGGCGGCGTCGCCGGGGCCGCGGCGTATCCGGCCGGTTGGGGGCCGTTCGCGCCGGCCACGGTCGCGCTTCCCTCGCAGCCCGTCAGCGTCGAGAGGGCGAACAGGCTCGCCGCCAGGAGGGCGAGCGCGCCTCCAAAGCGTCGATCGAGAGCGGTGTGAACGAGCATCAGGCGGAAGACGAAACAGGAGCGGGCGACTTCAGCGTCCCCCCGCGACCGCCGCGGGACAAGAGGGGATCCCGGCATTCGCCGTTAACTCGCCGGCGAGCAGTCAGCGCGGCGGCGGATAGAGCGCCCCGAGCGACACGTCGCCCAGATTGCTCAGCGGAATGACGGCGTCCGGCCCGACGTACGTCACCAGCTTCCACTCCTCGGCGCTCAACCGGCTGTAATGATCGCAGCGCGGTTCGTCCTGCGAGAGGATGAGGTAATCGGTCAGCGACGGGATCTCGCGGTATTCCGCCTGCTTCTCCACCCGGTCGGTCGTGGCGGTGGAAGGGGAGAGCACTTCGACCAGCACGGCGGGGTTCAGCAGCGTGTCCTGCTCGTCGCCGGGCATCATCTCCGGGGGCATCGGCGCCA
>NZ_WTPX01000117.1 GCF_013036045.1 Alienimonas chondri
GGCGGGGACGGACGGCATCGAACACATCATATGGGCGCCGCCACGGATCGCGGCGGACCGCTGCCGTTGTCGGTCGGAGACGGGCGTCGGGTCAATCCCGCGTCGCGGTTCCCGGAAACCCGATCGGGCAAATGCAGATTCATGGGGTAGGCTTTTCGCAAGACACGAATCACGGACCCCTTCGCTCGCAGCGGCCGGCGCCGCTTGGGCTCCCGCTCGCTCCCGACGGTTTGGCTGATGACTCCCGCCCCCATCTCGCTGTCCGACGTCATTTCGCTGACCGACGCCGAGCCGCTGACCGAGGCCAATTCGCTGACCGAGGCCGAGCCGCTGCGGTCCGAGTTCGCCGACGACGAGGACTTCGCCGTCATCCTTGAGCCGTACCTCGCGGGAATCGACGCGAAGATTCAGGCGATGCGGGAGGCGGCGGAGGCGCTGCCGCACGATCGCGAGCCGGTCCGCGACCTCGCCCATCAGATCAAGGGTTCGGCCGGGGGATATGGCTTCCCGCAGGTCACCGAAGCGGCGTGGGCGACGCTCGTCGCCTGCAAGCAGGGCGACGCCGCCGCCGTGGAGGCGAACGTCGAGGAATTGCTCGGCCTCATGTCCCGAATGTCCGCGTCGTGTCACGCGACGACGGGCTGAAACCCCGCGGAAACCGGCTGTCGGCTTGCCCCGAACCGCGCGGGGCGGTCCGATGCGGGGGTCGCCCCGTTCCGTGATTCCCCTATCGAGTCGAGTCCGCCGTGTTACGCCGTTCGCATTTCGTCCGCTCCTCCGGCCTTCGTCTCGTCGGGGCGGGGGGCGCCCTGCTGATCGCATTCTGCGCCGGGCGGTTGTCCGACGCCCCGGTCATGCCGGTCGCGGAGGCCCAGGAGGAGGCGATCGATGAGTCGATCGTCGCGCGGATCAAAGAAGGCTTTGAAGGCTTGCGTCGCGCGCAGGTCGCGCTGGAGCAGTCCGGCCGCTATGTGCCGGCGGCGAACGGGGTGAACTCGTTCATCGTGTTGGCGGGCGGATACGATGTGTTGAACTCCCTGGAGACCGGCCGGGGCGTCGATCCGGAGACCTACGCCGCTCTCGAAGCCGGGTTCGCTCCGCAGCACGTGCTCAGCGAGCTGGGCCGGGATGAGAACGGCCGCTTGACCTATAAGAAAGAACTGGTCCGGCTGATGTCTCGCGAGACCCTGCGGACGCTGTACCTCCGTCGCGGCGAAGTGCTCGGCGAAGCGCTCTGAGCGACCCGCCGAGACGCGGCGCCGAGCGGCGGCCGTACCCGGCGGACGGTCATCAGCATCCGGTTTTCAGCAGGCCGGCGATCACAGCAGCCCATCGAAGCGTTCCGACGTGCGTCACCGGCAAGATCGTCGGTTCCCGTGCATTCTTCACGTCGATGCGGCGGCGTGGAGCGACCGGCCGAAACTGAAGGAGACGCTTCGGTCCCGCGGGACGAAGCGACCTAATCTCGAAAAGTCCATGGCCAAGGGACGCTTCGGCTGAAGCGTTCGTACAACCCGTCCGTCGGGCAGGTCGGCTGAACTTTTCGGGCTTGACGCTGGATTCTGACGCCCGATCGGGTGAATGCGTCCGGTAGACTGGCATCCGCCGGACCTCGTGTTCACACACCTCGCCTCACACCCCGGGAGACGTCCCATGTCGCTCCGCACTCGCCGCCCGCTCCCGGGCCAATCGTCTATGGATTGCTTTGGTCTGCCGCGTTTGGTCCGCCGGGCCTTGCCGCTGGCCTTCGCCGCCGCGCTGGTCGCCCTGCCGTCCGCGTCGGCCCAGGACGATGTCCAACCGGCCCTCGGCGCCCCGGTCGACGTCGACCCGCTGGCGGCCGACGAACTGGCTCCGGTTGCGGCCCCGCCGGTCGATGGGGTTGCGGGACGCGTGTCCGGCTCCTTCGACCTTCAGCGGATTCGCACGGAGCAATTGGCCACGTCCGTCGGCAACGCGATCGATCGGACGCGGGTCTACGCGGTTCGGAACCCGGATCTGGCGATCGTCGAGCTGAAGCAGGCGCTGTTGAGCGTCCAGACGGCCGACGACGTGAATCCGATCACCCGCGGCCAGCTCCTGCGGCAACTGGAAACGGAAATCCAGAAGGCGCAGAACCTGTCCATTCGGGCCGAAGAGAATCGGCTGCAGGGGCAGATCGCCCAGTCGGAAGTGATCGCCGCCGAACGGGCGCTCGAAGCCCTGCGGACCGAGGAAGAGAACCTCGAACAGCTCATCGATCAGGTGCGGGCGTCGATCGACGATGCCGTGCACGGCGACGACTTCGCTTATGAGGAAGCGGAAACGTTCGCCCGGGAAGCCGTGAACCTGCGGCCGGGGAACATGCCCGCGACCGCCGCGGTGTTCACCGCCGAGGCGGCCGGTCAGCTGAACAAGGCGTTCCGCCTGCGGAGCATCCGCAACGACCGCTTCCTCGAAACCCTGTATCAGGTGGAACTGAGCCACGTGCCGTTCCCGGACGAGCCGCCCGTGCGGTTCCCGGCGGCGTCGGTCTGGGAAGAGCTGTCCCGCCGCCGGAAGACGCGTTACAGCGCCGTCAGCCTCCAGGCCGACAGCGCGGCCGAAGAACGGATCCGGGCGCAGCTCGACGTTCCCACGAGTCTCGCGGGCCTGCGTCCCGGCGATACGTTGGCGGAAGCGCTCGACACGCTCGCCAGCATCCATCAGATCACGATTCTCCCGGACATTGCCCGGTTGGATCTGGAAGGCATCGATCTGCGGGACCTGCCGATCGAGAATCCTCCGGTGCTCGAAGGCGTGAAGCTCAAAAGCGCCCTGAAGCTGCTGCTGGAATCCGTTCAGGATGTGCCGCTGACCTACATCGTCGAAGATGAGGTCATGAAAATCACGACGCAGGATTACGCGGACGAACGCCTCTTCACCCGCGTCTACCCGGTCGGCGACTTGGTGATCCCGATCCTCTCCGGCGGCGGTCTCGGCGGCGGTCTCGGCGGCGGTCTGGGCGGTCAGGGCGGCGGTCTGGGCGGTCAGGGCGGCGGCTTCGGCGGTCAGGGCGGCGGCGGCTTCGGCGGCCAGGGCGGCGGCGGCTTCGGCGGCGGAGCGTTCAGCCTGCCCCCGGAGGATCTGCAGGCCGACGATGCGGAAAAAAAAACTCTCTGACGCAGTCTGAGGACTCCGCGGACGCGAACAGCCGCCCGGTCGGGACCCAGTCCCGGCCGGGCGGTTCCGCGTCCGGATCCGAAGCTGTGACGCCCGAAAGCAAGCTGCCGGAAGGCATGGCGGAGGGGCTGGAGATCGACCGAAAGTTCAGCCGGAAGATCCGTCAGCTCGATAGAGCGGGCGAGCATGAGGAAGTCATTCGCCTGATCCGAGAACGAATCGACGCCGGCGAGGCCCGGCCCTGGATGTATGAGGTGCTCGGTCTCACCCTGCAGCTGACCGGCGCGGGCGAGGAAGAGGTCGCCGACGCGATCCTCGGCGGATTCCATCCCGAGGCCGCGGACCCCCCGGCGCTGCTGGCCGCGGCGACGTATATGCATCAACTCGGACTCGATCGGCGAGCGTTCGCCCTGTGTCGAATGGCGGTCGAACGAGCCGAGGAGGCGGCGGAACCGTACGGGATGGCCTTGGAGATGGCCCCGCCGGAGGAGCGTCCCCGGGACGCCGTGTGGGCCGCGGCCGGCGTGTTGAGGACGGCGTGGGGCGTGCGGGCCGAGCCGGCCCGCGAGCAAGCCGAGTTGGTCGCGGAGTCGGCCCTGCGAGAACTCCGCCGCCGCGGGGACGAGGAGGGGCTTGCCGAGGCGAACGCGTTGCTCGCCGACGCCCAGCGAGCCGACCTGATCGTCCGCGTGCGTTGGAGCGGAAACGCCGACGTCGATCTGACCGTCACGGAACCGCCCGGCACCGTCACCAGCGCCACGATGCGGCGCAGCGCCGGCGGCGGCGTGCTGGTGCGGGACGGGTTCGGACCGGATCGGGCGACCGCGATGGAGGAATACCGCGTCCCCAAGGCGTTCGACGGCGTCTATCTCCTGAGCGTCGGCCTCACCACCGGCGAGCCGGTCGGCCAGCGGGTGCGGGTCGAAGTGATCCGCCATGCCGGCTCCCCTTCGGAGAGCCGGGAGGAATTCACCGTGCCGTTGAAGGCCGTTCACACGCCCTCCCTGATCACGTTGAAGGGCGGTCGCCGGATGAGCCTCGCCACGATCGACGTGCGCACCCCCCCGAGGGCTCCCCGTCGCTTGAAGCTCGCCGACCTCACCGATCGCGGCGCCGGCGTGGCGAGCGGGCGCGGGTTCGGACCGTCGCCCGGCGTGAACAACCAGTTCGGCGGCGTCGGCGCCGGCGGCGGAGTCGTCGGCTATCAGCCGGACGTGCAACTGCTCAATGAAGGCATCACGCTCGGGGCGACCGCGGTCGTCAGCGCCGACCGCCGCTACGTGAGGCTGTCGCTGTCGCCCCAGTTCACGAACATCATCGACGTATTCAACTTCACTTTCGCCGGCACGAACACCGGCGGCGGCCCCGGCCCCGGCGGCATCCCCGGCGGCGGCTTCGGCGGCCCGACCCCCGGCGGAAACTGACCGGCGAGCGGCGGGCGTCAGCCTGCTGAGCCGAACAAGTCGCGTAGCCTCAGAGCCCGCATCCGGAAAGCCTCAGGGGGCTGACGCCCCCTGCTCGCCGGGGCAGCCTCACGCACGGACCAGGCCCGGCGTCACGTCGCAGTCGAGCGGGGCGAACTCACCCCGTTCGACGATCTCCCACGCCAGGCCGGCCATCGCGGCGTTGTCGACGCAGTACTCCATCGGGGCGATGCACAGCCGCACCTGCCGGCGATTACACAGTTCCGTCAGCCCCTCGCGGAGCGCCCGGTTCGCCGCGACGCCCCCGCCGACCAGCAGCGTCGGACGGCCGGTCTGCTTCAACGCGACTTCGCATTTCCCCACGATCACGTCCACGGCCGCCGCTTGGAACGACGCGGCGAGATCCGCGATCCGGCCCTCGTCCAGCGGCGGGACGGGCGCCTCGGGCGAGTTCGGATTGCCCAGCGCCGCGTACCGCACCGCGGTTTTCAAGCCGCTGAAGCTGACGGCGAGATCCGGCCGGTTCATCATCGGACGCGGCAGCGGGACGGCCTCCGGATCGCCCTTCATGGCGGCCTGCTGCACGCTCGGTCCGCCGGGGTAGGGGAGGCCGAGCAGCCGAGCGACCTTGTCGAACGCCTCGCCGGCGGCGTCGTCGATCGTGCTGCCGATCAGTTTCGACCGCACCGGATCGGGGCAGTCGTACCAGTTCGTGTGTCCGCCGGAGACCACTAACCCGCAAGCGGGAAAGATGTCTTCCCCGAACGCCAACCGGCAGGCGTAGAGGTGCGCCCGCAGATGATCGACGGCCACCAGCGGCAGCCCCCAAACGGCCGCCAGCGTCTTCGCCGCGGTCACGCCGACCAGCAGCGAACCGACCAACCCCGGATGCGTGACGACCGCGATCGCGGAGAGATCGGCGCCCGTCACGCCCGCTTCGTCCATCGCCTCCTTGAGGACGGGCAGAATGCGCTCGACATGGGCCCGCGAGGCGATCTCCGGCACGACGCCGCCGAACCGTTCGTGCAACGCCGCCTGCGTGCTGACGACGCTCGACAGCACGGACCGATCCGCCGCGATCACCGCGGCGGCGGTTTCGTCGCAACTCGATTCGATCGCGAGGATCGGCTTGGAAGAATCCATTATGCAGGCGAGCGGGGGGCGTCAGCCCCCTGAGGCAAACGATGTGCGATGACGAAAACGACGAGGTGGCGAAGCGAGAAACCCTCAGGGGGCTGACGCCCCCCGCTCGCCTCCATCGACGCTGAGAACCTCCAACGCGGCGGCGATGTGGGGGTCTTCGGTCGGCTCGTATTCTTCAACGTCGTTCGTCACCACGGAGCCGACCGGGCGATCGCGGACGATGCGGTCGATGTTCAGGTTCCGGCGCTGCTTCAACGTGAGGGGAAGGCGGTAGCCCTCGTCCGGGGTGACGCCCCACTCGGCCTCTTCATCGGACTGGCGGGCCGGGCGGTTCATCGGGCCGGGGCGTTGGATGTTCGCCCCGCTGGGCCGCAGGTAGGCCGCGGTGGTGAGCTTCAACGCGGTGCGTCCGCCGCCGAGGTTGATGACGCTTTGCACGCTGCCTTTGCCCCAGGTGCGCTCGCCGATGATCGTCGCCCGGCCGGCGTCCTGCAGGGCGGCGGAGACGATCTCGCTGGCGCTGGCGCTGAACCGATCGACCAGCACGGCGACCTTCAAGCCTTCGGCGGGACCGCCGGGCAGGGCGTCGAACGCCTGCGGGGCGACGTTGCGACCGGCCGTCGAGACGATCCGGCCGTCCTTCAGAAATAGGTCCGCGACCGCGACCGCCTGACTCAGAAGCCCGCCCGGATTGCCGCGGAGATCGAGGATCACCCCCTCCGCCCCGGCGGCCTGCAACGTGGCCAGCGCCGCGGTCAGTTCGCGATCGGTGCCGGCGGCGAACTTCGTCACCCGCAGCATGCCGATCTTGGGTGCGTCCTCATCGTCGTTCGGCAGGAGGAAGTCCCATGATCCGTCGGCCCGGCGGGTTTCTCCCAGCACGGTCGGCACGCGGACGTCGTCGCGGACGACGGTCAGCTCGATCATCTCGTCTTGGCCGGGGCGGAGGAGGCCGAGTTTCACCGGTTCGCCGGCGGGGCCCTTGATGCGGGCGGTGACATCGGAGGTGTCGAGGCCGTCCACGCTTTCGCCGTCGACCTGTGCGATCACATCGCCGGCCCGCACGCCGGCCTCCGCGGCGGGGGTGCCCGGCAGGGGGGCGGTGACGGTCAGTCGGCCGGTGTCGGCGTCCGGCAGGATTTGCACGCCGATGCCGATGAACTGCCCCTCCACCTCCCGGGCGAATCGGCCGACTTCCTCGTCATCAAGATAGGTGCTGTACGGATCGAGCCGGGCGACCATCCCGTCGATCGCCGCTTCGAGCAGTTCCTCGCGGCTGACTTCAGTGACGTAGTTCCGCTCGATCTGCTCGAAGGAATCCGCGAACTCCCGCATCAGTCGCAGCAATTCCTCGCGATCCTCCCGCGGATCGCTCGACTCGTCCTCGACGAGGCCCGGCGCGGCGTCCTCCGCGGGCGTCTCGGTGGGCACCTCTTGGGCGATCGCGGCGCTCGACCCGGGCAGCGCCAGCGCACCGGCGAGCAGCCCGGCGGAGAGGAACCGAGAGCGACGGGAACGGAGCACGGGCGGTTATCCGGTCGAGGGAAGAGTTCGGCGGGGAGATCGCCGGCGGATCGGGGGCAGTGTAGGCGGTCCGTCGCCGGACCGTACACTGGCCGCGTGAACCTCCCGTTTCCCGATCTCGATCTGCCCGCCCCGGGGGCTCACGCCCCCGGCTCGCCCGCGACCCGTGGGGGGACCGTGCGACTGCTATGCGGGACGCCGCGGGGCGGAAAGACCGGTGCGCTGCTGACGGAATACGCCGCCGCCCTGCAAGCCGCTTGGGCGGACGACCGCATGGGCGCCTGCCTGTGGCTCACGCCGAACCGGCTCAGCCGAGCGGCGGTGCGGGAGGATCTGGCGGAAAAGATCGGCGGGCCGCTGCTCGATCCGGGGGTGAAGACCTTCGAAAACCTGACCGACGATCTGCTCTCGGACGGCCGACTTTGGCGGAACCTGGATGCGAATCTGGGCCGGGAACGCCCGTCGGGCGAGCGCTATCGCACGCTCTCGGGCGTTTCTCGTCGTCGCGTGTTGCGGGCGGTGATCGACGCGGAAGTCGCGGCCGGTCGGCTCTCGCACTTCGCCCGCATCGCCCGGACCGGCGGGTTCCTCACCCTGCTCGAACGGCAGGTGCGGGCCTGGAAGTACGCGGAAGTCTGGCCGGAAGACGAATCGTTGCAGACCGGCGGCCCCGCCCGTCGGGATCTCGTTCGCTTGTACGCCGCCTATCAGGAACGCCTGCGGAACCCGCCGGACGGCGGCCCGTCCCTGTTCGATGCCGAGGGCCGCGTGTGGGCGGCTCGCACGCTGCTGTGCGAAGGCGGCGCCGAGGGCGGCGAGGGCCGGTTGGATCTGCTGGTGGCCGACGGGTTCACCAGCTTCACGGCGACCCAGCGGGATCTGCTGGCGGCGCTGGCCTCGTCGGCGGGCGCCGCGGTGATCGCTCTGCCGTTGGAGCGAGACTCCGGCATGACGGCGACGCCCCGCGAGGGCGAACCGTTCCGCCCCGATCTCTTCCAGCCGGTCTGGCAAAGCGTGGACGAACTGTCCGATCCGCTGGCCGAGCGAGACGTCGAGACGGAGTACGCCTGGCACGTCCCCCGTCGCCCGGACGACGCCCTCGGGCATCTCGCCGCGTGGTTGTTTGACGAATCGGACCGACCCGCCCCCCGCCGCAGGGACGCGACCAGCATCACGCTGCACCGGGCCGGACGGATCGAAGACGAGGTGCGGGCGACCGTCGCGGGGGTGAAACGTCTGCTGGCCCGGGGGGCGAGGGCGGATCGCGTCGTCGTGACGGCCCGGGATCTCAGCGGCTACGCGGAGGAGTTCTTCCGCCTGTGCGACGCGAGCGGCGTGCCGGTCGACGCGGAGCGACCGCTACCCCTCGCCGGTCGGCCGGCGGTGCGGGCACTGCTGGCCCCGTGGCGGGCGGAGGCGTCCGGCTGGGGGATGCGGGGGTTGCTGAGCGTACTGCGAGACCCGTCGTTCGGCTTTCCTCCCGGCGCCGCGACGGCGGTCGCCCGCGTGCTGCGATTCGCCAACGTCGGCGAGGACCGGTTCGCCATCCTCAGAGCCCTCGACGCGTTCGCCCCGGAGGAGCCGACGGACCGGAGCGCTGCGGAGGAAGGCGAGGCGCCGGAGCGGGCGGCATCGATCGACCGCGACGCCCCGGTTGAAGTGGACCGTCGACTCGCGTTGAGGGCGGGCGAGACGCTCGACGCGGCGCTCGCCCCGGCTCGTACCCCGGCCGACCCGGCGGGCTGGGTCGAGCGACTACGGGAACTGATCGCGGCGCTGGGGTTCGATCCCGCCGCCGCGGCCGCGCCCCGGGAGCCGTGGGAGGACGACGCCGAAGATTTGGAGGCCGCGCTCCGCTGGCTCAGCGAAGCCGCCGCGGAGCACGCCGCCGACGCGGACCGGGTCGGCGAGGGCGAGGAGGGCGGCGCCCTGCTCTCGCTGGGCGAGTTCCTGCGGTGGGCGGACGAATTGCTGGGAGCCGCCCGGGTGCCGGGGCCGCCGGCGGTCGCGGGCGGGGTGGCGTTCGTCGATGCGGAGACCGCCCGGACGGCGGGTTGCGATCATCTGTTCGTGCTGGGGTTGGGCGAGGGGCAGTTCCCCCGTCCGCCGAATCCGGCCGATCCGGCGCCGCCGCGATCCGGGGAGGACGCGGACGATCCCGCGACCCTCGCCGACGCCGCCGCTCGGGCGGAGATGCTGCTGTTCTACGGCGTCGTCACGCGGCCGTCGGAGTCGCTGACGCTGTCGTGGTCGACGTTGGACGAAAACGGCCGCGAGACGTTCCCCGGCCCGTTTGTGGAAGCGGTTCGCGATCTGTTCGCGCTGAACGCATTTCCCGTTCCGCCGCCCGTCAGCCTCTCCCCGATCCCCGGCGAGAACCGCACGCTGACCCCCGCGGACACCCGGGTGCGGGCGGTCTCCGAGCTCCGCGACGGCGGGCAGGCCGGCCCGCTGGCCCGGCTGCTGATCGAACCGAGCGAGGCGCCGGCGATCCGCTCGACGCTCGCGGCGGCGGCCAGCGGGCTATCAGTTCAGTGCCAGCGAACTGGAATCCTTCGCCGCGAACCCGTTCCGCTACTTTCTCGACCGCGTGCTGCGGGTCGAACGGCCGGACCCGCCGGGCCTGCGGGAGGATCGCATGAACCGCGGCACGGCGATGCACGCGGTATTGGCCCGGGCCTATCGCCGAACGATGGGCGAGGACGGCATTGATCCGACGCTTGAACTGCTGCGCGAGGAGGTCGCCTCGATGAAGCCCCGCGGGCGCCTGCTGGCCCGCTGGCACGAGGGGCTGTGGGAAACGGAGCGGGCGTTGCTGGCGGCGTGGTCCGAAGCGTTCCCGGCCCAGGCCGCGACGTATCGCAGCGATTTCGGCTCGAACTGGGACGAAGGGCCGTCCACGTCGCAACTCGAAGCGGCGTTTGGCTATCGCACGCCGGAGGAGGAGGACGAGGTCGTCCATCGCGACGATCGCCCCGACGCCGCCCGCTTCCCGAATCGCCCCGACGGCGTGCCCGTCACCGGCCGCATTGACCGGCTGGACGTCGGCACGATCGAAGGCGAAACGGCTTACAACATCGTCGATTACAAAACCGGTTCCTCCCTGCCGAAGTTCGCCGCCGAACAGATCGCCGGGGGCACCTCGCTGCAACTGGCTCTCTACGCGATTGCGGCGAAGCGGTGCGGCCTCGTGCCCGCGGACGCCGTCGCCCGCTTCCTGGTCTATTGGGGCGTAAAGGAGGAGGGACCGAAGAACGGCGTCTCGAACGGCCGCAAGAAGTGCGTCGAAGAGCTCCTGCCGACGCTGGAAGACGATCTCGACGCGATCGTCCCGCGACTGGCGGAGGCGATCCGCGGCGGCGTGTTCCCCATCTCCCCCGAAAAGGCGGAAACGCAGGTCTTCAGCGATCACGCCCGCGTCGGTCGGGCCGCGGAGGTGCGGGCGGTCGCCGAGCGACTCGAAAAATGGCCGCCCCCGTGGCACCCGGCTGCGGAGGAGAGCGACGACGATGAGTGACCGTTCCGCAACCCCTTCGCCCGTCGAAACGACCGGGCCGACGCTGCACGCGCAGCAGTCGGACGCGGTCGGGCACCGCATCAGTTCCGTCGGCCTCAGCGCCGGCGCCGGCTGCGGGAAGACGACCGTATTGATCGAGCGGTTCCTGCAAGAACTGGAACCGGCCGATGAGAATGACGGCCGCCCGCAGGGGCTGCCCGCGGTGGTGGCGATCACCTTTACGGAGAAGGCGACCGCGGAGATGGTCTCCCGCGTCCGGCGCTCGGTGGGCGAACGGCTCCGCGATCCCGCACGGGCGTCGCAGCGGAAGCATTGGCGCACGGTGCAGCGGCGGCTGGACACCGCCCGGATCAGCACGATTCACGGCTTCTGTACCACATTACTGAAGGAGAACGCTGCCGCCGCGGACCTCGATCCCGCCTTCCGCACGGTCGAAGCGACGGAGGAGGCCGACCTGCGGGCCGACGCCGTCGACGCGGCGCTCAAGACGGCCCTCGCCCGGTCGCCGGAGAAGCACGCTGATGAAGGCGCTCTCTCCCCCCGCGACCTCGTCACCCGTTGCGGGCTGACGACGGTACGGACGACGCTGCTGAACCTCCTCGATACGGATCGCAAACTGCTCGACCGGGAGTGGACGACCGAAACGCTCGTCGCCGCTCGGGCCGGGGCGTGGGAGCGGGAACTGATCGCCCCGCTGTTTGAAGCGCTGCGGGACTCGTCGCATTGGGCGGAGCTGCAGCCGGTGTTGACCCGGAACCTCCACACGAAGCCGGACAAGGCCGACGCCCGTCGCACGCTACTGACCGAGTGCGAACTGCTGTTCACCGGCCCTCCGCCGGACGCGAACGGGCTGCGATCGCGGTTGGCGGCGGTGCGGCCGTTGATGGTCGCCGGGAAGCTCGGTCAGTCCCCAAAGATGTGGGACGGCGAGGACTACGCGGTGATTCAGGCTCATCTCGCATCGTTCCGCGGGCTGGCGGACGAACTGTTGAAGACGCTGGGCGACGGCCCGCCGGACTTCGCCGCGGCGCTGCCGGCGGTGCGGGCGTACGTGCCGCTCGCCGCGGACGCCGCCCGGCGGTACGAGCGGGTGAAGCGGGAGACGGCCCGGTTGGACTTCGGCGATCAACTGCGGCTCGCGGCTCGGCTGCTGCGGGACGACGCGGTGCGGGAGAAGGTCTCCCGCTCGATCCGGCTGCTGATGGTCGACGAATTTCAGGACACCAGTCCCGTGCAAGCGGAGCTGGTCCGTCGCATCGCCGGTCTGGCCGCCGGCGAGGATGCCGGCAAGCTGTTCTTGGTGGGCGATGCGAAGCAGAGCATCTACCGCTTCACCGGCGCCGACCCGCAGGTGTTCGGGCGGATCCGCGGCGAGATTGCGCCCGCCGGCCGTCTGCCGCTGACGAAGAATTTTCGTTCCCGCCCGGAGATCCTGCGGTTCGTCAACGCGTTGTTCGCTCCGTCGATGGAGGACTACGAACCGCTCGAACCGCCGCCGGGCGGGGCGTTGGAATCAAGCAGCGACCCGCAGATCGAGTTTCTCCTGCCGACCGTGCCGCTCGGCCCCGGCGGGGCGAAGCCGAAGGCGGCGGAGTGCCGGGAGGTCGAAGCGAAATGGGTGGCTGCCCGCGTGCGGGAACTGCTCGACGGCGATGCCTGCGTCCGTGTGATATGCGAGCCGGACCGCGTGCCGGTACCGGGCGACGTCTGCCTGCTGTTCCGGGCGTTGACGGACGTGAAGCTGTATGAGGACGCCCTGCGGGAGGTGGGCGTCGACGCCTACATCGCCGGCGGGAAATCGTTCTTCGCCCAGCAGGAGGTGCAGGATCTGGTGCACCTGTTGCTCTGGTTGGACGATCCCGACGACACGCTCTCGCTGGCCGGAGTGCTCCGCAGTCCCCTGTGCGGCCTGTCCGACGACACCCTGTTCACCCTCTGCGACCGCCCCGCGGAACCGGAGGCCGGCGCCGCGGATAGGGTCGATGAACAGGTGCGGTTCGCCCCGCTCGCCGCCGCGGTTCTCGAAGACGCCTCATTCCCCCTTCCGGCTGAGCAGAACGAGCGGCTGTCGCACGTCCGCGGCGTGCTGCGGGGGCTGATCGCCGGGCGATCGCGGTTCGGACCGGGCGGGTTGTTGCAGCGGGCCGTCGAGGGGACCGGCTACGACGGGGCGTTGCTGCTGGAGTTCCTCGGCGAGCGCAAGCTGGCGAACTTGCGCAAGCTACTCCGCATGGCCCGCGACGCGGACGCCCTGCCGGACGGCGGCCTGCGGGGCTTCGCGGCCCGGTTGCTGGAGAGCGTGAAGGAGACGCTCAGCGAGGGCGAAGCGGCGACGGTCACGCAAGATCCGAACGTGGTCACGCTGATGACGGTGCATGGCTCAAAGGGGTTGGAATTCCCGATCGTCGTTGCCTGCGACCTGGATCGAAAGCCGCCCGGCGTGTCCGTCGAAGGCACGTTCGACCCGGATCTCGGGCCGATCGTGCCGCTGTCTCATCAGCACGGGGAGAAGCTCGAAGACCCCGGCGCCGAGATCTGGAAGGCCCGTGAGAAAGCCGCCGACGAAGCGGAGATCGTGCGCATCTTCTACGTCGCCGCGACGCGGGCGGCGGATCGGTTGATCCTCTCCGCGGCCCGCCCGGTCGATGAGAAAGCCGAGGGCACCGTCGTGCCCAAACGGCCGACCGGCATTCCGTTGAAGACGTTGGAAGCCGTCTTCGACCTCAAGACCGGCAAGCCGCACGCTCCGACTGTGAAGGGACCGCTGTACGAGCCGCCGGAGATCCGCACGCACGAAGTGAAACCCGCGGGCGTCGGCAAGGCGTTGCCCGGGTCGCGACGGGGGACGCCGCCCGGGAAATTCGCCTCGGTCCTTGCCGACACCGAACCCTGCGAGCCGTACGACCTGCGACGCCCGCTCCCCCCGGTTCGCTCGCGATTATTGCATGTCGCCGAACTGACGGAGCGAATAGCGACCGATGCGGAACGCGACGAACTGGCGGCGTTCCTCGAACCTGATTCCGACGCTGCGGCCGAGGCTCGTAAGCGGCTGCGGGAGGCCGTGCGAGCGCCGGGGAACGCGGCGGAGCGGCGGGACGTCGACTTCTTCCTCCCCTCGAGCGGCCCTGGGCGACCGGGGATCGACGGTCGTATGGAGCGCCTCTACCGGCTGGACGACGGCTGGTTATCGGCGGGCGTAGCGACCGCGACCGCGGCGGAGGTCGCCGCGGAGCGGCTGCCCGATCGCCTGGCGCCGCGGCTGTGGGCGGAGCGGGAAGCACTCCGATGGCTGGGCGGCGGGCAGGCGGCGCTAGTGTTGGTCGCTGCGGACGGCTCCTCCCGAGTCGTGCGGACGGACGACCTACCGGCGTCTGAAGTTTCCGCGGAGCGTCTTGAGACACTGCTGAAACGGATCGAACCATGACGCCGCCGCTGGCCGACGTGCGGTGGCTGAACTATCTGCACGAGAACCCGACGCTGATCGACGCCGCGGCCGAGGCGGGCAACGCCCCGGCGGCCCAACTGGCGCTGCGGGAGGAGCACCCCGCCGAAGCGGTCGCCGCGGCGCTCACGTTGTCCGAGCTTCGCCTGCGGGCCGAGGAGAAGTTTCGTCTGGGCGACCGCATGTGGTTCGACCGCGTCCGGCTCGAACAGGCCACCGGGGAGGCCGTTGCTCGTCATAAGGCTCGCCGATTCGCCGAGCGGGCCGAGGCGGCGAACGCCCCGTGGTTCGATCTGTGCGGCGGACTGGGCGGGGACGCGATCGCCCTCGCGGAGTACGCCCCCGTCCGCACCGTCGACCGCCATCCAGCCGCCGGCTGGATGGCCGCCCGCAACGCCGATCTGTACGGCGTGGGCTCGCGGGTCGAACCGCTGGCTGCGGATGTGGAAGGGATCGCCGCGGCCGGCGCCTTCGTCCATCTCGACCCGGACCGCCGCCCGTCGGGCGATCGCGGGTCGCGGCGGCGGGAGAAGCGGTTGGAGGACTACGCCCCCGGTCTGCCGTTCATGCAGCAGATCGCGGCGACCGCCGCGGGGGCGGCGATCAAGGTCAGCCCGGCGTCGAACTGGGGCGGGAAGTTCGTCGGCTGCGAGATCGAACTGATTTCGCACGGCGGCGAGTGCCGCGAGGCGACCGTCTGGTGCGGCGCCCTCGGCGATCCTCACATCCATCGGGCGACCGTGCTGCTTCCCGGCGAGCCGGGGGCGTCAGCCCCCGGAGCGATGCATTCCCAGACCCTCGCCGCGGACCCGTTCGATGCGATTCCGCACGTCGGGCCGATTGGGGAGGTTCTGTACGACCCGGACCCGTCCGTCGTGCGGGCCGGCCTGTTGGACGAACTGTGCGACCGAACCGGCCTGCGACGGACCGACGACGCGGAGGAGTATCTCACCGGCGAGCGTGTCGAGACGCCCTTCGCCGCGGCGTTCCGGGTGTTGGCCGTCTGCCCGAACAACGCCCGCCGCTACCGGGCGGCGGTGGGGGAGG
>NZ_WTPX01000118.1 GCF_013036045.1 Alienimonas chondri
CCGCGGCGGCACAACGGCGTGCCGACCGGGCCGAGCAGCACGTCGTCGGCGAACCCGCCGATTCCCGCGCCCACGGCGCCCACGCCGGCCCCGATAGCGGCGCCGACCTCGGACAGCATCGGCATCCCGAAGGGCCGATACGCCGGCAGGCCGCTGATGCGACGCGGACCCGTGTAGTTCGCCCAAGGCCCGTGGGGGCGGTGCATCCCCGGCCCGTAGACCGGACCCATCGTCGGCGGAGCGACGAAGGCATGGCTCTGCAAGACCGGCGAGGCCTGCGTGAAGCCGACGCTCGGCGGCAGCGCCGGCGCCACGCAATCCGCATACTGAGCCGAAGCAGCCGTCGGAGCGAAGGCGGCGAAGGTTCCCAGCAGACCGGCGAACGCGGCAGCGCCGCGGCGCCGGACGAGAGCGAGGGAAGCGAGGGAGAAAGGCATCGAGTTCCCTTTGCGGGTCGGTCGGCTGCGTTCCACACGCCGGGACCCGGCGGAAGCCGGAGGCGGGGAACCACAGCGGGCGAATGGTTGGGGCGCGAGAAGCGTCCTGCACGAGTCGAATCGACCCTTCGGACTCGAACCTTGAGCGCGATTCTGCGGAATCGAAGGAAAATTCCGACGGGGACCTTTTGCGGCCAAGCCCCCGGGTCGAATCCCCGAGGGCCGTCGCTCATGCTGGCCGGGTTCCCGTTTCTTTCCCGAGCTTCGCCCCGCCGATGTCCGCTCCCGACCCCGCCTTCTCCCGCCCCGCCTCACGCCGGTTCGTTCTCGTCGCGGGGCTGTCCTGTGCGGCCGTAGCGTTGCTGGCGACGGCTCCGGCCGCTTTGCTGGGCGAAGATCCCGTACCCTCGCCATCCGCCTCGCCGATGATCAATCACAGCGTCTACTTCACCTTGCAAGAGTCGAACGCGGAACAACGCGCGGGGCTGATTGCCGCTTGCAAGAAGTACCTCACGGGGCACGAAGGGACCGTTTACTTCGCCGTCGGCCCGCGGGCCGAGGAGTTCGACCGGGAGGTGAACGACAAGACGTTCGACGTGTCGCTGTTGGTGGTGTTCGATTCGAAGGAAGCCCACGACAAGTACGCCGTCGCCCCCCGGCACCTGGAGTTCATCGAGGAGCAAAAGGCGAAATGGAAGACGGTCCGCGTGTTCGACTCCGAAGTGACCGCGACGAAGTAGGTCAACGGCGGAGCAAGCCGGCGTCGGAATGGGCCGGCGCTTAGGCGGCGGATCCGGGCGAGCGCGACAGGCGCAGCCCGCCCGGATCCTCCGCCGGTTCGGGCGGTTCCGGTTCCGGACAGACGCAGGGCAGGCGGACGGTGAACACGCTGCCGCGACCGTATTCACTGGTGCAGGTCACCTCGCCGCCGAGCAGCCGGCAGAGTTCCTTCACGATCGACAGTCCCAGCCCCGTGCCGCCGTGCTCGCGGGTCATGGCGTCGGTCGCGCGGCCGTCGGCGGAGGGGCCGCGTGCCTGTCGGAACTTCTCGAAGATCGCGGCCTGATCCTCGAGCGGAATCCCGATGCCGGTGTCGGAGACGATGATTTCGAACCAGCGACCGGCGTGCCGGCCGGAGCCGATCGGGCCGATCAGCACGCCGCCCCGGCGGTCCCGCGGTCCGAGATCGCGGCCCCGCACCCGCACCTGTCCGCCGGAGGGGGTGAACTTGATCGCGTTCGACAGCAGATTGTTGAGGATCTGTTGCAGCTTGCCGGCGTCCTGCTGCAACTCCGGCAGGGAGGGGTCGATGTCGACGGTGAGTTCGATCGACTTCCGCTCCGCGATCGGCCGCAGGGCGTCGGCCTGACGGTGGCAGAGCTGCTCCAGATCCACCGGCGCCCGGGCGATCTCCAGCTTGCCGCTTTCGATCTTGGCCAAATCGAGGATGTCGTCGATCAACACCTTCAGGTCGCGTCCGCCGTTGCGGATGTTGCCGACCCATTTGCGCTGCTTCTCGTCCAGCGTGCCGGCCGAATCCAGCACTTCGCTGAAGCCGAGAATGCTGTTCAACGGCGTCCGCAGCTCGTGGCTCATCGTGGCGAGGAACTCGTCCTTCAGGCGATTCGTTTCGTACAGCTCCATATTCGCCTGAGCGAGTCGATCGGCCCGCGTGTCCAGTTCGACGTTCTTGTCGCGCAGCTCATCCTGCAGGGTGATCAGGTGGCGGAGCATCCGGTTGAACGCCTGCGACAGCTCCTCGAACTCGTCCCCGGTGCGGATGTCGCTGCGGCGGTCGAGCGTGCCCCGGGCGATCTCGTCCGCGACCTCCTTGAGGTGCAGCACGGGCTTCACGATCACGTAACGCACGATCGCCCACGCCGCGAGCATCGCCAGCACGGCGGTCACTAAGCCGGTCGTCAGCAGAAACACGTCGTTCCGTGCGAGGCTGGCCCGGGTCTGTCCCAAGGGGACGGTCACGTGGACGGCCCCGAGCAACGCCCCCGGCGCCGCTCCTCTGTGGCAGGCGGCGCACTGGGCGGGGTCGTTGCGAGCGGCGGAGTAGAGGTGAAACCGGGGGCCGTCGTCGGACTCTTCGATCCGCGTCACCTCGTCCGCCCCGCTGCGGAGCTCCGCGAGGGCTTCCAACCCCTCCTTGTCCGGCGGCGTCAGCAGCGCATGGGCCTGGCTCGGATCGGGGGCGTACACCCGGTACAGAAAGTTGCGAAGCTCGTCCGGCAATGCGGCCGGCGCGAAGTTCGTCGACTCGACCCGTGCCGCCTCCGCGTCGGGCGCGGCGTCCCTCCGAACGACCTGCTCGTGAAACTCCTCCAGCACCGATCCGACCCGTCCGCGGGCCATGTCGCGGTTCTGGTCCCAAACCACGCGACGGTTCAATCCGCGATACAGCAGGAAGGAACCGATGATCAGGGCCAGCAGCCCGCTGCCGAACAGCAGCCGGCACTTCCGCTCCAGACTCGTTTCGCCGAGCAGCCGCTTGAGGGTGCGATAGGACATCGTCAATGGCGGAGGGGAGAAGGCGGAGGTCGGAAGGAACGGGTCGACGGGCGGCGGCCCATCCGCCTTCCGCCTCCTCCCCTTCTGCCTTGAACGTCAGTCCTCCATCACCTCTTCTTCCTTGGCCTTCGAGGCGTCCGCCACTTTGCCTTCGAACTTCTTCGTGAGGTCCTGAACCTCGTCCTTGATGCGCTTCACCTCGTCTTCGCCGATCTCTTTTTCGAGTCCGTCGGCATGCTTGTTGGCGTCGCGGCGGACGTTGCGGATGGAGATCTTCGATTCCTCGGCCAGCGAGTGCACCCGCGACACGAGTTGCTTGCGGCGCTCCGTGGAGAGCGGCGGGACGTTCAACCGCACCATCCGACCGTCGCTGTTCGGGGCCAGGCCGAGGTCGCTGGCCTGAATCGCTTTGACGACCGCGTTGATCTGCGAGGCGTCGTAGGGGCGAATCGCGATCTGCTGCGGCTCCGGGGTGCTGATCGTCGCACACTGCTTCAGCGGCGTCGGGCTGCCGTACAGGTCCACGCGGACGCTCTCAACCAGTCCGGCGCTCGCCCGGCCGGTGCGGATGCCGGTGAGTTGCTGCTGATAAACGTCCGCCGCTTTGCCCATACGCTCTTCGGCGTCGAGAAGAATTTCGTCCGGATCCATGAGAGGCGACCTGTCAGCGAGGCGAGCGGGGGGCGTTATCCCCCGTGAGCCGGGGGCGAATGTGAACGGTAGCGGCGAGGGACCGGAGGGGAAAGAACCCCCGGTCCGGGCCGGCGCCTGTCTCGGTCGTCTCACTCCAGGCGCCCCGCCCAGACCTCCCGCGGCCGGCGCCGCTCAGGGCCAATGCCAGCCGGTATTTCCCACCCACAGCGGCAGCACGACGAAGTGATGCAGTAGATCGCTGGCGACCAGCCCCATCGCGATCCCGCCCAGCGCCGCCCCGACCCGCGGGAATCGCTCCCACGCCGCCCAAGCGATCGCCGCGACCGGGATCGCCCAGAACATGTGGTGCACCTGCAACCACAACGGCGGCTCGGTCTTTTCGATCCACTCCGCCGCCGACCCGCCGGAGAGCAATCGGCCCGCGATCGTCAGTCCTTCGAAAAGCGTCGTGCAAAGTACAGCGGAAAGGGCAAAGCGAGGGAAGGGAGGCATGGCGGTCCGGCTGTTTGAGCGGGCTCAGAGCCTGTGCGCGCCGCCGGCAACCGCTCCCTCAGGCCTCGTTCCGTAGTCGTCTCTCGAACGCCTCCTCCAGCTCGAAGGTGGCGGCGTCCGCTCGAGTCGCCAGCAGTTCGGCGGCGAAGGCCAGCGGGAACCCGGGCAGTTCGACGCTGTGATCCGTTACTTCGTAGCCGTCCGAACCCAACCGACGGACGACGATGGACTCGTCCTCCCAGACCCAGATCTCCGGGATGCCGATTCCCTCGAAGATCGGCAATTTATCGACGCCGGGGTTGGTGACGTCCACTTCGATCAGCAGGTCTGGCGGGACCTCTCCCCCATCCAGATCCGGTATCATTCCATCTCGGCCGCGGATCTGGTCGAAGCGAGAAATATAGAAGGAGGAATCCCCCTCCGCCCCCCCGATCGCCATCCGCCTCCACGTTGTCGAGCCGACAGGCTTGATTCGCATTCGGCGTACACGTGCGAAGGCGAACACCAGTAACGTGAGATTGAGCGCGACGCTCTCGTGCCGCTCGCCGGTCGGCATACCGATCTCCAGTCGCTTGGTCCGAGCGTTGTAAGTCATACGAAGGGATTCGTTTTCCGGCTCGTCGCCGAACCGGACGTATTCCTCCCACTCCACGCCGCTCAGCACGATCGGATCAAGGAGCCGTCCCGACCCGACGTACGGACGGGCGTCGGCTCGCCTGGACGGGACGGGGCCGGCGGAGTTCTCGGTCACGGTGGGCATGGGCAACTCTTTCGCGGAACGTATCGATCATACTGCGTCATCGACTGGACCGCTCCGGTGCGTTGTCCGGTCGCGGCCATGCGGATACGGTGTCTCGCTTCCAACCGCCGCCTCGTTCTGCGCCCGCCCCCGCGGGCCTCGCCTGTCGCCCAGAGTTACAGAGAGTTCCCCCGGTCACCTTGTTCGAAAGCTTTTCCGAACGCCTCCAGAAGGCGATGTCCTTCATCGACCGCGGCCGCCTCACGGAGGCGACCGTCCGGGAGGGCATGAAGCAGGTGCGGCAGGCGCTGCTGGAAGCGGACGTCGCCTACGACGTCGCCCAGGATTTCACCAAGCGAGTCGCCGAGCAGGCCGTCGGCGATCGGGTTTTGAAGTCGCTGAAACCCAGCGAGCAGATCGTCGGGATCGTCTATCGGGAACTCGTCACCCTGATGGGCGGCGACCCGGACAGCGACTTCCAGCCGTCCTCCCCTGCCGCCCAGATCGGCGTGAAGCGGGACGGCGTGACGGTCCTGATGATGTGCGGCCTGCAGGGCGCCGGCAAAACGACGACCTGCGGCAAGTTAGCCCGCGCCCTCAAGAAGGACGGCTTCGCCCCGCTGCTGGTGGCGGCCGACCTCCAGCGTCCCGCCGCGATCGAGCAGCTCCGCACGCTCGGCGAGCAGGTCGGCGTGCCGGTCTACACCGAAGACCCGGCGAGCAGCACGCCGGTCAAGGTGTGCGCGAACGGGGTGAAAGAGGCGAAGCGTCGCGGCGACGTGCGGGTCGTGATCCTCGACACCGCCGGCCGGCTGGGCGTCGACGAAGAACTGATGAAGGAGTTGTCCGCGATCGACCGGAAGGTCGGCCCGGACGCGGCGTTCCTCGTCGCCGACGCGATGACCGGCCAGGACGCCGTCAACAGCGCCAAGGCTTTCAATGAAGCGTTGGAGCTGGATGGCGTCGTCCTCACCAAGATGGACGGCGACACCCGCGGCGGGGCGGCGCTGAGCATCAAGGCCGTCACCGGCGTCCCGCTGAAGTTCGTCGGCACCGGCGAGACTCTCGACGGGTTGGAAGCGTTCCACCCGGACCGCATGGCCGGCCGCATCCTCGGCGGCGGCGACATGGCGACCCTGCTGGAAAAGGCCCAGCGGGAGTTCGACGCCGACGAAATGGCCGAGCAGCAGGCTCGGATGGCCGAGGGGAAGTTCACCCTGCTGGACTTCCAGAAGGCGATGGGCCAGATCGGCAAGCTGGGGTCGATGCGATCCGTGATGAAAATGATCCCGGGCATGGGGCAGCTCGCGGATATGGATCCGGACGCCGACATGGACGGCGAGGTCCGCCGCGTCGGCGCGATGATCGACTCCATGACCCAGGACGAGCGGCTCAACCCGGACCGCATCGATCGCAGCCGTCGCAACCGCATCGCGGCCGGCTCGGGCGTTCAGCCGCACGAGGTCAACAAGCTGCTGAAGGACTTTAAAGGGATGTCCGGCATGATGCAGAGCATGTCGGGCCTCGGCATGCGAGACCGGATGGCCGCGGTGAAGGGGCTTGCCGGGCAGATGTCCGCCAACCCGGGCGGTCAGATCCAGCAGCGCAAGCAGTCCACCAAGGCGGATCAGGACCTCGCGAAGCTCCGCGCGGAGCGCAAGCGTAAGAAGCAGTTGGCCAAGAAGAGCCGCAAAAAGAATCGTTAGCCGTCAGGCGACTCGTTCGGTGTCGGAGGGCAAGGCCCGCCGCTCGCCCCCGTTACTTTCGACATCCCACTTCCCACCCCCGACATTCGACTATGGCCGTTCGTATCCGCATGAAGCGCCTCGGGCGCAAGCACCGCCCGTTCTATCGCGTCTGCGTGATGGACTCCCGCGCCCCCCGCGACGGGAAGGCGATCGAAGAGGTCGGCACCTACGACCCGATGGTTCCCGATAAGGCCAATCGGGTGAAGCTGGACCTCGAACGCATCGACCACTGGGTCGGCGTGGGCGCCCAGCCGAGCCACAAGGTCGGCGTGCTCATCAACAAAGTTCGCAAGAACGATTTCGGCACCGCCAAGGCGCCGCCGCCGCTGACCGCTCCCAAGGAAGAGGAGAAGCCGCCGGAACCGGAAGCGCCCGCCGAGGAGACCGCGGAAGCGACCGAAGAAGCCCCCGCCGAAGAAGCCGCCGCGGAGTGATCGATGAGGGATGGCGGATGACGAACCGGCCGGTCGTTACGGCCGTCCGTCGTTCAGCATTCGACCTTTCCTCGTTCGGCTTCCTCCATGCGTTTCGACGTCTGCACCCTCTTCCCGGGCCTGTTCGACGGGTTTCTCTCCGAGAGCCTCGTTGCCAAGGCGATCGACCGCGGGCTGATCGACGTGCGGCTGTGGAATTTCCGCGACCGCACGCTCGATAAGCACCACCGCGTTGACGACAGCCCCTACGGCGGCGGTCCCGGGATGCTGCTGTCCTGCCAGCCGGTCTTTCACACCGTGGAGGCCGTCCGGGAGGAGCGATCCCAGTCGTCGGGCGACGCGTCGCCCGGCGAATTGTTGATGCTCACTCCCACCGGCGAGCGGTTGACCCAACCGCTGGTGGAGGAGTTGGCGACCCACGAGCGGCTCATCCTGCTCTGCGGTCGCTACGAAGGGTTCGACGACCGCGTGCGGACCGGATTGAAGTCGCGGGAGATCAGCGTGGGGGACTTCGTCCTCAACGGCGGCGAGGTGCCGGCGATGCTGCTCATCGAAGCCTGTATGCGGTTGGTGCCCGGCGTCCTTGGCGATGCGGACAGCGCCCGTTACGATTCCCACAGCGCGCCGGGGCGGCTGGAGTTCCCCCAATACACCCGCCCGCGCGACTTCCGTGGCCTCACCGTCCCGGAGGTGCTGCTCTCCGGCGACCACGCACGGATCGCCGCGTGGCGCGAGCAGCAGAGCGACGCCCGTTCCCGCGGCACGCTCGATTGAAGTAGAAACGAATAGCCTTTCCCGACCGTCCGACCTGCCGGTTCGATCCGAACCGACGCCCGACCGCCCGCCTCCGATGCGCCACCCCCTCCTCGACGCCGCCGAAGCTTCCAGCCTGCGGGAGAAGCCGCTGCGGTTCTCGGTCGGCGATACCGTCGACGTTCACACCCGTATCCTGGAAGGCGAGAAGGAGCGGATTCAGATCTTCAGCGGCGTCGTCATCGCCACCCGCGGCAGCGGCACCCGGGAGATGTTCACCGTCCGCCGGATCGTCTCCGGGCAGGGCGTGGAGCGTCAGTTCCCCACCAACAGCCCGAAGATCGCCAAGGTCGAGGTCAAGCGCCACGGCCGCGTCCGTCGGGCGAAGCTGTTCTATCTCCGCGACCGGGTCGGCAAGGCGACCCGCCTCCGCGAGCGTGCCCCGCGGAAGGGCGAGGTTGAGCCCAAGGACAAGGCGTAATGGACGCGTCGTTCTTCACCGATACCGTGAGTCGACTCCGGAACGCGAAGCCGTTCAAGCCTTTCACGATACGGCTGAACGACGGTAGCCACTTTGAGGTCGACAACCCCGACGTGATCGCGGCGATGGAGGGCTTGGCGTACGGATTCGGGCCGGGCCGGGTCGTCGTATGGTTCGATCACTCATCCGTCGCCAGAATCGATGAAGACATCGCCTCCGGCTCGGCGCCTTCGTCGAGTCGGGTCTGACCGCATGCTCCAAGGCCTCCGCAATCGCTTACTCGGTGATCGAGGCGAGCGAATTGCGGAGCGGGCGCTGCGGAAAGCGGGCGTCAGGATTCTGCATCGGCAGTGCCGCACCCGCTGCGGAGAGATCGACCTGATTGGCCGGGACGCCGACGGTCGCTACGTCTTCTGTGAGGTGAAGACCCGCACCGCCGAGGCCGGCGCCGCGCCCCGGTTCGGTCGCCCGGCGGAGGCGGTCACGGCCGCGAAGCAAAGGCAGATCACGCGCTCCGCGTTGGCGTATCTGAAGGCGGAGGGTTTGTTGGAGACGGCATCCTGCCGGTTCGACGTGGTCGAGGTCGTCACGCCCGCCGACGGCGGCGAGCCGACCGTGACGCACCTCCCGCACGCGTTCGACGCCTCGGGCGTCGCGTCGATGTTCTCCTGACGGGGCGCCTTCGCTCAGTCCAAGCCGGCATCCGTGGCTACCTCGTCAGCGGCCGGCACGGGGATTTCTAGGAAGTCTCGCTCCCCGACGGCATAAGCCCGTCCGCCCTGACGCCGCACGCCGTTGTGACCGGCGCCCTCGAGCGCAAGCCAAGTCTTCGGGACGCCGTCGGCGCTCTCCGCGGGAAACGCCGCGTGCAGCGCTCGGCCCAGTCTCAGCGGGACGATCCTGTCCGCGGTCCCGTGGGCTTGGAACACCCGGCAGGCGACCCGGTCGGCGACGGCCGCGGAGTCGAAGCGGTCCCTCAACAGTAGGCGAACCGGCAGCCAGGGGAAGCGGTTCGAGGCGGCGTTCGTCATGGAGTCGAACGTGCTCCGCAGCAGCAGTCCGGCTGGAGGCGTGCCCGATTCGCACAGCTCCGCGGCCAGCGGCGTCGCCACGGCCCCGCCTAAACTGACGCCGGCGATCACCACCCGATCGGGCGAGTACCCCGCCGCGAGAGTCGCCTGCCAGCAAGCTCTCGCGTCTTTCCGTAGGCCGTCCTCCGACGGCGAGCCGGGGTTCTCGCCGTAGCCGCGATAGTCGAACAGCAGCACGTCCCACCCGAGGGCGTTCAGGGCGTCGATCTCGCCCAGACGAATCCGTCGATCCCCGCCGTTGCCGTGGAAATAAAGGATCGCCCGGCGTTCTCCGGCTTCGACCGGACCGCCGGGGGCGCGACCCAGCCAGCCGTGCAGCGTGAGGCCGTCGTCAGTCGTTGCCGTCACGTCGCTCAGCCCGCGACCGCCGGCGAAGTCGACGGCCGTCAACCGCACGTCGCTGTGACCCGCTGGGAACATCATTCTCCGCTGCAGGAAGAACACCGCGATCGCCACGAACAGGTACGTCAAAACCAGGACCGCCAGCAGCTTGCTGCTGACCCGCGCCCACCAGGGCCACTCGGCGTAGCGGGCGGTGAACGTCGCGACGGCGGACATGGGAGAGCGTTCCTGACGAGTTCGACACTGTTTTAACCCAATGTGGAGCCGTGCGCGTCAGTCGACGAGCAGCCTTTGGAGAAACGCTCGCTCCGGTACGCCCCACGTCCCATCGGCGACCCGGCGGAGGTCGTTGTGGCCGGCGCCGTCGACCGCGATCCACTGCTTCGGGACGCCGCCGGCGCTTTCGTCGGGGAACGCGGCGTGCAGTCGCTCGCCGCGGGCCAAGGGGACGACCTGGTCTTCGGTTCCATGCGTCTGGAGAATTGGGCAGGTGATCCGATCGGCAACCGCGGCGGAGTCGAACCGATCGGTCATCAGCCATCGAACGGGCAGCAGCGGCTGGTGGTGAGCCGCGGTCTCGGTGAGGCTGTCGAACGTGCTGCGGACGATCAAACCGCCCGGCGACTCACCGGATTCGCACAGGTCCGCCGCGAGGCCGACCGCCACCCCGCCGCCCAGGCTGTTGCCGACGACCGCGATCGAGCGAGGCCGATACCCTGCATCGAGCGCCGCGGCCCACCAGGCCTGCGCATCCTTTTGAAGTCCGGCTTCCGACGGCGTGCCGGGGTTGCCACCGTAGCCGCGATAATCCGTCAGCAGCGTGTCGCAGCCGGCCGTCGCGAACGCCGCCGCTTCGCTCATTCGCCCCGTCCGATCGCCGCCGTTGCCATGGAAGAACAGCGCCAGCCGCCGGGAACCGCTCGACTGCGGGCCGCCGGGCGCGCGCACCAGCCAGCCTCGAAGTTCCAGCCCGTCGCTGGTCGTCGCCACGATCTCCTCGACTGGAGCCCGCGCCTCCGGCGGGGCCTCAATCGTCCCTGGTTGATAGACCATGCGACGCTCAAACGACGCGAGGCTGCTGCATCCCATCGCGCCGAGCAGCAACGTCCACAGGAGCGGTCGACAGACCCGGCGGAAGGACGGCGGACGGGCGTCGGCGTGGCGGCGAATCATGGCTGCGGGGCGGGGCGGCGGCGGTGAAGATTCTGCCGGTCATCGACGTCCGCGGCGGGCTGGCGGTGCGGGCCGTCGCCGGGGAACGGGCGAGCTACCGCCCGTTTCAATCGACGCTGTCCCCGGAGGCCGACCCGCTCACGCTCGCGCGTCGCGGTCGGGAGCGCTGGGGCTTCGTCTCGATCTACCTAGCGGACCTCGACGCGATCGAACAGGGCGGCCCCGCTTCGCCCCGGGCAAACGTGGCGTTGTGGGACAACCTCGTCGCCGACGGCTTCGACCTGCTGCTCGATCCGGGGATCGAGCACGCCGGAGACGTCGAGGGCGGGCTGACTCCGGCAGACTCCCGGCTGGTCGTCGCCTCGGAGTCCGCGGAGAGTCTGGCGGAGTTGCGGCGTTGTCTGCGGTTTGACGTGGTGATCGGCTGCGACCTCCGCGGCGGCCGGTCGCTTGGCCCGCCCGGGGCGCTGGATCTCGTTCGCGAGTCGGAGCGATCGACGCTGGTGCTCGATCTGAAAGCTGTCGGCGTCGGCGGCGGCGTGCCGACCCTGCCGCTCTGTCGGGAGTTGATCGAGGCGAAGCCGTCGCGGCCCGTACTGACCGGGGGCGGCGTTCGCTCGATCGCGGATGTGAGGGCGGCCGCGGATGCGGGGGTTTCTGAACTGCTGATCGCCTCCGCCCTGTACGACGGGCGGCTTTCCGACGACGATCTGCGGCCGTTCCTCGCCCCAGCCGGATGATCGACGTCACTTCGCCCCGCCCCGTCCCGCGTCTCCACGCCGATCTGCCCGGCGTCGGCGGCTCGGTGAAGACGGAGCCGGATGACTTCCGCGTTTCCGAGGTGCCCGCCTACGAACCCTGCGGCGAGGGGCCGCACCTTTATCTGCGGGTGCGGAAGACGGACGTGAGCGCGGAGGCCCTCACCGCGCACATCGCCCGCACGCTGGGGGTGGGAAAGCGGGACATCGGCGTGGCGGGCCTCAAGGACCGCCGTGCCGTGACGGAGCAATGGGTCAGCGTGCCCGCGACCGCGGCGCCGCGGGTCGACGAAGCGAACGCCGCCGGGGTCGAGATCCTGGAGAGCCGCCGGCACACGAACAAGCTGAAGACCGGGCACCTCCGCGGCAATCGATTCGACGTCCTGCTGCGGGGAACCGTCGCCGACGCCGCCGAGCGGGCGGCGCCGATCGCGGAGCGGTTGCGGACGACCGGGTTCGCCAACGCCTTCGGCACGCAGCGATTCGGGAAGGGCGGTTCGACTCTCTCCTTGGGATACGCCCTGCTGCGGGGAGAGAAGACCGATCGCGACGTGCCTCGCAAACGGCGGGCGTTCCTGGTGCGGTTGGCGCTCTCGGCGGCTCAGTCCGACCTGTTCAACGCCTGCCTCGCGGATCGCATTTCCGACCGCTCCGCGGGGACGGTCTCGCCCGGCGACGTGATGCAGGTTCGCGGCAGCGGCGGGCTGTTCGTCGTGCCGGATCTGCCCATGAAGCACGAATTGGCCGAGGAGCAGACGCGGGTCGACGCGGACGAAACCGCCGTCACCGGCCCAATCTTCGGGCCTCGCATGAAACAACCGACCGGCGAACCGGCCCGACGAGAAGCGGCGATCCTTGCCGACTCCGGGCTGCCGGACGATGCCTTTCGCCGGTTCGCCAAGCTCACCCCGGGCACGCGGCGGCCCTACCTCGTGCGGCCCGCGGACCTGTCCATCGCCCCCGCGGATCTCTCAGCAGGCGAGGACGGAGCGGGCACGAGCGGACTGCGCGTCCGCTTCTTTCTCCCCGCGGGCAGTTACGCGACGGTGCTGCTGCGGGAACTCATCGGCGACGAATCCAACCCGGAGACGTGATGACGGACGAACCCACAATCGGCTTCCTCGGTTGCGGCAAGATGGCCACCGCGTTGGCCGGGGGACTGGTCAGTCGCGGCTTCGCCCCCGCGGACCGCGTGTTCGGCACCGCGCGCTCGCCGGGAAGTCGCGAGGCGTTCTCCGCATCGACCGGCGGGGCGCACACGTTCGACGCCTCCGACGGCGGAAACGCCGAACTCGCGACGACCGTGGACGTCCTCGTCCTCGCCGTCAAACCCTATCAAATCCGGGAGACGCTGGAGGCCAGTCGCGGCAAGCGTAAGTCGGGCTCCTTGATCGTCAGCGTCGCCGCCGGGGTGACGATCGAGACCCTCGAAGCGGCGGCCGGAGCCGAGGCCCGCGTGGTGCGGGTGATGCCGAACACCCCGTCGCTGGTCGGCGCCGGGGCGGCGGGGTTCACCCGCGGCACGCACGCCACCGACGCTGATGCCGCGCTGGTGCGGGCGATGTTGGAATGCGTGGGCGTCGCGGAGGAGGTCTCCGAGCCGTTGCTCAATGCGGTGACGGCGGTCTCCGGCAGCGGTCCGGCGTACGGGTTCCTGTTCCTGGAAGCCCTCGCCGACGCCGGCGTGCGGGCCGGCTTGCCGCGGGAGCAGTCCCAACGCCTCGCCGCCGCGACCCTCCGCGGAGCGGCAGCGATGGTCGAAGAGACCGGGGATCACCCCGCCGTCCTCAAAGACCGCGTGTGCAGCTCCGGCGGCACGACGATCGCCGCAGTCGCCGCGCTCGAGGAACACGGCCTGCGACGAGCCGTCCACGCCGCCGTCGCCGCGGCCGCCGCCCGCAGCAAGGAAATGGCGAACGAGTGATCTATTTCAGTTCGAACGGCTTCTCGGTCGCTTTGTCGCCGCCGAAGCTGGCGCGGAAGGCGTCGACCTGGGGGGCGACGGTCTTCTCGGGACCGGCCAGCTTGAGGAAGTAATTGCCCTGGCCCGGCACCGCGACGATCGCGGCGAGCATGCGGGAGTTCGGCATCTCCTTCGTGCGACGCATCATCGGCGGGCCGTCCGGAGCGTTCCAGGTGCCGCTGGCGTCCATCAATTTGTAGGCGCCCTCGCGGCCCTTGCCCTCGACGACCGTCAACTTGCGACCCTCCGCGACGAACTGGTCCCGCCAGCGCTGGAGGTTCTCCGCATCCGTCCCGCCGAAGCCGCCGAAGATCGTCAGCTCGGTCTCTTCCTTCACCCCGTCCGGGGCGGGAATCAGGAACTGAGCCAACCGCAGCCGATTCGCCGGGGGAACGTTTTTCCAGTCTTCCGGCACCGTCAGCGTCATCTCGCCGGCGGCGACCTCGACGGTCTTCGTCTCGCCATCCTCATGGTGATCGGGCGCCGGGCCGGCGAACGCGACGGTCGCCGGGAGGGCGACGAGGGCAGCGAGCGAGGCGAGGGACGTCAGGCGGCGGCGTAACATGCGGAGGTCTCCGAGGGGACGGGGCGAGAGGCTCCGAGTATCCCCCCGGGTCCGACCCGCCGCCACCTGCCGCGGCCGGACCGGCGTTCGGGGCGTCCCCCCAATCTCACTGAATGCGCCTCCACCGCCGCGCCCAGCGAGGCGAGTTTCTCCGCGGGGCGTTCGTAACCCCGCAGGAGCACCGCGGCGCCTGAGATGCGGCTGGTTCCCTCCGCGGCGAGGGCGGCGATCAGCAGGGCCGCAGCGGCTCGCAGGTCCGGGGCGAGCGCTTGTGCGCCGACCAGATTGCCGCCGGTCACGACCGCCGTGGCGTCCGCCCGGGACACGGCGGCCTCGAAGGCGGCCAGCGGGGCGAGGTGAGCGTTCCGGCCGGGGAACACGTCGTCGGTGAGCAGGCTGACCCCTTCGGCGACCGCGGCGAGCGCCGCTAGTTGCGGCAGGAGGTCGGTCGGCAGGCCGGGGTAGGCCTCGGAGCGCACTTCGAGCGCGGTCGGCCGCGACGGGCCGATCACGCGGATCGCCCGATGCGACCCGGAGCCGCAGACGGAGACGACGGCGCCGGCGTCACGCAACGACTCGGACAGCGCGGCGACGTGATCCGGGTCGACGCCGTCGATGACGACCCGCCCGCCGGTGGCGGCGGCGGCGATCATCCAGGTGCCCGCTTCGATCCGGTCGCCGGGGACCGCGGTGGCCGGGGACGGGGCGTTCACGCCGTGCAGTTTGGGGACGCCGAGAATGCGCAGGGTGTCCGTACCGAGGCCATCGATGTTCGCTCCGGCGGCGATCAGCAGTTCGCCCAACGCGATCACTTCCGGCTCCTGGGCGGCGCCGTGCAACACCGTGACGCCCTGCGCGACGGCGGCGGCGCAGAGGAGGTTCATCGTGCCGGTCACCGTGGGCACGCCGGGCAGTCCGGGGGCGGGCGGGGCGCTGAGGTTGATCCTCGCTCCCCGCAGCCGATCGACGGAGACCGTCACGCCGCGCTCATCCCGAGAGACGGCGGCGCCCAGCGCCTCCAACCCGCTCAGGTGCCGGTCGATCGGTCGGGGGCCGAGATCGCAGCCGCCC
>NZ_WTPX01000119.1 GCF_013036045.1 Alienimonas chondri
CGACGCCTTACTACCCCGTTCGCCGCTGCTCAGAGGTCCGAAGACCTCGTCGCCGCACGACTTGCATGCCTAATCCACGCCACCAGCGTTCATTCTGAGCCAGGATCAAACCCTTCAAGTGACTTGTTGCCGGAGACCGTTCCGAAGAACAGCATCCGACGAAGACTCAGGTGTTTGATCCGCCGCGTCCTCCAAGCTCCTCTCCCCCACTTCGCGAAGAAGTCCGGGGAAAGCAGTCGGCGGCCGTCGCGCTCGCGTCATCGGTCCGTATGGTCCGGCGTCGCCTTTTCTTCAAAGGCGACTTGAAACTCATCTGGTACAGGTGCTCGAAGCCGTCTCCCGCAGCGAATCGCTGCCGAGACGCTTCGAGCGTCGTAGACTACCAAAATCGAATTGTCAAAGAGGCCCCGCCGGCGATTCGTCAAACGAACCCGCCGTCGAGGTGAGTCCCGTGAGGTCGGCGGCTCCGCGTTTTTGCTCGCGGCCTCTCCGTCCCGTTTGGGGAGGGGGATAGTAACGGCCCCTCGCTGATCGTCAACGGCCCTGGCGCGTGAATTTCGGAATCTTGCTCCAGATCCCCGTCCGCCCCGTCCTCGATGCTGTGGGGCGGGGGCGGTAGGGTTGCGCTTTCGCCCCGAACGGTCTCGTGAGAACGAAGGTCAGCGTCGGGCGCCGTTGCGTTCCGCCTCCCTGACGACAGCCCATGGCCGCCGAGACTGATCCGCCGAATGCCGACCTTTCGGCTCCCGCCCGCCGGATTCTCGTCACCAGCGCTTTGCCGTACGCGAACGGGCCGATTCATCTCGGTCACCTCGTCGAGTACCTGCAGACGGACATCTGGGTGCGGTTCCAGCGGATGCGGGGGCAGCGCGTCCTCTACATGTGCGCCGACGACACCCACGGCACCGCGGTGATGTTGTCCGCCCGCCGGGCGGGGGTGACGGAAGAAGCGTTCGTGGCTCAGGTGCGGGAGGAGCACCTCGCGGACTTCGATCAGTTCGGGGTGGAGTTCGATCACTACGGCAGCACGAACTCCGACGCGAACCGCACGCTCTGCGAACGGGTGTGGGGCGCGCTGACCGCAGCGGGGCGGGTGGAGGAGCGGACCGTCGCTCAGTTGTACGATCCCGCCGAGGGCACGTTCCTGGCGGATCGGTTCGTAAAAGGAACCTGCCCGAAGTGCGGGGCGGCGGAGCAACTGGGGGACAGCTGCGAGGTCTGCGGAGCGGCGTTCGAGCCGACGGATCTGATCGACCCGGTGTCCACGCTCTCCGGCGCGACGCCGGAGGTGCGGGAGGCGCCGCATCTGTTCGTCACGATCGAGCCGCTGCACGACTTCCTGCGCGAATTCGTCTCCGGCTCGCCCGACGGCGGGGCGGGGGCCGTGCCGCCGGAGGTGGCGAACTACCTCAAGGGACAATTCCTCGGCGATCCGAGCGATCCGAAGGAGTTGCGGGACTGGGACGTCTCCCGCCCCGCGGCCTACTTCGGGTTCGAGATCCCCGGCCACCCCGGGCAGTACTGGTTCGTGTGGTTCGACGCCCCCATCGGCTACGCGGCCAGCACGTTGGAGTGGTGCGAGACGCACGGCGAGAACTTCGAGGACTGGTGGGCCGCGGACGCCTCGAGCGAACTGCACCACTTCATCGGTCGCGACATCACCTACTTCCACTGCCTGTTCTGGCCGGCGATGTTGAAGACAGCCGGGATGAAGCTGCCGGATCAAATCCATGTGCACGGCTTCCTGACCGTCGACGGCGCCAAGATGAGCAAGCGCCGCGGGACGTTTATCCGCGCTGCGAAATACGCGGAGCATCTCGATCCCAGCTACCTCCGCTATTACTTCGCCACAAAGCTGACGCCGCGGTGGGACGACTTCGACCTGAACCTGGGCGACTTCGCCGACCGGGTCGACGCGGACCTGGTGAATACGGTGGTGAACCTCGCCAGCCGGACGGCCCGGTTCGCCAAGCCGACGGGGCTGAGCGAGACGTATCCCGACGACGGCGGCCTGTTCGCCGCGGGCGCCGCGAAGTCCGAACGACTGGCGTCGCTGTATGAGGCGGGCGACTTCGCCGCCGTGACGCGGGAGGTGTTGGCGCTGGCCGCCGCGGCGAACAAATACGTCGAGGACGCCGAGCCGTGGGCGATGAAGAAAGACCCGGCGAAGGCGGAGGAACTCCAAGACGTCTGCACCGTCGCCCTGAACCTGTTTCGTCAGGCGGCGGTCTATCTGGCCCCCGTGTTGCCGGAATTGGCGGCGAAAACGGAGGCGTTACTGAACTGCGAATGTTCGTCCTGGGAGGCGGCCCAAGCGCCGCTGACGGGGACGCCGGTTTCCAAATTCAAACACATGCTGACCCGGGTCGACCGGGCGAAGGTGAGTCAAATGGTCGAGGAATCCAAAGCCGAACACGCCGAGGCGGAAGCCGCGGACGCCCCCGCGGCGACCGGCGGCAAGGACTACATCGCCGAAGAGGCGTTGGAGCCGGAGTGCACGATCGACGACTTTCTAAAGGTCGATCTCCGCGTCGCCGAGGTGCTGGAAAGCGAAGCCGTCGAAGGCGCCGACAAGCTGCTGAAGCTCAAGCTGGGGCTGGGCGGCGGGCACACCCGGCAGGTGTTCGCGGGGATGAAGAAGGTCTACACGCCGGAGAGCCTGCTGGGCCGCA
Source organism: Alienimonas chondri (assembly GCF_013036045.1). Classification (GTDB taxonomy): domain Bacteria; phylum Planctomycetota; class Planctomycetia; order Planctomycetales; family Planctomycetaceae; genus Alienimonas; species Alienimonas chondri. Next base: position 2,673 of record NZ_WTPX01000119.1, read on the forward strand.
AGGTGATCTGCTGTGCGAACCTGAAGCCGCGGAAGATGCGGTTCGGCGTGAGCGAAGGCATGGTTCTCGCCGCCGGCGCCGGCGAGCCGGACATCTACATCCTCGCCGCCGACGACGGCGCCCAGCCGGGCATGCGCGTGCATTGAGTCGCATCAATCCGCCATGATGTCAGCGTCCCGAACCCGTCGAGGGTCCGGGACGCTTTCGTGCAACGAGGATACCGTCGATGACGCCGCTGTTGATCGCCCTGCTCTCCGTCGCCCCCGCGGGCGACCCGGCCGTCGACGCGGATCCCGCGTGGCTGCACGTGCGCGGGGGGCTGCCGCAGTTTCAGGCGGCGTTGAAGGGCGACGACCCGGTGCGAGTCGTGTTCTTCGGCGGGAGCATCACGGAGGGGAACGGGTATCGGCCGCTGGTTGAAGCGAAGCTGCGAGCGACGTACCCGAACGTCGAGTTCGACTTCCATAACGCCGGCGTCAGCAGCACCGGCTCGACAACGGGCGTCTTTCGTTACCTCGATGCGGCGACGGGCGACGGGAAGTGGTGGAGAGGCATGGGCAGCCCCGAGCCGATCCCGCTGGCGGCGGACTTGGTCATCGCGGAAGCCGCCGTGAACGACGATCAGGACGAACGCCTGCCCGCCGCGGATGCCGGATGGGGGATGGAGGGGATCGCCCGTCACGTGCACGTTTTCAGTGACAAGCCGAGCTTGATGTTCGTGCACTTTGTCAACCCGTCGATCCTGGAAGCGTTCAGGGCGGGAAAGCGGCCGGTCAGCATCGCCGCCCATGAACGGGTCGCGGAGCATTACGCCGTTCCCAGCGTGAACGTCGCTCAAGAGGTCGCCCGCCGGATTGATGAGGGTACGCTCACTTGGAAGGAATACGGCGGCACGCACCCCGGTCCCCCGGGGCACGAACTGGCCGCGGAGATGATCGTGACCGCCATCGAGCGTTCGCTGCAGCAGCAACCGGAGGGGGCGTCCACGGAGGAGCCATTGCGGGACGACGCTCTTGATATGGCGCTGACGGTGCCCGGGGAAAACGCGATCAACGCAGTCTGGGGGATTACGGCCGATGACGCCTGGACGGTGGGCGTCCCGGACTGGGATGCGCTGAAGGGAAGCGTCCGCGGCCGGTTTCAGGATCTCAAGCTGCTGCACACGGACGATGCGGGCGCCGTCCTGACGTTCGCCGGGTTGTCGCCCGCCGTGGGACTGTACGTCCTCGCCGGGCCGGACGCCGGGGCGGTCGAGGTGAGCGTGCCGGGCGAGGAACCCAAGATCGTGCAGCTCTACCATGAGCACAGCAAGGGGCTGCACTATCCACGGACGGTGTTGCTCTATCGCTCCGACGAACCGGCGGCCGGGCCGGTCACGGTGAAGGTGGTGCAGGGCGACCACGGCGGCACGGCGGTGCGGATCGTCGGCGTGGGGCTCGGCTTCATCACCCGCGACGTCGTCTCCGGGGGCGATGCGGAACCGGACACGCCCTGAGCGACGTATCGGCGAGCGCCGTTCGGTACGCTGGCGCGGTTCGTCCCCGCTCCCTCCGCCGTCAGGCTCCGCCCGTGTTCGCCGCTTCGTTTCTCGCCTGTTCCCTGATCGGATTCGCCCCGCCCGCCGTCGCTGAGTCGGGGGCGGTCTTGCTGGAAGACGACTTCAACCGGGCGGAGAAAGACGACGCCAAGGAGCAGGTCGGCGGCGGCTGGGGGACGAACAGCAAGTCCCGCGCGAAGGGCAACAAGCAGGTCGATCTGGTCGAGCACGACGGGGGCGGCGCCCTGCACATCACGATGCACCCGGAAGCCGACCACGGCGTCTCCGTCCGGCATGACGTGTCGGCGTGGAAGGACGGCACGCTCACGCTGCGGTTCAAGCTGCCGCCGAAGGGCGATCTCGGAATCGACCTCGCCGACCTTCAAGAGAAAAGCGTCCACGCCGGCCATCTGTTGATCGTCCGCGTGAAGCCCGACGTCGTCGAACTCCGCGATCACAAAGCCGGCGGCATGGACCTCGCCCGCCGCGAACGTCGCCAGGCCGGGACCGTCACCGCCGACGATAAACAGGTGATGAAGGACACCGTGCTTCGCGTGAAGACCGCCGTCGCCCCGAACGAATGGCACACGCTGACGATAACGACCACGGGCGACGTGCTGAGCGTTTCGATCGACGACAAACCGGTCGGCGAATTGAACTCCTCCGGTATCGGTCACCCCACGAAGCGGACCATTCGCATCGCGGTGAACAGCGAGTGCTGGGTGGACGATTTGAAACTCGTCGCCGACTGACCTGTCGGCCGGGGTGTCAGCCGGAGCGGTTGCCCGCCAAGGGCGTCGACCCGAGCCTGATTCGTTTCAGCCGCCGACTCCCCGCGAAGAGAAACGGGAGGTAGAGGGGGCCGAGCAAAACGCCGAGCCCGCCGGTCATCATCAGCCAACTGGCGACCGTCGGGTGCTTCTTTGGGCGATAGTTCGCTAACAAAAAGCCCACCACGAACAGCAGCACAGCGACATAAATGAGTACGGCGGCCTTCAGCGCTTCGGCCCTCGGCGGCCATTCAAAGTTCATCGCCACGATCCACACGAGGATCAATCCGAGGAGGGAGATCGTCCATCCTAGCGGAATGAATATGCCCTGCCCGGTTCGAATCTCCCGCGGCGCATCGGCCGTGGCAAGGCTGAGATACGGATAGCGCACCGCGCAGTAGAACGACAGCAGCAGTCCCGCCACGCCCGGTGCGCACGCGATCGCCGCGACGATCCAGAACCAAGGCGGCGGTCCGGCGGCGAATTGTTGCGGCAGCAGGGTCTCCAACGGTTTCCGCGAGATGCCAGCGATCGCCACCGCGGCCGCGGTGAGGGCGCACCCCCGACGAGCGGCGATAGCCTGCCAAGGCAGCGTGGCTTCGTCGAACTCTAACGGCAGCTTCGGCGGACCGATCGGAACCATCAATACGTCAGCGCCGCGGTCACTGGCAAATCGCCGAGTTTGTCGCGGCCGTTGAGGAAGGTCAGTTCGATCAGGAACGCGGCGGCGGTGACCTCAGCGCCGGCGTTGCGGGCGAGATCGGCGCACGCCGCGACGGTGCCGCCGGTGGCGAGCACGTCGTCCACGATCAGCACTTTCTGACCGGGCGTGAGGGCGTCGGCGTGCATTTCCAGCATGTCGTTGCCGTATTCCAGGGCGTACTCCACCGAGCGCGTTGCCGCCGGCAGCTTGCCCGGCTTGCGGACCAGCACCACCCCGCAGCCCAGTTCGAGCGCCAACGGCACGGCGAACAGGAATCCGCGGGCTTCCACCGCCAGCACGGCCTCCGGCGGATTCGCCCGATACGGTTCGGCCATCACGCGGATCGCCTCCGTCAGCGCCTCGCGATTCGCCAGCAGCGGCGAGATATCCTTGAACACGATCCCCGGCTTGGGGAAGTCCGGTATGTCGCGGATCTGGTCGGACAGATTCATGGGGACCAGAGTCATCGCGGGGCGTCGCCGGGGGAAAGGGGCCGGCAGGCTAGCGGGCGGCGGGGTCCGGCTCCATTCCGTCACTCTCCGCGGCTCCGCCGTCGAGCGAGCCCCGCAGAGCGATCGCTTCGTTCAGGATCGACTCGGCGGCGGGGTCGTCGGCGTACAGGCCGATCAGGCCGTCCAGCATGCGGCGCGCAGACGCCAGATCGCCGACCTCCGCGGCGGCGCGGGCGTCGATCAACGCCGAATCCGCCAGCGCCGGCACCCTCGGCGGGGGAACGGACAGATCGGCCAGCATCGCTTCGGCGATCCGTCGGTTCTGGGCGAGTCGCTTGGGCGGATCATCCGCGGCGGTGGCGTCGAGGAAGTGACGCAGCGTACGGGCCGCCGCGGGGCGATCGCCGGTCGCGGCCTGATGAGCGGCCAGCCGCAGGAACCGCTCCGCTTCGTCGGCGGGCGGGTCGGCCAGCGCGCGACGGCGAGCGGCAGTCTCGATCTCGTACCGTCGAACCCGATCCGCGAGCTTCTGGGCCTGATCGACGGTATAGGCCCGTGCTGCGGGGGTGAGCGAATCGCCGGGGTTGCCGGCTGCCTCGCTGCGATTCTCGATCTCCCGAATCCCGTTGGGCGCCAGCAGGGGCGTGAGGTGACGGTCGCGGGCCCGCGTCCAGACGGCGCCGGGCGGTTGTTCCAACGCGGCCCGGGCTGCGGCGAGGTGTTGACCGACCGTCATCTCCGCCGGCGGCGGCAGGGGCGAGGAGTGATTCTCGATCCACAGCACCCCGCCGGCGATCAGCAGCGCCAAGGCGGTGACCAGCACCCAGGTCTGCTCGAAGAACCGACCGACGGGTCCGTCTTCGTCCGTCTGCGCCAACGCCCGCACGACGCCGTTGCGGACGAGGGTCGCCGGGCCGGGACCCTGGCGGGGAAAGGCGAGATTCTCGTCCGAAGCTTCCGACGCCTCGCCGTCGGCGAGCCGTCCGCCGACGGTCGAGCGGTCGGCGGGCTTGAGACCCGTTTCCGTCAATGTGAGGCTCGTCTCGTCGGTCTCTTCATCAGCCGCCGGGCGGGTCGGACGATCGGCGAGCGGCGTCGCGTGGCTCGGGTCGACTCCCGCCGGACTCCCGCCGACTCTTTCCGATTCGAGGATGGACTCCCCGCCGTGAGTCCCCGCGACGTAGTCCTCTCTCCGCACCGCCGCGAGGAGCCGGTTCGCGACGACGCGGGCGTCCGGCGGGCGATCGCCGGGCGATTTGGCGAGCAGCTCGCAGATGACCGCTTCGACCGCCTGCGGGCAGTCCGGGGCGTAGCGGCGGGGATCGTCGAAGCGACCGAAGCGGTGTTGTTGCAGCACCTCCACCGCCGACTTGCCCCGAAACGGCGGGACGCCGCAAAGGCTGGCGTAGAGGACGGCGCCCAGCGAATAGAGGTCGCACTTCTTATCGACCCGCTTCCCGGAGGCCTGCTCCGGCGCCATGAACTCCGCGGTGCCGATCACGCCGCCGGTTTGCGTCAGGCGACCGGCGGCGAACAGTTGGGCGACGCCGAAGTCCACCAGCGTGACGTGCCCCACGCCGCCGGCATCGTCCTTCCCGCGAGAACTCAGAATGAGGTTCGACGGCTTGAGGTCGCGGTGTACCACGCCGGCGTCGTGGGCGGCTTTGAGGGCCGTGCAGATTTGAACGCCGAGATCCACCGTCGCCCGCCACGACAGCCGCCGATCGCGCCGGAGCCGCACCAACAGCGTTTCCCCCTCGACGTATCGCAGGGCGAGAAACGCGACGGCGTCGTCGTTCGAAGCGTCGTCGGTCGGATCGGCGTCCGCGGGGAGCAGATCGCCCTCGGCATCGACGGTGCCGCTGGCCAGGTGCCCGGCGATATGCGGATTGTTCAGCCGACGAACCGTTTCGACCTCCCGCGCGAAGCGTTCTCGAAAGCCGGGTTCGCGAGCCAGGGCGGCGGGCAGCACCTTCACCGCGGCGTGGTCGCCGCTCTCCTCATGCGTGCCGAGGTAGACCGTCCCCATGCCCCCGCTGCCGAGTTTCCGCTCCAGCAGGTAGGGACCGACGCGGGGGAGCATGGGGCGATGGCGGACGGGAAAAGGCGGAGGGCGGAAGGGGCGGTGAAGAGTCCGCCGTTCGCTCCGGTTCAGGGTACGCTGCGACGCGACATCCTTCCGCCTTCCGACTTCGTCCACTCGCTTTATGAGAGCCGCTCTGCTCATCGCCCACGGCTCCCGCCGGAAGGAAGCGAACGACGATTTGCACCAATTGACGGAGCTGGTCGTCCAGCGGGGCGGGTTCGACGTGGTGGAGCCGGCCTTCCTCGAACTGGCCGAGCCGGACATCCCCGCCGCGGCCGCCCGCTGCGTCGAACGCGGGGCGACCGAAGTCCGCATGCTGCCCTACTTCCTCAGCATGGGCGTGCACGTCGCCGAAGACCTGGAGGAACACCGGGCCGCGTTCGAGACGCAGTACCCCGGCGTGCGATTCGAGGTGCGACCGCCGCTGGGCCTGCATCCCCGTCTGGTCGAGGTGGTGTTGGAGCGGCTGGGCGAGGCTGCGGAGCCGAGCGGAACCGCTCGTCTCGGTTCCTGAGCGTCAGTCGAGGGTCACTCTATCTGCGGAATCGAGCGTCGCTTGCGGTTTCGCGGCGTCGATTTGTGTCTGGAGCGCTGCGAAACCGCAAGCGCCCAACATCGCGAGGACGCTGATCTGAGGCTCAGCGCGGCCCGTTACTGAACGATCGAACCGCCCGGCCTACAGTCGGTCCGGGTCGAGGCGGGCGCGGTTGACGTCGATGCGTTCCAGCACCGTCAGCACGGCCTTCATGGGCAGGCCCCATTCGCGGGCCCACAGCAGAATGTGGAGGTTCTCCCAACCGGATTCGACCCGGTCGAGAATGCGGTCGGCCAGTACGTCTCCGCTGGCGATCGCCTCGTGAAGCGTCCCGAACGTCGCGGGATCGAACTGGTCCCACCGGACCCGGCCGGCGACATGCTGCAACTGACAGGCCCGACAGAAGTGCGCCCACCGGGTCGCGTACCAATCGCGGAGGGCGCCCTCGCCGGCGTCATAGCCGTTTCGCTCGCTGACGAGCCATTTGTGCCGCTCGGCCTCCCGATAGGCCCGCTCGTACAGGTTCATCGCGCCTCCTCCGTCAGGTTCCTCCGCAGACGGGGGAGCGGATCGGCAGGCGAAGGCGAGCGCCGCGGTCAGCGAGACCTGCATTTCCCCTTCGCCGATGTCCCACCCTTCGCACACCGCCGGGATCGCGGTTGGACATCGCGGACGAGCCGCGCCAGCGGCAGATGAGCGAATCGAGACTGCGGGCATGGCACAATTTCCCGGATAGAGACCGGAACCGTGAGGCGAAAGCCAGTTATAGTGCCCGCCACGTTGGCGTGACAGCCGGGTTTTCGGGCATTTTGAGCAATTCTACGTCCGATTGCACTGCCTGGAGGGACCGTTTGGCCCTGTGCGGCTTTTCGCCGCGGCGCAAGCGGGCGCCGAACTTGAACAGTCCGGGCGTCGGCGGGACGGCGGCGGGCCCACGGCGGTACGGCCCCCCGGCGACCCGTTAGTCCCCGGAACGGCGGGGACCGTCGAAGGCGTCGCGGCCTTCGAGGATGCTGCCGGCGTCGAACCGGGTGCCGAAGTATTTTTCTTGGGCTTCTTTGTTGGAAAGCACCTCCCGTGCGGTCCCGCCGGCGATCACTTTCCCCTCGTTCACCACGTAGCTGCGATCGGTGATCGTCAGCGTTTCACGCTCCCGGTGGTCCGTCAGCAGGATGGAAATCCCGGCGTCCCGCAGGTCGCGGATGATGTCCTGAATGCTGTGGATCGTGACCGGATCGATGCCGGTGAACGGCTCGTCCAGCAGAATCAGGTCCGGCTTCGAGGCGAGGCAGCGGGCGATCTCCAGTCGACGCCGTTCGCCGCCGGAGAGGGTGCTGGCGGTCTGCTTCCGCTTGTCGTCCAGGCCGAACTGCTCCAGCAGGGCGTCGGCCCGTTTGCGTTGGGCGGGCTTGGTGATCGGCTGGAACTCCAGCACGGCGTACAGATTTTGCTCGACGGACAGCTTCTTGAAGACGCTGTCGTCCTGCGGCAGATAGCCCATCCCGCGCCGCGCCCGTCGGTAAAGCGGCCAATTGGTGACGTCCATCCCGGTCAGCGTCACGCGGCCCTCGGTCGGGACCGTCAGGCCGCAGGCCATGCGGAAGGAGGTCGATTTCCCGGCCCCGTTCGCCCCCAGGAGACCGACGATCTCGCCTCGGCCGACGTAGAAATCGATGCCGCGCACCGCTTTCTTCCCGCCGCGATAGGTCTTCACCAATCCCTCGCAGGAGAGAATCGCGTCGGGCGGGGCGGGCGTGGGGATGTAGCTGTCGGACATCGCCGCCTCTCGGGAAGCTGGCTCGAATCACGAAACGCGGGACCGTTCATCCTAGACGCCTCGGCGAATTGCGGGCACCCCGGTTCGCCGGCCGCACGGTCACGGGGCGATCGGCAGCAGGGCGATCACGTCCAAAGGCCCCCGTCCGCCGGATTGATACTTCTTCGCACCGCTCTCGGACAGCACGGCCAGCCGCGGCGGAGCGCCGGGCGCCGCGGGGACGAAGGCGATCCCTTCGCTCATCGGCGGGAATGTCGTCTCTCGCACGAAGTTCCGTTCATCAAGGAACCAGAGCGGCACGTCGCGGCCGTCGAGCGTCGCCGTCCGGTGCGGCGGATCGCCGGTGGGGTCGCGGTAGACGACGAGGGAACTGTCGTTCGTTCGCCCATAGGACAGACTCAGCACAATCTCGCCCGGTTCGCCGGAGGCGTTGCCGTTGATTCGATCACCGTTGCGGTCGGCGGAGGTCGGGGGCAGAAAGCAGAGCCCCTGAACCCGCTGCCGCACGGACAGGATGCCCGTGACGCGGCCGGTCGGATCGCCCGGGTCAGAGCGGCAAATCCAGGCGTACTTCGAGACGCCCGCCCGATCGGTCACGTGGTGGGTCGAATCGGTCGGATAGTCCTTCGAAAACAGCGCATAGCGGGCGAACTCGCCGACCCACAGTTCGCTCCCCTCGGCTCCGATGCGGGCGGTGCAGCAGTCGGCTTGCGTTTCGTCCTCGCGCTCCGCCGCCGCGGCGAGCGTCGGCGGCGGCGTGTCGGAAAGAAACGGCGCGAGCGGATAGCGGAGCACGCGGCCATCGGAGGCGAGGAACAGGTCGTCTCCGATCGCCGCGAGGCCGCCGACGTGGCCGGCGTGCGGCGTGCCGTCCGGCTCGGCGAGCGCGACGACCGCCCGCAGCGTGCCGCTCTTCGCCTCCACCACCGAGACGCAGGACGCCGCGGCGTCCGCTCGGTCGTGAGAGATCAGGAAGCAGGCCGGGGCGTCGTCCGTCGCGGGCGTCCAGGCGAGTCCCTGCGGCACGGCGCCTTCGCGGAGTCCGGGGATCACCGGCCCGGCGAGCGTGCCCGGCGGTAGTTTCAGCCCCTCAAACGATCGAGCGGGAGCCTGCGTGAGCGGCGGCCCGACGACCGCGACCAACAGCAACGCGGCGAAGGGCATGGACGCAGGAGGACGCGGGGAACGGATTACTCCGCCGGCAGAGCCCGTCGGTAGAGGTCTCCGACCGCGATCGATCCGCCCAGCGTCGGCAGCGAAACCGACGCTGCGCGATCTTCGTGCGTCTCCAATGCCCACGCCGTCTCGGCGTCCGGCCGGCGATGGCATTCGATGCGCACCGCGTCCTGGGCGATCAGCCAGTATTCCCGCATCGACGGCGTGTTCAGATAGCAAGCCTGCTTCTCACCGCGATCGAGCGCCTCCGTCGAGGGGGAGAGAACCTCCGCGATGAAGATCGGGTTCCGCACGACGTCCGTCACTTCGTCCAGCATCTCCGGCGGGTTCGGAAGGACCATGACGTCCGGGTAGTAGAACGCGCAGGTCGGGGGACGGAACTTGAGCGACTCCGTATGCACCTCGAAGCGGTCTTCGTCCAAGAGATCGGCGAGGAGATGCGAGAGCTTGCCGACCAAACGGCTGTGTGCGAGGCGGACGCCGGACATTTCTCGAAGGGTTCCGTCGACAAGCAGTTCAGTGCGGGCTTCCTGCGATCGCTCGACGCTGCGCTCATAGGCGAGATACTCCGCCTCGGTGAAGCGCCGGGGGCGGCGACGGGCGGCGGGCGGCGGCGGGACGAGGGTCGGCGGCATTCGAGGTTCCTTTCAACGCCATTCTATCACGCCGGGCGAGCGCGCTTTGGGTCCTACTTCTTCGCCAGCCGAACGCGGGCGAGGCGGGCGTATTCCGGGGCGGCGCCGGGGCGGGGCAGCGTTTTCAGCTTCACCGGGCGCCAGTGCGGGCCGTCGGGGGCGCTCGCTTCGCCGTCGTCCTCGAACGCCGGCAGCTTCGGCGGCGTGCCCGGCGGGTGGTCGGCGGCGGCGGCGGGGTGCAGGTAGACGCGGCGGCTCTCCACCAGTTGGGCGATCTCCGCGGCGAACGTTTCGTCCAGACCGGACCAGATCACCGCTTTCGGGTTCGCCTTGAGCGCCAGCGCCAGCGGTCCCTCGACGGGGGCGAAGGGGGAGAGCGCGTCGATCAACGCCGGGAAGGTGGCGCCGTCTTTGGAGGCGAGGAACTCCGTGATCGCCGCCCGCACCTGTCCGCCGGCGGCCAGCCGACCCCACGCGGGGCCGCCCGGCGCCTCCTGGCCCTCGGCGTCGCCGCCGCCTTTGCGTTCGCGTTCCATCATCCGCAGCACGCGGCTGTCCGGCGTCGCCGGGCGGGCGCGGGTGCGGCACCACTCGCGCAAGGCGAAGATCTGGTCTTCCATCGTGACGCTCAGCGGGACCGTCTCCTCGATCGCCTTCTTGAAGTCCTTCTGAGTCGGAGAGGAGCCGGCGGTGTGGGCGTCGATCAGGGCGGTGGTGATCGCCTGGGCCAACTCGGCGCCGCTGTGCCCCTCACCGGTCTCGGCCAGTTCCTCCAGATCGAACTGCTCCGGGTCCTGCCCGCCCCGCTTGAGATGAACGCGGAGGATGTCCTGCCGTTCGTACTCGTTCGGGAGGTCGATGAAGAACAGTTCGTCGAAGCGCCCGCGCCGCAGCAGTTCCGGGGGGAGCGCCTCGACGGCGTTCGCGGTGGCGGTGACGAACACCGGGGCGGGGCGGTCCTCCATCCAGGTCAGCAGCGTGCCCGTCATACGGCGGACGGCGGATTCGTTCGCCCCGCCCTCACCGGTCGATCCGGCGAAGCCCTTTTCGAGTTCGTCCAGCCAGAGCACCGCCGGGGCAATCGCGGCGACGCTGGCGAGCGCCTGCCGCAGGTTCTTCTCGCTCTGACCCTGCTCCGAGGCCATCAATGCGGCGACGTCCAGTCGCACCAGCGGGAAGCCGAGGATGCGGGCGGCGACGCGGGCCGTGAGGCTCTTGCCGCAGCCCTGCACGCCCAGCAGCAGCACGCCGCGCGGCGCCGGGACGCCGCGGGCGGCGGCCTCCGGGCTGAAGGCGGCGGCCCGTTTTTCGAGCCACTCCTTCAGGTTGTGCATCCCGCCGACGGCGTCGACGCTCTCATCAAGGCCGCGGAATTCCAGCAGGTCCCCGCCGCTAACCAGTCGGCGCTTTTCGTTCACCACCGCCCCCAGCGGATCGCCGCCGTCCTCCGCGGCGCTCGATCCCGACAGGGCGAGCGTGAAGGCGCGGCGGGCGCTGTCCCGGGTCAGGCCGCGGGCGGCGTTGACCAGGCGGGTGGCCAACGCGGCGTCCGGCATCGCGGAGCCGGCGTTCTGGGCGGCGGCGCGGAGATCCTCCTCCAACTCCTTTGGGCCGGGCGGGGGCAGATCGACGGTCGCGGCGTCGGATTCCAGCGAGGCCGGCAGCGGCGTGCGATGCGCCATCAGCAGCACGGCGGACCCCTGCGCGGCCAACTCGGGCAGCGCCTCGCGCAATAAACGAGCCCGGGTGGGGTTCTCGAGTTGAGGGCCGGCGTCGAGGAGCAACATCAGCGTTCGAGACGGCGGTTCGTCTCGCATCGCCCGCAGATGGCCGACCATGTTGAATCCCTTCTCCGCGGCGCTCCAACGGGCCAGGGAATAGCCCGCCTCGTCCGCGGCGTCCGTCAGGGCGTCGATCCAGCGACGTTCCTCCGCCGTATCGAGGACCAACAGCGAATACCCGGACCGCACCCGGGCGAAGACGTCGGCGACGGCGTCGGCGGTGAGGTCGGGCGGGGCGAGGACGGCTGGCATCGCCAAAGCGTAACGCCGAGCCTCCGCGGAGGCTCGGCGTGACGGGCGCACGAAAACACCGCCGCGGGAGGCCCCGCGGCGGTGCGATCGGTTCTGAACTGTCAGCGGGAGATCCCGTCCTCGGGGAGGACTAGATGTCGATGCCGAGCAGTTCCTCTTCTTCTTCCAGGATGATGATGCGGGGGGTGACCATCATCATCAGGGACTCCGTGCTGCGAGCCACGCCGGTGTTCTTGAACAACCGGGAGACGTACGGCAGCTTGTTGAGGATCGGCACGCCGGCCATCTCGCGACCTTCGCGGAGGCGCTTGATGCCGCCCAGCAACACGGTGCCGCCGTCCGGGACGGAGACGGTCGTGTTGACGGTGACGATCTCCTGCAGGGGCAACTGGATGGTCAGGTTCTGGAAGTTGCCCGCTCCGCCCACGCCGCCGGCCACGCCGGCGACCTGCTGGGGCAGGGTCTGAAGGAGAGCGTTGCGGGCGAGGTGCCCGCCGCCGATCCCGCCGAAGCCGCCGGCGCCGCCGCCGAAGCCGGCGCCGGCGGCTTCGGCG
>NZ_WTPX01000012.1 GCF_013036045.1 Alienimonas chondri
TCGCCCGCCACACCCTGACGGCCCCGGACCCGTCCGAGCACACGCTCGATCGGCCGCTGCGCGTGCCGCCGCCGGGGCGCGTCGGGTTGTTGGCCGGCGCCGGGCAGTTCCCGTTCCGCTTCGCCGCGGCCGCACGCGCACGCGGCCACGAGGTGCACGCCGTCGGCGTGCAGGGGATGTGCGACCCGGCGCTCGCCGACCTCTGCGACGGCTACCGGGAATCGCCGATCTCCAAGGCCGGCAGCATCATCCGCAAGTTCCGCCGCTCCGGCGTTAGCGAAGTGGTGATGGCCGGCAAGATCACGAAAACGGTCTTCTTCGAGCCTTGGCGGGTCTTCAAGCTGATGCCCGACTGGCGGGCGCTGTCGATCTGGTTCCACCACGCCCGGCGGGATAAGAAGGACGACACGCTGTTGCTGGCGGTGATCGCGGAGTTCGCCCGCAACGGCATCATGGTCGGTTCCGCCCTCGACTACGCTCCGGAGCTCCTCGTGCCGCACGGCTTCCTCACCAGTCGTCAGCCGACCGCCAAGCAGTGGGACGACATCCGTTTCGGCTGGACGCTCGCCAAGGAGATGGGCCGGTTGGACGTCGGTCAGAGCGTGTGCGTCGCCGATAAGGCCGTGATGGCCGTCGAAGCGATCGAGGGCACGGACAAATGCATCGAACGCGCCGGCGAATTGTGCCGTCGGGGCGGGTTTACCGTCGTGAAGGTCGCCAAGCCGCAACAGGACCGGCGGTTCGACGTGCCCACGGTGGGCGAGGCGACGCTTCGCACGATGCACGCCGCCGGCGGCCGCGTGCTGGCTGTCGAGAGCGGCAAGACGATTATGATCGACCAGGGACCGATGTCGGAACTCGCCGACAAGCTGGGCATCGCCGTGGTCAGCTTGAACGCCGAGGAGCTGTCGCTGAAGGCCGCGGCGTAACGGCCCGCTTGGAGCCGGCCCTCGTACCAGCCCGTCGCGCCAGCGTCGGCCGGGCGTGCGCCCGAATTTCGGGCGATTCGAACTGCCGGCTTCAATCACGGCCGACGCTGGCGCGTCGGGCTTGTATCGGGCATCCGTCAATACAGCGCGGACGCGAGCTGCCGACGGTACTCGCCGACGAGCGGATCGGCGCCAAGTGCCTCGAAGATCCGCAGCATCACCGCCTTTCCGGCCTCGCGCGCTTCGCCGGGGAAGCGTTCGACCACGGCCAAGGCGGTTTGCAGGGCCGATTCGTACTCCCCGGACGCCGCCAACGCATCGGCGAGCGCGATTTGGGCGTTCGGATCGTCCGGCGCCGCTTCCGACGCGGAACGGGCCTCGGCGAGATCGACGCCGCCGCCGGAGGCGTGCAGGGCGATCTCCGCTTTCAGCTTCGCCGCGTCCGGGGGGAGCGGTCCGCGCTTCTCGAGATCGGCAAGGGCCGTAGCGGCCTCCTCGTAGTCCCCGGTTCGCATGGCGCAGCGGGCGAGACCCATCGTCGCTTCGGGGAAGCCGGGGCGCAGATCGAGCGCCAGCCCGTAGCGGATCGCCGCGGCGGCCGGGCTCTGCGATTCCAACGCCGCCGCCTCGGCGAGACGCTCATCGGCTTCGTCCGGGCCGAGCTGCTGGAGCCACGCCCGCAGTTCCTGCTCCGACTTCAGGCCGACGAACTGATCGATCGGTCGCCCCTCGGCGAAGGCGATCACATGCGGGATCGAACTGACCCGAAACGCGGCGGCGAGTTGCTGCTCCTGATCGATGTCCACCTTCGCCAGCGTCCACGCTCCGTTCGCTTCCGCGGCCAAGCCTTCCAGCAGCGGGCCGAGCGTCCGGCACGGGCCGCACCACGGCGCCCAGAAATCCACGACCACCGGCACGCAACTGCCGAGGACCGCTTGTTCAAAATTGGCGGCGGTCACGTCCATGGTGAATGGCGGGGCGGGCGAAGCGGAGTCGGACATGCCGCCAGTCTGCCTTTCGCCGTCCGCCGTCACCATCCATCAGTCCCACCACCACCGAGCGTCCGGCGCGGCGACCGCCTTCTCCCGGGCCGCTTCCAGATAGCCGCTCGCATCCGGTGCCTGCCCCGCCGCCCGCAGGGCGTCGCCGGGGCGAATCGACACGCCGCCGCCGATCAGCCCGATCACCGTTCCCCCGGCCCGCTTGGAGTTAAACGCCGTCGGCACGGTCTTCGGCGCAGGCCCCACCGGCACCGGCATTCGGTTCGCATCGTTGAGCAACGACGGCTTCCAACTTGCTTTCTCCGCGAGCCGTTCCGCTCGAATGAGTTCGGAGACCATCGCCAAGTCGTACAGGTTCTGCAGCGCCGCGAACGACGGGCGCACGGCGCACAATTCCGCGACGTTGTCCGAGAACCGCTTCGCCCACTCGGCGTTCGGCACTCCGCGGCTGCCGGCGTCGCGGATCGTGCCGTCGGCATTGAGCGCCTGATCCTCCGTGACGACCCGTAGGCGGGGACCGGAGAAGGCGAAGGCGGTGCGGTCGGCGTTCACCGCGAACGGCTCGTAGGCGTCGGTCAGGTAGAACCGTTGCACGGTATTCGCCCCCGGGCCGATCAGGGCGAGATGCGACGGAATCTGTCGCACGCCGGACGGTTCGAGGCCGAGCGAAATCAGCTTCATGCGGTAGTCCGCCTCGATCATCGCGACGCCGAAGTGCGAGCCGGGTTCGACCCCGTAGATGCGGACGGTTTGGTCGCCGAGGATGTTCGCCAGCTTGCGGTAGATGCCCGCCGCCTGCGAGACGGACCGCACGGCGCCCAGCCCCGCGGTCGCCTGAGCCATTCGCGCCTGTCGCTCCGGCACCGGGTCGATCGAACAGCCGATCGCCCCGCCCCTCCTCGCATCCCCGCCGCGGAGCGCGGCGAGCAGATCCATGAGGTGCAGCACCGGCCGCCCCGCGTGGTCGCCCTCCGCTGTGGAGACCATGCGGCCCAGCGCGTCCGGGGCGAATCCGCCGGCCGGTCCGACGAGCACGAGATCCCCCGGTTCGCCGCCCGCGGGCGGTTTCACCAGCACCGCGTCGATTCGCGTGAGGCCGGCGAGATAGGCCATCGCGTCGTCCGGTTCCTCGCCCGTCGCGGTCGCCGCGTCGAGAGCCGCTTCGAGCCTCACCAGCGAGACCTTCCGGGCGTCGCTGGAGACGTTGAGGTCCGCCGGCAGGTTCTCCGCCGCGAACGCCGCCAAGCGGGCGCTCTCCAGCTTCGTGCCGAGCTTCTCGTCGTAGCGGGTGGTGAGGGCGCCCGCCGCGTCGATCAGCACCCCGTTGCCGGCGCCGCCGTTGTTGTTCTGGGCGAACGCGGGCGAGGCGACCGCCAGCAGCAGCGCGGCGAAGAGTGGCGTCCAACGCATGATACAGCGGTCCGAGCAAGGCAAGTGTGCCCCGATGCTACCGGCGGTTCGCTTCCCGCACGAGATGTGCCGCCTGCGCGGCGAGTTCCTCCTCGGTCGGTAGCTCGATCCGGCCATCGCGGGCCGCCCAGAACAGCGCCGCGCAGGTCAGGTCCGCGGTCGTGCCGGGGTTCCGCCGCGGTCGGCCGGTTCGCAGCAACCCGTCGAGCGTCCTCACCCACGGTCGTTCCGCCAGCGGTCCGTCGTCGGGACGGTGCGGCTGGTGCCGTTCCCGCACGGCGTCGCGGATCGCGATCGCCGCCCCCTCCCCGCAGCGGCGGGCGATGTGCGTGTCCGGCGTCGTCCGCAGTCGGCTGAGGTAGATCAACAGCGTCGCGTCCTCCCACGCCAGCCGGTGCGTTCGTGGAGCTTGATTGAAAACGTGTTCCAGCCCGACGACGTCGCACCAGACGCCGTTGAAGTCGGTCGCCCACGCCTTCGCCACGCCGTCTCGATCGGCCGCCAAACGCATTGTTTCCAGCAGCGTGACGGTGGGCTCGGATCGCACGTCCTGCTCCGCCGCGTCGCCCAATCCGCCGGGGTTCGCGAGTCGAATCGCTTCATACACGGCCACCGCGTCGTCGACGGTCGTCGCGGCGAGCGTTGCCGCGGGGGAGCGACGCGGCGGCGTCGCGCACAGCGGGGCGAGCAGCAACGCGATGCCGAGGTTCACATTCGTGCCGCATTCTCGCCGCGTCTCCCGCACGCAATTCAACACGGCCGGACCGACGCCGATCGTCGCCGCGGCCGGCAGCGTCTCCGCGGCGACGCCCGCGGCGGTGACGAAATGGGCGTGGGTCAGGTCGTCGAAGTTCGCCCCCGGGTAGACGTTCCCCGGCTTGCGGGCGGTGCACTCCGTCAGGCAGGCCCGGCGGGCGAGGTTCGGCAGTTCGATCACGGCAGCGGCGGCAGGTTCTCGGCCATCCATTCCTCCCGCTCCCGCTCCCGCTGCAACTGCTCTCGAACGAGCGTATCAGATTCAAAGTTCGGCGTGACGAGCCGCGGCGGCACGCACCACAGGTTGAGCGTGGCGGGGTCCCCGTAGGGGGTTATCGCATGCGCGATGAGCATGCTGTCGCCGTGCTGGAGCGGATGCCACTCCCCGGCGGCCAGCACTTCCGATTGAATTGACCCCGGTAGAGTGAAGCTGGATCGGTGCCGGTATTCCCACTCGCCACGAGCCGAGTTGCCGGCGTGCCAAGTCCACTTGTCGCCGCCGTTCACCGCAGTGAGTTCGGTGATGAGCTGTGCGGCGTCGGCTTCCAGTTCAAGCGTGATCTTGCCCCCCGCCCCCGCGGGCACGACGACGTACCGAACCCGCGCCGGCGGACGGGCGTCGCGGGCGATCTTCAGGGCCAGTGCGTAGCTTGCCCAGCCGATCAGTGGGATCGCGATGAGAACCGCTGCGATCGCCGCGACGATCTTGAGGCGACGACGAAACAAATAACGAGACATGGCGGCTCAAAACGAACAACGGGCCGGAGACGTTCGTCCCCGACCCGTTGATGTTAGCTGCGATCGAGGATAGAAGCCTTACTTCATCGCCGCGCGGGCTTCCTGCTGCTCCTGGCGCTGCTTCAGGACCTCTTCCTGAATGTTGCTGGGCACCTGGGCGTACTTGGCGAACTCCATGCTGAAGTTGCCTTTGCCCTGCGTCATGGACCGCAGCTCGTTGGCGTAGTCGAACATTTCGGCCAGCGGAACTTCGGCCTCGACGATCGCGGTGCCGCTCTTGGTGGAGCTGTCCACGATCATGCCGCGCTTACTGGAAACGTGGCCGGTGACCGGGCCCTGGAACTCTTCCGGGCACTCGATTTCCAGCTTCATGATCGGCTCCTGCAATTTGATCGCCGACCGCTGGAGAGCTTCACGCATGCAGGCGAAGCCGGCGGTGTTGAAGGCCATCTCGGACGAGTCGACGTCGTGGTAGCTGCCGTCGTTGAGAATCATCCGCACGCCGACCACCTCGAACTCGCCGAGGGGGCCTTTGACGATACCGCGACGGAAGCCCTTCTCCACCGCGGGGATGTATTCCCGGGGGATGCGGCCCTGCGTGACCTCGTTGACGAACTCGAACGGCTCCTCCGCGGCGTTCATCTCCTCTTCGGTCATCGGCTCCAGTTCGCCCTTCACGTGGGCGTACTGGCCGGAACCGCCGGTCTGCTTCTTGTGCTTGTAGTCGTAGGTGTACGACTTCGTCGGCCGTTCCTTGTAGGCCACGCGCGGCGGGCCGACTTCGCACTCGACGTTGTACTCACGCTTGATGCGTTCGACGTAGATGTCGAGGTGCAACTGGCCCATGCCGGCGATGAGGGTCTCGCCGGTTTCCTCGTCGCTGAAGACGCGGAAGGTCGGGTCTTCGCGGCGGAAGCGTTCCAGCGCCTTGCCGAGCTTGTCCGCCCCGTCCCGCTTCAGCGGCACGAGCGACCGCGTGATGACGGCGTCCGCGACGAAGATGTTCTCCAGCGAGTAGTTCACGTCGCCGCCGCAGAACGTATCGCCGGAGGCGCAGTCCATACCGACGACGGCGATGATGTCGCCGGGGCCCGCTTCTTCCACGTCGGCACGGTCGTTGGCGTGCATCCGCACCAGGCGCCCGAACCGGGTCTTCTGACCGGTCCGGGTGTTGATGTAGGAGTCGCCCTTCTTTATCGAACCCTGGTAGATGCGGGTGTAGGTCAGCTGGCCGAACTGCTCCTGCACGATCTTGAACGCCATGGCGACGGTCGGCAGATCGGCTTCGGGCTTCAATTCGACCCGCGTCGCCTTGCCGTCCTCGTCCACGTCGTCCTGGTCGAGCGCGGAGATGTCCCGTTCCAGCGGGCTGGGCAGGTAGCGGTTGACGGCGTCCAGCAGCGGCTGGACAGCCTTGTTCTTGTACGCGGACCCCATCATCACCGGAACGATCTGGTGGCTCAGGGTGGTCTCACGCACGATGTCGTGGATGAGGGTCGAGGGGATCTCGGCCTCTTCGAGCAGCTTCTCCATCAGGGAGTCGTTGTAGAGGCTGAGAGCCTCCAGCATCTCGCCGCGCTTCTCGTTGGCCTGATCAACCAACTCGGCGGGGATCTCTTCGGTGCGGACCTTTTCGCCCTTTTCGCCGTCGAAGTAGTAGGCCTTCATCTCGATCAGGTCGACCACGCCTTCGTGGTCGTCTTCGAGGCCGATCGGGATCTGCAGCGGCACGGGGGTGACGTGCAGCTTGGCGGCCATCTGCTCGGCGACGCCAAACGGGTCGGCGCCGGTGCGGTCGCACTTGTTGATGAAGGCGATCCGGGGGATCTGGTATCGCTTCATCTGACGGTCGACCGTCAGGCTCTGGCTCTGCACGCCGCCGACGCTGCACAGCACGAGGATGGCGCCGTCCAGCACGCGGAGGGAGCGCTCCACTTCGACCGTGAAGTCGACGTGGCCCGGGGTGTCGATGATGTTGATCGAGAAGTCCTTCCACGTCACGGACGTGGCCGCGGACGCGATCGTGATCCCCTTCTCTTTTTCGAGTTCCATGGAGTCCATCACGGCCCCCTCCTTTTTGACGTCACCGATTTTGTGCGTCTTGCCGGAGTAGAAGAGGATCCGCTCGGTCAGCGTGGTCTTACCGCTGTCGATATGGGCTGAGATCCCAATGTTGCGGTGTTTGTTCAGGTTGACGAGGAAGTCGTTCACGGTGTCGCTCCGGAGGGGGCACGACGACAGAGCGTCGGCCGGGGAAAGAGGGGGTAAACTTTTGGAGAGGGCACGCGACCCACTCGATAGGCACTGAACCCTGACGCCCGCATCGTCGGCGGTCGTCACTCACTGGGCCGGGACCGAGAAGCCGTGCCGCCGATTCAAGGAGAACGGGGCACGGGGGCGAGGTCCGCGGCGGTCAGCGAGGTGTTTTCATGGGTCCAGAGCTGCGGGTCGCACGCCGCGGGCGGCGCGGTCCCTCCACGCCTGTCCCGGTTGCGACGGACAGATCATAACGAGTTGATCGCGCCGGAAAAGGGCGATTTGTGAAGTTCTGCGCATAGATAACGCCGAGGCTCCGCGGAGCCTCGGCGTTACGACGCATCACATCCGTTCGATCAGCCTTCCGCGATCGCCGCCTGAGCGGCGGCGAGACGGGCGATCGGGATGCGGCGGGGGCTGCAGGAGACGTAGTTCAGCCCGGCCTCGTGGCAGAACATGACGGACTTCGGGTCGCCGCCATGCTCGCCGCAGATGCCGATCTTCAGGTCCGGGCGGGTCGAACGGCCGCCCTCGATGCCGATCTTCATCAGCCGGCCTACGCCGGGCTGGTCGATCGTCTGGAACGGGTCGGCGGGGACGATGTCCATCTCGCGGTACTGCGGCATGAAGCTGCCGTAGTCGTCGCGGGAGATGCCCAGCGTCGTCTGGGTCAGGTCGTTCGTGCCGAAGCTGAAGAACTCGGCGCCCTCGGCGATCTCGTCGGCCCGCAGCGCGGCCCGGGGGATCTCGATCATCGTGCCGACGGTGTACGGGATCTCGGTCCCGGCCTTCTCGAAGACCGCGGCGGCGGCTTCGCGAACGACGGCGGCCTGGTTCTCGAACTCCGTCTTGAAGCCGACCAGCGGGATCATCACCTCGGGGAACACTTCGTGACCGGCCTGCTTGGTCGCGACGGCGGCCTCGAAGATCGCGGTGGCCTGCATGCGGGTCACCTCGGGGTACACGACCCCCAGCCGACAGCCGCGATGGCCGAGCATCGGGTTCAGTTCGTGCAACTCGGAGACCCGGCGGTGCACGTCTTCCTTGGTGACGCCGGCGATCTTCGCCAGCTTCTCATCGAGGCCCGGCTCCTCTTCGAGGTGCCGGTCGCTCAGGAATTCGTGCAGCGGCGGATCGAGCAGGCGAATCGTGACCGGCTTGCCGGCCAGCGTGGTGAACAGCTCCGTGAAGTCCTTCTTCTGGAACGGCAGAAGCTGATCGACCGCCTTCTGACGGGTCTCGGCGGTCTCCGCGAGGATCATCTCGCGGATCTCGTCCAGGTGACCGAAGAACATGTGCTCCGTGCGGCACAGGCCGATGCCCTCGGCGCCGAAGGCGACGGCCTCGGCGGCGTCTTCGCTCTCGGCGTTGGCCCGGACGTTCAGCTTCCGGTGCTCGTCAGCCCAGCCCATGATCTTGCTGTAGCGCTGGTAGGTCTCGCTTTCCTCCGGCTTCATCTCGCCGTTGAGAACCTGCATCACTTCTGACGGGCTGGTCGTGACCAAACCGGCGAAGACCTCGCCGGTGAAGCCGTCGATCGTGATGTCGTCGCCTTCCTTCAGCACCTTGTCGCCGACCGAAACGGTCTTCTTGGCGTAGTCGATTTGGAGTTCCTGGGCGCCGACGATGCACGCCTTGCCCATCTGCCGGGAGACGAGCGCCGCGTGGCTGCTGGCGCCGCCCTGGGCCGTCAGGATGCCCTTGGCGACCCGCATCCCGCGGAGGTCTTCCGGGCTGGTCTCCTTGCGGACGAGGATCAGCGAGACGTTCTCGTCCTTGTTGAACTGGGCCTCGGCGGCCTCGGCGGTCAGCACGACCTTGCCGCTGGCGGCGCCGGGGCCGGCGTTGATGCCGGTCGTCAGGTGCTGGTCGGCCGCGGCCTTCTTCTCCGCCGGATCGAAGATCGGCTGGAGCAGTTGGTTCAGGTCGTCCGCGGGGATGCGGCGGGGGTTGAGGGCTTCCTTGCTGTCGATCACGCCCTCTTCGACGAGGTCGTGCGCGATCCGCACCGCGGCGAAGCCGGTTCGTTTGGCGTTCCGGGTCTGGAGCATCCAGACCTTGCCCTTCTGAACCGTGAACTCGATGTCCTGAATGTCTTTGTAGTGGGCTTCCAGCCGCTCCCCGATTTCGGTGAGTTCCTTGAACGCGGCGGGCATGTCCTTCTCGAAGGTCTCTTCGATCCGCTTGGGGGTGCGGATACCGGCGACGACGTCTTCGCCCTGGGCGTTGATGAGGTAGTCGCCGTTGAAGCCCGGCTTGCCGTCGGCGCCGTCGCGGGTCAGGCCCACGCCCGTCGCGCAATCATCGCCGAGGTTGCCGAAGACCATCGCCTGCACGTTGGTCGCCGTGCCCCACTCGTGCGGGATGCCGTACTGCCGGCGATAGACGACGGCTCGGTCGTTGTCCCAGCTATCGAAGACGGCCCCGATGGCGCCCCACAGCTGCTCCATCGGGTCTTCGGGGAAGTCGCGACCCTTCTGCTCCTTCACGACCCGCTTGAACTCGGCAACGATCTCCTTGAGTTGATCGGCGGAGAGTTCGTAGTCGTATTCGACGCCGGCCTTCTCGCGGGCTTCGTCGATGATCGTTTCGAACGGGTCTTCGTTCTGCTCGTCGCGTTCCACGCCCAGCACCACGTCGCCGTACATCTGGACGAAGCGACGGTAGCTGTCCCAAGCGAAGCGCTCGTCGCCGGACTCGGCGATCAGGGCGGCGACGGTCTTCTCGTTCAGGCCGATGTTGAGGACCGTGTCCATCATGCCCGGCATGGACTCGCGGGCGCCGGAGCGGCAGGAGAGCAGCAGCGGGTTGTCGTCGCTGCCGAACTTGGCGCCCATCGTCTCCTCGACCTTGCTGATGGCGGCGAGGACCTGTTCCTTGACGCCGTCCGGGTATTCTCCGCCGTTCTTGCTGTAATGAACGCAGACGTCGGTCGTGATCGTGAACCCGGCGGGGACGGGGAAGCCTTCTTTGGCCATCTCCGCGAGGTTGGCGCCCTTCCCGCCCAGGGTGTTCTTCATGGTGCGGTCGCCGTCGGCCGACTGACCGCCGAAGGAATAAACGTGCTGCTGGGCCATCTGGCGCGGGGTGACTGCTGCGAGTGCGATTTGATTGCGAACGCCGAATCGCGGGACGCCATAGACCCCGAAGACCTGGACCGTTGAGGGGTCCGGTTAGACCGGGGGCGCGGACCGCGTTCGGCGGGGCGGAACCGTATCGGCCCCGACTTCCACCCGCAACCGGTCCGCCTCCCGCTACGGGTCCGTGACAGTCTGTTTGCAGGGAGCGATCCGCACCGCTAGCGTCCGTTCGTGAGCCGACTCCGCGACATCTTCCGGGTTCCCGCGACCGACGAGTCTCCGCTGGTCTGGACGGCCACATTGCTGGTCGCGGTGTTGTCCCTGATCGGCTCGGTCTGGGCGTTGAGCGACGGTCAACGGGAGGGGTGGATTCTTCTGGCGTTCGGTGTCGCCGCGGGCCTTGCCGCTTGGTTCCTTCGGCCGTCGCCCGGTCGTTCAGCCGGTCAGGGCGAGGGGGATGCAGTGGGATCGGGGGCCGGCGGACTCGAGGAAGTTCCCGTCACGCTGACGCCCGAAGCGGCGAGGCAAGCGGCTGTCGCGGCCGCTCGAGGGGAGACGCCCGACCCCTGGTGGATCAGAATCTCAAGCGGCGGCATCGGTCCGAAGCCGGACGGTCAGTGGGGATACGTCCATCGATTGGATTTCACGACCGCCCCGGAATCGGGCGACGTGACGTACCGGAGCGAGGGCGTCGCCGTCGCGGTGCCGCGATCCGACCTCGACGTACTTGCCGGGACGGTTCTCGAATACCGTCGCGATCCGGGCGGCTTTGAATTTCTGAACCCGAACGACGCGGCCGTGAACGAGCGAATCTCGGCCGTCCGCGGTCTCTCCGGAAGCGAACTGCCAGCGGGCTGATTTTTCTCCGATGGCCCTCGGGTAACAGCTATTGCGCAGATATCGAGTATGCTAGTCGGAATCGCTGTCCCCCTGCGAGCCTTCCCCGTGCGTGCCGAACTCCTCCCGCCCATCGGTCCGGCTGTGCGGTTGAAACGCGACCTGACCGTCCTCGGTCGCAAGCGGGACGTCTGCGACGTGATTATCGAGCGAGAAAGCGTTTCCGCCCTGCACTGTCTGCTGGTCAAAACGGACGGGTTGCTGTTCGTCCGCGACCTCGGCAGCACCAACGGCACGACGGTCAACGGCCAGCGCATCACCCGCGGCGCCCTGCTGCCGGACGACGAACTTGGCGTGGGCGGGGTGAAGTTCCGCGTGAAGCTCGGCCCCGGCACCGACTTCGGCGTCGGCGATGAGAGTTGCCAGACCGAGGCCGTGAACGCGATCTCCTGAGATCAGACTTCCGGCGCCTCGGGGTCGGCAGGGGCCGGGGGATCGCCCGCCGCGTTTTCATCGGCCAGCTGCACGCACACTGCTTCGGTCCCGTTGCGCCAATACAGGCGACCGCGCGAATAGGCCGCGTGGTTCCAGCAGACGCCTTCCAACAGCGTTTCTTCCGTCGCGTCGCTGTAGCGAACGATCTCCTCGAAGTCGTCCGGCGTCGCGGCGACCAACGCCAGATCGCCGTTCTCGCAGGTGACCAGCAGCATTGGCGGACCCTCCGCGGTTCCCAGCAGCAGGCACTGACCGAATCCGTAGCGGCCCTTCTTCCACATACGTTCGCCCGTCTCCACGTCGATGCAACTCAGGATGCCTTCGTCGAGTCCGTAGACGAAGCCGTCGTGCAGGATCGCGTCATTGAATTTCAGCTTGAAGCGATTCGGCGTCCGCCAGACCTCGTCCGCGGTCCCCGTGCCGTCGTCTTCGCTCACCTCGTAGAGACCGGCGCCGGTGTTATAGCCGCTGGAGAGGAACACGCGGTCGCCGGAGACGATCGGGACGGCCGCGTTCACCTGCGGCTGATTCGTCCAAGGCACGTCCCACAGGGTTTCACCCTCGGTGGAAAGTCCCCGGACGCCGTCCGCCTCGAAGGCGAGAATTTGCGGGACGCCGGCGATCGTCGCTTCGACGGGCGAGCTGTAGCTGCCCGGGCTGTCGCCGCTCGCCCAAAGGGTTTCGCCGGTGCTCAGGTCCAACCCCATCGCCGCGCTGTCTTCCCCGGCGGCGGCGCCGGGCAGCACGACGACGGCATCGCCGACCACCAGCGGACTGCACGCCAACCCCCAGGTGATGTTCCCCTCCTCGAACAGATCCCGCTTCCAACGGAGTTCGCCCGTCCGAGCGTCGAGGCAGGTCACGACGCCCGTGGCGCCCATGCTGTAAACCGCTCCGTCGTGAAATGTCGGCGTGCTGGCCGGGCCGTCGCCGCCGTTGGGGGCGATGCGGGAGAACCGCGTCCGTTCGCCGTGGCTCCACAGCGGAGCGCCGGTGTTCGCGTCGTAGCAGGCGATCGTTTCCTCTTCGCCGCGCTGCTCCATCGTGAAGCAGCGGTCGCCGACGATGCTGAAGCCGCCCCACCCCGGGCCGACGGGATGTCGCCACACGGTCTCGGGGGGCTTGACGCTCCAGTCGGCGCCAATCGCGGCGTCGAGAACCTTGCCGTCCCGCTGCGGACCGAGCAGCCCCGGCCAATCGTCCAGGCCGGCGACGACGGGCGGGGCGTCCGTCGTGTCCGCGACGGACGCGGACTCCGGATTCGCTGCGACGAAGGCGGCGATTCGCTCCTCCGCCGTCGGGGCGTATCGATATCGGAAGCCGCTGACCTGCATCGCCCCGTCCCATTGGGGGGGAAAGAGGAACAGGAGGCCCGCAGCGAGCGACGCCGCGGCGATCGTCACCGTCATGCGCGTCCCCCGCGACCAGCCGGAGTAGCCCCACAGCCAACAGACGGCCGCCAACGCCGCCGCGGAGACCGCCCCGAGCATCACCATGCTGTTCACCGTAGCATCGCGGTCGGTGAGGAGGTCGGCCAACATCCACGCGGCCAGCGGAGCGATCAGGCCGAACCCGATCGCCCAGAGGCCGATGGTCCAGCCGAGACCGCGGGAGCGGCTCGGCGGGGACGAAGCTGCCGGCGCGTCGGTCGCCGCTGCGTCACGCGGCGGAGAAATGGAATCGTCGGTCACGGCGGCCGTTCGGAGGGAGGGAACGGGCGAGTGTCCGACGCAACCCGCAGACCGGCAAGGGCCGCGGCGCCCCGAAACTCAGCGACCGAGCGGCTTCGAGACGATCGCGGCGCCGTCCCAGCGCAGCAGCGCGTCGTCGCGCTCCGCTTTCGGCTCATGGAAAGGAATTGCGGAGCGTTCCCGATCGCTCAGCAAGCGGTCCAGCGCCGTGCGATCGAACCCGTCCGGCAGCACGGCGGCGAGGTCATTTCCGCGGTGGAGAGCCAATCTGCGATTCTCCGGCGAACTGCCCAGAATCGCATCGAGCAGCGCGGCCCGCGGGATCCACGCCGCCCGCCGCCGGATGGCGGCCGTATCGGCCTCCGACAGTTGGTGAAACACACGATGATCTGCTTCGAGGCGGACGAGCTGACGCTGAGCTTCATCCTGCAATCGTCGCAGTTCACGTTCGTCAAGCAGGTCGTTCGCCGTGGCGGCGAAGCCCAGGGCGGCGCCGACGGACGCGAACCGTTCCGCGGACCAGCCCAACTCCTCCAGCAGTCGCGGGCCGTCGGGCCGCGCGGCGACCGTCTCGGCGAGGGACGATCCGCGGAGGCCCTCTTCGATCGCCCGACGCTCGTTCGCGGTCAGCACGGACACCGTGCGGGTCGACTCCGAGGGCCAGTCCGAGAGCGTCGGCCGGGCCTCGGCAAGCACTTCCAACTCTTCCTCCGAGAGCATGGAGGCCAGCCACAGAAATTCATCGACGTCGCGCTCGCGGAGCGGCGTGGTCGACTCGGCGGCCACCGAAAGAATCCGCGGCGGCGGCTTCTCCTGACAGCCGGCGCCGAACAGCGCGACGAGACAGAGCGGGGCGGCGGCGGCGAGTCCGTGCTTCACCCTCTTAGAGTCGTCCTCCCGACGGTCGAACGACAGAAGCGCCGCCCGCGCATGAAAAAACCGCCCCGCCGGAACGCCGGCGGGGCGGTCGGTTCGTTCCTATCGAACGGTCGAATCAGCGACCGTTCGGGGACTCCTGTCCGAACCGGATGATGGTGCCGCCGCTGCTGCCGCCGATGTCATTCGCGTTGTAGATGTACTGCGCGTCGATGGCCTTGCGGATCATCGATTCGGCTTCCATCAGGTGGGCCTTGGTGTAGGCGTCCGCCGGTTCGCCGTGATCCTTCAGGAAAGAGCCGAGTTGATCGGCCAGTTCCTTCAACTGCATCGTGGCCAGGTTAGAGATCGGCTTGAAGGCCGCTCCGTTGCCGGAGCCGGGCATACTGAGGTCGATCAGACGGGAGAGGTGCTCCCGCTGCAGGTTGCGACGCAGGCTGCTGATCATCGGCTTCCGCGGGTTGAAATCGCCCTCGGGCACCTCGTTCAGTTCCGTCCAGACCGAGGAACGCACGGTCTCGAGCAGTTCCGGCAGCGTGAAGGCGTCCTCGCCGGCGGGCACCTGAACCTCGTTGTCGTACACGCGACGCAGCACGGTCGGGTTCAACAACATCGTCATCACGGACGCCTGCATCCCCTCGACGCGGTCGTGGACCGGGAAGGCGCTGTCGCCCATGGCGCTCCGCCAACCGGTGCCGTCCAACCACTTCGCCGTGGTGAGGTGGGAGAGCAGTTCCGGCGTTAGGCCGTACGCGTCGTCGCGGAAGCTGTTCTCGATCACGAACTCCAGGGCCTCACGTTGATCCTTGGCGTCGACGACTTTCAGCGGCGGAGTGTCCGGCGACTGACCCTTGACGTCGCGACGGACGAACACGCCGCCGAGCCAGTTCGACATCATGCCCAGCTGCCGCATCTGCATCGACAGCGTCAGCTCGTAACCCTCGCGGGCCTTGAACCAGCCGTCGCCCTCCTTGACGAACGCTTCGAGGAGCTTCTCGCGGCGATCCTGAATCAGCTCCATCTGGTCCTTGGCGTAGGTCAACGGGTCGGACCCGAAGTCATACCGCCGAGCGAACGGGTCGGGGCCGGACGTGTCTTCGTCGGTCCCGAAGGCGAGCTCCGGTTCGGTGCTGCGCTTCAGCAGTTCGGGTAGCTCTTTGGCGTCCGCCACGTAGCCGTACTCGATCGCCCACATGTCGTAGGGACCGATGCCGTCCATCGCGTATTCGCCCTGCTTCTCGCCCGCCTGGAAGCGGATGTTGATCGGCGTGTAGTCCATCACGCTGGTCGCGATCAGGCCGGTGCCGCCGTTGATCTCGGAGTAAGACGAGACCGAGGTGCCCTTGAAGTTGTGCCGCAGGCCCAGCGTGTGGCCGACCTCGTGCGCCACCAGGTGCGCCAGTTGCGGGCCGATGAAGCTCTCCGGCATGCCGTCGAGCATCTGGCCCTCGTCCTCTTCGTCGTCCTTGTCCGCATCCTCATCGTCGGACTCGGCCTCCTCATCGTCCTGCTCCTCGCCGTCCTCGGCGGGGTCGTCGTCCTTCTTCTCGTCGGACGATTCGCCGTCGGCAGCGGCCTTCTTCGCCTCAGCTTCCGCTTTCTCCTTCGCGGCCTTTTCTTCAGCGGCCTTCTTCTCCGCCTCCTTGTCGTCGAACGCACGAACGGCCAGTTCCATCCGCAGCGCGGCGAGTTCGGCGCCCTTCTCGTTCGCGGCGAGGCAGAAGCCGTTCTTCTGCACGCCGGTGCCGATCAGGCCGTCAAACTGGTCGTCGCCCATCATCCGCGTGTCCACGCGGCCGGCGGCGTGTCCGGCCAGTGGGCCGTACGCCTCGCGAGCGATCGTCGCCGCGACCGACGCCCGGTCGCCGGGCTCGGCGAACCGCACGCGGGGATCCCAATCGGGGTGTTCCGCCAGCCATGCCAGCGTTTCCGGTCCCATCCCCTGCATCGCGACCTGGGGCATCACCTTGTCGAACTGCATCCGGAAGTGACGGATCCAACCGTCAGTAAGGATGATGTCCGCATCAAGGATCTCGCCGGTCTCCGGATTGATCCGGGACGGGCCGATCGCGGTGCCGATGTCGTTATTCAGCCAGCGGACGAAGTTGTAACGCACGTCCTCCGGGTCCTTATCCATATGACGGCCGGTGCCGGCGTCCTGGTATTCAACCTGGATGGCGTCCTCGATGCCGATTTTCTCGAAGGCGGCGTTCCAGGCGAGGATGCCTTCCTTCACCCAGCGCCGGTAGCGCACCGGGGTGGTGTGCTCGATGTAGAAGACGATCGGTTCCTTCGGCGGGCTGAGTTTCAGCTTGGAATCTGCCTTCTCCAGGTGCCAGCGGGTGATGTAGCGGATGCGGGTTTCGTCATCCTGATACTTGCCGAAGTCGCTGTAGGCCGTCGTGAAATAGCCGACCCGCTGATCCGCCGGGCGCGGTTTGAAGCCGTCGCTGGGCTTCAGAACGCTGAAGCTGTAGTGCAGCGTCTTCAGTTGGCCGCCGGCGCCGGGGATCTCGTAGGCGATCTCGACGTTTTCGGCGAAGGACTTCGCTTGCTCGATGCTGAAGACCCGGGGGGTGCTCCGGCTGATCGACATCCCCTGGAAGAACTGGCTCGCTTTGCCGACGCACAGGGCGTCCATATCGATGACCGGCCCGCCGCCGGGGCCAATCGTGACGATCGGGATCTCCATCAGCACGCGGTCCGTGAAGAGCCGCTCGACGGAGGCTTTGGCCTCTTTCTCCTTCGTACGGACGTCGACGTTCGGGGCGATGACCGCCAGAACTTTGTCGTACCGCTTAAATTTGATGTACAGCTCGCCCGCCTGGAGCCCGGCGAACTCCTCGCCGCTGGCGACGGTCAGGGCGACGAAATACGGCTGCGAAGCGAACCCGCTGGGCAGCTCGGCGAACATCTGTCCGTCTTTGGACCGCGTGTAGAGCGTCCAAAGCGGCTTTTCGGAAGAGCCGTCGGCCTTTGTGGGGCTGGCGACTTTGTCGAACCCTTCGAGCACCTTAGCGTGCGGCGGGAACTCCGGCGGATCCTCCGCCAATGCGATTCCGGCCGTTTGGGCCGAGAGCAGCGTGAGCGTCGCCAACGCTAAAGGCAGGGCGGTTCGAGATCGACGTCGCATCGGGCGGGAAATCCGGGGGCGGTGAAGTGGGGCCGGGATGTGCGAGTCGTACGAGCAAGCAGAAGGCATGGTTTCGCCAACTCGTCGCAACGCCGACAATCTTCACTCATTCTTCCCGACTGCACCGGATGGGCAAGTCCCCGCGCCGTCGACTGGGGGAATTGAAGGTGCCGAGACTCCCGCGTTTCGTCGCAGACCGAATGCTGCAGACGGCGCCTCGCGTGTCAGCCATAAGTCGCGGTCGCGAGAACGGGCGGAGCCGCGAGGTGCGGCAGTCGCCATTTCCATGACCGACGGGAACCCCCATGCTCGCACGGCGACTCGGACCGGCGGCTCAGATCACGTCGACGATCATGCAGGTGATGTTGTCCTTCGAGCCGCCCTCCTGAGCTGCTTTGACGACTACTTCCGCAATTGCCTGCGGGTCGTCCCCGGCGGCCAGCAGGTCACGGAGCGGGTCGTCGTCCAGTCCGTCCGTCACGCCGTCGCTGCACAGCAGGAACCGGTCGCCGCGTTTTGATTCGAACGACTTGACGCAGGCGCCCTGCCCGCCCTCTTTGCTACCGAGGTAGCGATACAGCACGTTTTTGTAACGGTGCGTCGCCGCTTCCTCCGGCTTGATCGTGCCTGCTTCGACCAGCGCCTGCACGAGGCTGTGATCCGTCGTGAGTTGCTTCAGTCGTCCGTCGCGCAGCCGATAGACGCGGCTGTCGCCCACTCCCCCGATGTGCAGCAGCCCGCCGGCCGCGACCAAGAACACCACCGTGGTGCCCATCTGATTCTGTTCCGGGTCCAGCGCTCCGGCGGCCATGATCTCCGCGTTGGCTTCCGCCACCGCTTTGTCCAGCAGCATCGAAACCGTGTCTTTCCCGCTCCGCTTAAAGTCGAGTTCCGCGTTCAACGCTTCGGGGATCATCTCGACCGCCATGGCGCTGGCCTTTTCGCCCGCGGCTTGACCGCCCATCCCGTCGGCGACGATGAAGAACCGGCCATCCGGATCGACGAACGCGCTGTCCTCGTTGTTCTTACGAAAATTCCCGGTGATGCTCACGAGGCCGTACCGCAGCTTGATCGGCTTTCGTGACGCGGAGCGGCCCATGAAAAGCACGGCGGCGAGGGTGTGGAGCCGGAACGGTGCGAAAACGTGACTCCCCAATCTACCGCACGACGGCCCCCGAGACACATGTGCCGCCCGTCGCGACTGATTCGGGGGCTCGAAACGGCCGTTTATGGCGCGGCCACGGGATCGACCGGCGGCAGGACCGTCTGGAGAAAATCTCTGGTCCCGACCGTCGTCGCCGACAGAAACAACTCTCCTCGCTCAAAGCCTGCCGACGAGCCGTGATACAGGCTGGCGCCTTCGAGGATATCCCACACCCGTTTTTTCTCGGGTGGGAACTGGGAGGCGTAGCACTTCACCGCCGCGAGCTTCTTGTCGTACGTCGAACTGATGTCCGCCACGAACGACCCGCCGTTCGGAGGGAGCGCGGACGTGCTGAAGCCGAGCGGATACCAGACCTGCTTGTCGATCCGATGAACGGGCAGCGGACCCAGTTCCGGGTCGGTGAAATGCTCGTCCCACTTGCACAGTCGACTGTAAAAGACGGCGGCGTCGGTGATCTGAGTCGCCTGCCAATGGTCCGGGGAGGCCATCGGCGTCTTCGCGGCGATCCCCAGCACCACCTTCGGGCGATACTTGCGGAAGATCTTCGCCAGCTCGCAGCGGGCCTCAAACGAATCGAACAGCCGACGGTTCGGCAGGTCGAGCGTGTGGCGATAGTGCAGACCCAACGCCTCGGCGGCGGCCTTCGCCTCCGCCATACGCTCCTCCGGTCCGCTGCTGCAGGGGGTCGGTTCACCGTCGGTCAGATCGACGAGACCCACGCGGTATCCCTGCTCCACGAGCCGGGCCAGCGTGCCCCCGCAGCCGATCTCCACATCGTCCGGATGGGCGCCGACGGCGATGACGTCCAAGGGGGCGGGCAGATCGACCATCAAGCGTTCGGGCAGCGTACGGCGGCGGGCGACGGGCACCCTACCGATGCGGCGGGCGGCGCGTCACCCGAGCTGCGTCGAACTGCTCAAACGGCGGCGTCGGCGCCGTCGTGCAAGTCGGCGAACCAACGGCTGGTGCGACGCAGGCTCGCCGCGTGGTCCTGGCGTTCCCACGCCGATCGGTTCCACACGTCGAGTTCGTAGTCGCCGCCATAGCCGCACTCGCCCAGCCGGCGGATCAACGTGGCCAGCGGCAGCGAGCCGTGCCCCGGCAATTGCCCTGGCCCCCGCCGTTCGCCCCGCGCCCCGCTGACCCGGCAGTCGGAGAGTTTGACCACCTTGACCGCATCGGCGAATTCGTGGACCCGATTGACCAGCGAGTGGTCGGTGGCCATCAGCAGCGTCGGAAACGCCATCCCGACGTTCGGTCGATCGACGCGTTCCAGCAGCGTCAGGGTGTCCGAGACGGACCGAACCACGCTGTTCCGCGACAGGTGCCCCGGCAGCGGCTGCACCGCGATCGAGACGTCGAACTCCGCGGCGTAGGCGGCCAGCTTTTGCAGCGTGCCCGGGATCAGGTTCTTGGCGGCATGCCGTTCCGTGAAGCAGCCGTTCCCGCCGGTGGCGACGCAAACGCATTTGGCGCCGACCTCGGCGGCCAGCTTGATCGCTTCGAGGGCTTCGAAGCACGCCTGACGACGGTCGAACTCGTCTCCCTGCGTGAAGCCGCCGACCCAGGACAAGCTGCTGACCGCCACGCCGGACCGTCGCACTTCCCTCGCCACCTGACGCCGCGACCGGGAGCGGAACTTCCCGTTCCAGAGAGCCAGCGCATCGAGTCGGCAGTTCTCGATCGCGGCGAGATCGTCCGACATGCTCCAGCGACGGGTCGTCGGCTGTCCCAACGCGAGGCGGGGTCGGGCCGACTGTGTCTTCGCCTCCTCCGGCACGAGCATCAGACCCGACAACCGGGCATCCCGCGGAGGACGCTCCGCCGTTGGCTTGGACGCGATCTTGGACGCGGAAGCGTGCGGCACGGAGCGCTCGACGGCAGGGTCGCGGGATGGGATTGGGGGAGAGCTCCCCGGCGAGGCAGGAGGATTACCGATCCACGTGCCGGCAAGACAGTCCATCCGGGCGCGATTTTCCGGATCGCGCCGGCGGGAGGGGCCGTAGCGATCAGCGTGCCGACGCCCCAAGTCGAAACAGCACGGGAAGATCCGTCAAAACGAACGACGACCCCCCGGATTCCCCCCGTGAACGCACGGATAGCGGGTGAACTGTCGCGGGTTTGCACCGGCTCGTTGCGCGGTCGGTGCACTCGGGGGACGCAGGTGTCGTCGGCATTCTCCGCCGACGACCGGAGCATGAATCAGTTCAAAAGATGCCGAGCTGATCGCGGGCATCTTCGGTCATCCGCTCCGGCGTCCACGGCGGATCCATCGTGAGCGTCACGTCGCATTCGCCGACGCCCTCGACGCGTTCCACGGCCGATTTGGCGTTCTGAACGATCTGCGGGCCGGCGGGACAGGCCGGGCTGGTGAGCGTCATCGAGACCTTCGCCTCGCCGCCCTCTTCCTCGGGGGGAACGACGTCGTAGACGAGGCCCAGGTCGACGATGTTGACCATCAATTCCGGGTCGATGACCTCTTTCAGGGCATCGATCAGTTCGGATTCAGCAGGCATGGGCGTGGGCGGGAAAGTCGGATCAGCAGGGAGCGTGGGAGCGAAGTTCAGTCGCCGATGCCGAGCTTCCGCTCGGTCGCTGCGGCGAGGGCGGCGCGGACGGGTTCGACGTTCACGCGGTCCAGCACTTTCTCAAAGAAGCCGGCGACGATCATGTGCATCGCTTCGGACTCCATCAGGCCGCGACTGCGGCAATAGAAGAGCTGCTCCTCGTCGACGCGGCCGGTCGTGGCGCCGTGGGTGCAGCGGACGTCGTCCGCTTCGATCTCCAAGCCCGGAATGCTGTCGCTGCGGGCTTCGTCCGAGAGCATCAGCGAGTCGCAGCGCTGATATCCGTCCGTCCGCTGGGCGACTTCTTCGACCTTAATCATCCCCCGCCAAACGACCTTCGACTTGTCCCGCAGGACGGTCTTATAGAGCAAGTCGCTGTCCGTGTCCGGCGCGTTGTGCGACTGCTGGGTGTAGTAGGAAAGGTTCTGGCGACCGGTGGAGAACGTGACGCCGTTGACCTCGCCGCGGGCGCCGCGGCCGTCGAGGTGAACGTCCTGATGGACGTGCGCGAGCTTCGAACCCAAGCCGCCGACCGTCCACTGCAACAACCCGTCGCGACCGACCCGGCCGCACTGGTGAGCGAAGTGCAGCGTGTTGGTGTTCCAGTTTTGCAGCTGGGCGTACCGCAGGTTCGCTCCGTCGCCGACGAACAGTTCGACGGCTCCGACGTGCAATCCGGCCCCGTCGCCCTGGCTGGTCGTTTCCTCAAGCAACGCAGCGTTCGCGCCGTCTTCGAGAATGACGAGCGTGTGCGAAAGGTCGCAGCACCCCTCCCCGCTGAGCCCGATCAGGCTGTGCAACGGCTTCTCCAGCGTGACGTTCCGCGGGACGTACAGCACGGTGCCGCCCGTCCAGAACGCCCCGTGCCACGCCGCGAAGCGGTCGGCGCCTGCATCGACGCCCTTCGTCATCAAATACGGTTCGAGCAGGTCGCCGTGCGTGTTGACGAGGTCGGTCAGGCAGCCGAAGACGGCGCCGGCCTCCTTCAACTCATCCGATAATTCGACATGGGCCGAAGCGCCGTCCGCATGGACGGCCCGGCCGCCGAAGCCCTGATCGTCTCGCATCCCGCCCGCGAACGACTGCGGGTCGGCGCCGGTCTCCGCGATCGCGAACTTCTCGGGACGCAGGAACCGCAGTTCGACCCGGCGGTATTCCTCCGCCGGGTCCGGCACGGAGAGGTGCGTGAGATATTCCGCGAACGCTTCCCGCCGCCGCTGGGTGACCCAGTCCGGCTCGGTGCGTGTTTCCAAGAAGCGTTCAAACGCCTCGGCGTCGAACGTGGTCGGCGCCGCGACGGCGGTGGTGAGGGCGGATTTCATAGAGACGGGGCGTTGATCCCCGACTCGGATGCGGGGCTTCGACGTGAAGAGGGTGACGATCGGGGCGTCGGAGCGGAGGCGACGCCGTCGGGGCCGGGACGAAGCCCCGAGCCCGACGGCGAACGGGGCGTCAGCCGACGCTGCCTTCCATCTGGAGTTCGATCAGCCGGTTCATCTCGACGGCGTATTCCATCGGCAGCTCCTTGACGAGCGGCTCGATGAACCCGGTGACGATCATGCCGCTGGCTTCGGCTTCGCTGAGGCCGCGGCTCATCAGATAGAACAGCTGGTCTTCAGCGATCTTGGAGACGCTGGCCTCGTGTTCGAGGGAGACGTCCGCTTCTTCGCACTCGATGTACGGGTAGGTGTCGGACTTGCTCTCCGGGTCGAGGATCAAGGCGTCACAGACGACGTTCGACTTCGAACCCGTCGCCCCGTCCATGACCTTTACCAAGCCGCGATAGGAGGCGCGACCGCCGTCCTTGCTGAGCGACTTGGAGATGATGCGAGACGACGTATTCGGCGCCGCGTGGACCATCTTGGCGCCGGCGTCCTGATGCTGGCCGGGGCCGGCGAAGGCGATCGACAGCGTCTCCCCGCGAGCCCCTTCCTCGAGCAGATGGCAGGCCGGGTACTTCATCGTCAGCTTCGAACCGAGGTTCCCGTCGACCCACTCCATCGTGGCGTCGCGGTACACGTGGGCCCGCTTGGTCACGAGGTTGTAGACGTTGCTCGACCAGTTCTGAATGGTCGAATAGCGGCAACGGCCCTCCTTCTTGACCACGATCTCCACCACGGCGCTGTGGAGCGAGTTCGAGCTATACGTCGGGGCGGTACAGCCTTCGACATAGTGAATGTTGGCGCCCTCGTCGACGATGATGAGGGTCCGCTCGAACTGGCCCATGTTCTCGCTGTTGATGCGGAAATAGGCCTGCAGCGGGAACTTGATGTGCACGCCCTTCGGGACGTAGATGAAGCTCCCGCCGCTCCAGACGGCGCTGTTGAGCGCGCTGAACTTGTTGTCGTCCGCGGGGATGACGGTCGCCCAATACTCGCGGAACAGGTCTTCGTGCTCCCGCAGGGCGCTGTCGGTGTCGGTGAAGATCACCCCCTGATCGACCAGGTCCTGCTGCAGCGAGCCGTAGACGACTTCGCTCTCGTACTGGGCCTTCACGCCGGAGAGGTACTTCTGCTCCGCCTCGGGGATGCCGAGCTTCTCATAGGTCTTGCGAATGTCTTCCGGCACGTCGTCCCAGCTGCGCTCCTGGCCGCTGCTGGCCTTCATGTAATAGAAGATGTCCTGGTAGTTGATCTGCTCCAGATCGCCGCCCCAGTGCGGCGTGGGCCGCTTCTCGAACAGCGCCAGGCTGTCGAGGCGATAGTCCCGCATCCACGCGGGTTCGTTCTTCATCTCCGAGATCTGCGCGACGATCTCCCGGTCCAGCCCCTTGCGGGATTTGAACGCATAGGTGTCCGTCTGATCGTGGAACCCGAAGCGATAATCGCCGAGATCCACGTCCGGCCGATCTTCGACGGGGGAGTCGAAGTCGCGGGCGGGCGAATCGGCGTTCGAAAGGTCGAGGGTGGCGGGCATGATCGTGCGTTCGATGGGAGGTCGTTCTAAAACGTCAATAACAATTCGGCGGCTCTGGACGCTGTCACGCGACTCCGGCCAACTCCGGCTCGGCGGCTTTGCGGGCGTCGGCCTCGGCGGCGACTTCGGGGTGCCGGTCGCGGACGCCGGCGTAGCCGTCGGTGTACAGCTCGGCGGCCAGTTCGGCGCCGCCGCTCTCCACGATCTTCCCGCCGAGCATCACGTGCGTGTGATCGGGCGTGTTGTAATGCAGCAGGCGGTCGTGGTGGGTGATGATCAGCACGCCCATTTTTTGCTCCTCGGCGAGCTTGGCGACGCCTTCGGAGACCACGTTGACCGCGTCGGTGTCGAGGCCGCTGTCGGTCTCGTCGAGGAACGCGAACCGCGGGCGGAGCATCGCCATCTGGAGGATCTCCATTCGCTTCTTCTCGCCGCCGCTAAAGCCCTCGTTGAGATAGCGGCGGGCGAAGGCACGATCGACGCTCAGTTCGTCCATCCGCTCGTACAGCTCGCGGCGGTACTCCCGCATGGAAATCAAGTCCCCGCCCTCTTTGCGGTCCGGGTTGCGAACGTTGGAGACGGCGTGCCGCAGGAAGTCCGCGACCTTCACGCCGGGGATCGTCACCGGATACTGAAAGGCGAGGTACAGCCCCTTACGGGCCCGCTGGTCGGCTTCCAGCTCGATGATCTCCTCGCCGTCCAGCTGCACGCTGCCTTGGGTAACGGTGTAGCCGGGGTGCCCGGCGAGGGCGTAGGCGAGCGTGCTTTTGCCGCTGCCGTTCGGCCCCATCAGGGCATGGACTTCGCTGCTGTTCAGCGTGAGATTCACGCCCCGCAGAATCGGCGTATCGCCGACGGAGACGTGCAGATCGGTAATTTGAAGGGTGCTCATAACGCTCAAAATCACTTCGCCGGAATCGAGCCGGGGCGGCCCGATCGAAACGCTGGGGAAAACGGGGGTCGCGTCGGTCGTTTAGACGGCCAACGGTCGGACGGTCACGGACTCGCCTGCCAACACCGGCAGGGCGACGCGACCGGAATGATGCGGGACGGGCAGACGATCGGCGGTCTCTCCTGACCGCTCGGCCCCTGCCGAATTCACCCCTGATCGCTTGGAGAGGGTGCGGGCGTTGATGCGGTCTTGCAGCCGCATGATTCCTTCCAACAACGCCTCGGGCCGCGGCGGGCAACCGGGGACGTACACGTCCACCGGCACCACCAGATCCACGCCTTTGACGACGTGATAGCCGTGCTTGAAGTACGGTCCGCCGCCGACCGTGCAGGCGCCCATCGCCATCACGTACTTCGGTTCGGGCATCTGCTCGTAGAGCCGACGGAGCCGCGACGCCATCTTATGGGTCACGGTGCCGGCGACGATCATCAGGTCCGCCTGACGGGGCGAGGCCCGGAAGGCGCCGCAGCCGAACCGTTCGAGGTCCACCCGCGGTCCGCCGATGGCCATCATCTCCATCGCGCAACAGGCGATGCCGAAGGTCATCGGCCAAATCGCGTTCGCCTGCCCCCAGTTGAGGGCTTGCGACAACGTCGTCAGCACAATGTTCTCTTCGAACCGACCCTCCAGCCACCCGCCGTCGGCGGGCTGGGAGGTCGGCGGGCCGGCTGATGACGAACCAGGGAACGCCGGGACGCCGGGATCGCCGGCGAAAGCTTCGGCGGGGACGGCGGCGATACTCATCGCGACACCTCCGCTTCGACGGAGCCGAGTTGGGTGAGGCCGGAGCCGTCGGGAGTGAACTCGCAGCAGGAGTCGCCGTCGCGGCAGCAACGGGTCAGCACGACGCCGGTTCCGAGGACGCGCTCGAACACCTTCTGTTCCAGCTCGCAGATCTGCGGGTCGTCCTCGGAGATATCCAGATAGGGGCAGTGATGCTCCCGCAGCACGGGTAGCGGGCCGGAGTCGTCGACTTCGACGGTGAAGCCATGCACCTGCAAAGCATCCCGCAGCCCCGCGAGCCGTTCCCGCAGCGCCCCCTTCCCGACCGAATCGCCGCCGTAGCGGGAGACGAGCGTGTCTTGAAGACGGCCGAACAGGAAGGAACGGGTGCGTTCGTCCTCGACCTCGGACAGCGCCGACCACATCGCGTCGGCGAGTTCCTGGTAGTTCGAACCGAGCGCCCGCTTGCCGTCCGCGGTGAGACCGTAGAGATGTTTCGGGCGACCGCGGCCGATCTTCACCGGCTGCCGATCGATCATTCCCGCGTCAGAAAGTCGGGAGAGGCGCTGGCGAACCGCGGTGGCGGTGACGCCGAGATCCTCGCACAATTCCTCAATCCCCGCTCGCGATCGCCGGTTCAGGCGGACGAGCAGAGTACGGTCGGCGGCGGAGACGGGGGTGCTCACACCTCTATCCTATGCAGGCCAAACGTTTCAACAACGGAGGGTGCGAGAAATGGCCTCCGTTCGACGCCTATTGAGACGCGATCCCAGGGGCAGCGGTTTTTTCCGGAGACTCGACCTGTCCCAAAAGGTCGGGGGGGCGTGCGGCGGGAGGGAACGCGGTCGAGAAGGCCACGCTTCCGGTGTCTCCCCGGCGCCGGCATGATGGTTCCCACCGACCGGCTCGCTCGCAGTCGTCGGTGTTCCTTGTTTCCAACACCCGCCCGCCCGGCCGATGCCGTTCAAGAAATCAGTCATCGCAATCGCAGTACTGTTCATCGTCGCGTCGATCGGCGTTCCCCTTTCCGCCGTCGGGGCTTCCCAGGATCGCCCGGACGATGCCGCTGAGGCCGCGACGGAACCCGTCGCCGTGCAGGGGGGAGAAGAAGTCGGCGAGGACGATGACGACGTCATCGATGAAGACGTGCGTGCGGAAATGGATCTTGCGGAAGGCGCCCTCCCCGCCGCGGCCGAGCAGGAACCGAGCGGCTGGATGCAGTCGATCGACGACGGCGCCGGTTACATCGCCGGCAAGGTCGCCACGGTGCTGTTCTACGACCTCAGTTCCCCGTTCTTCGACCCGCAGTTCAACGAGAACGGCGATCCGGTCCTCGATGAGAACGGCCGGCAGGTCGGCGCCCCGCTCGGACTCGCGGTCGTCGTGGTGATGCTGGTGACGGCGTCCATGTTCTTCACCGTGTACATGGGCTTTATCAACTTCCGCGCGTTCAAGCACGCGATTCTCGTCACCGCGGGCAAGTACGACGATCCGAACGACCCGGGCGAGGTCAGTCACTTTCAAGCGCTCACCGCGGCGCTGTCCGCGACGGTCGGTCTGGGAAATATCGCCGGCGTCGCGGTCGCCGTGGGAATGGGCGGGCCGGGTGCGGTGCTGTGGATGATCTGCGCCGGCTTCCTGGGAATGAGCGCCAAGTTCATGGAGTGCACCCTCGGGCAAAAATACCGCAAAGTTCGCTCCGACGGGAAGATCATGGGCGGCCCGATGTATTACCTGAAGGACGGGCTGAAGGAGATGAACCTCGGCCCCTTCGGCATTTTCCTGAGCGGCTTGTTCGCCCTGCTGTGCGTCTGGGCGAGCACGATGGGCGGCAACGCTTTCCAGGTGAACCAATCGCTGGGCGTGATCGGTGGGCAGATCGATCTCCTCAACCCGGAGACCGGCCATCCTTGGATCTACGGACTGTTCATGACGGTGGCCGTCGGGCTGGTGATCCTCGGCGGCATTACGCGGATCGCGGCGACGGCCGCGAAGATCGTCCCGACCATGTGCGGGGTCTACGTCGCCGCTTGCCTGTTCATCCTCGCGAGGAACGCTTCGGAAGTGCCCGCCGCGTTCGGCGAAATCTTCTCCCAGGCGTTGAACCCGGATGCCGCGTACGGCGGGTTCCTCGGCGTGCTGATCCTCGGCTTCCGACGGGCAGCGTTTAGTAACGAGGCCGGCGTCGGGTCCGCCGCGATCGCGCACAGCGCCGCGAAGAGCGAATACCCGGTGCGGGAGGGCGTCGTCGCCCTGCTCGAACCGTTCATCGATACGGTCGTCGTCTGCACGATGACGGCCTTGGTAATCGTGATCACCGGAGCGTACAACAATCCTGAACACGCTCATCTCGCCGCCGCGGACGGGGCGGCCCTCACGAGCGCCGCGATGGGCGAGCAGATCTCTTGGTTCCCTTACGTCCTGAGCGTCGCGGTGGTGCTGTTCGCGTTCAGTACGATCATCAGCTGGAGCTACTACGGCGAGCGGTGCTGGTGCTTCCTGTTCGGCGACAAGACGTCGATCGTCTACCGCCTGCTGTTCCTGGTGTTCGTGTTCCTAGGGTCGATCATCTCCGCTCGAAATGTGCTCGAACTGGGCGACCTCGCGATCTTGGGGATGGCGGTTCCGAACCTGATCGGCGTCGTGCTCCTCTCTCCGGGCGTTCGGCGGGATCTGACCGCCTACTGGACCAGCTACAAGAACGGAGAGATGGACATCCAAAACGACGCCAGCCGGGCCGCCAACAACCCGCCGGCGGCCTGATTTCCGTTGCGAGGCTCGAACTCGGGATGAAATAAGGGGCGGGTCCGCGATGGACTCGCCCCTTATTGTTTGCCGTTCGCTTGCAGCCGGGCGGCGGTTACCCCGCCCCGCCGATGCGTTCCAAGAGCATCGCACGGACCGTCTTGGGGTCCGCGCCGCTGACGGCTTTCAGCACCTGACCCATCAGCGGGCCGACGGCCTGTTGCTTGCCGTCGCGGACGGTTTCGATCGCGACTGCGTTCTTGGGGTTCGCGAGGGCGTCGTCGATCGCGGCTTCCAACTCGGCACCGCCGGTTACGGCGATCAGGCCGCGTTCGTCGATGATCGCGTCGACCGTCTCCGGCGTGTTCTGGCCACGGGGGCGCGACAGCAGGTCCGCATACACGTCGCGGGCCGCTTTGGTGTTCAGCTCGCCGGCGGAAACCCTCTTCAACAGGTGCCCCAGCGTGCCCGCGGGGATCGGGAACGTGTCGATCTCGTGGTTCAGCTCGGAGAGGTCGCGCAGCACGTCCTGCGTGCACCAGTTCGCCGCTCGCTTGCCGTCGTCGGCGGTCTGGGCGACCTCTTCGTAGTAATCCGCGAACGGTTTGCCGCGTTCGATGATCACGCCGGCGTCGTAGTCGCTCAGCTCCCAGACTTCGCCGATCCGCACGCGGCGGTCGGCCGGGAACTCGCCCAATTCGCCGCGGAGCGCTTCGATCGCTTCCTCGGTGAGCGTGACGGGCACGAGATCCGGGTCCGGGAAGTAGCGGTAGTCGGCCGCTTCTTCCTTCGTCCGTTGAGGAACCGTGACCTGGCGGTCGGGATCCCAGCCGCGGGTCGTCTTGTTGCCGGCGTTCAACGTCTCGCCGGTGCGAGCGAACTCTTCGAGCTGCCGCGTCCGTTCGAACTCGATCGCCGCTTCGACGCCGCGGAAGGAGTTGAGATTCTTCACCTCCGCAATCGGCGTGGCCTTCGCGCCGTCCGCGGTGGAGATCTTGAAGTTGACGTTCACGTCGCACCGCAGGCTGCCCTCCTGCATGTTGCAGTCGGAGACGCCCAGGTAGGTCAGCAGCAGTTTGAGCCGTTCGAGATACGCCTTGGCCTCCGCGGCGCTGCTCATGTCCGGTTCGGAGACGATCTCCACCAGCGGCGTGCCGGCCCGGTTGAGATCCACCTTGGAGACGCCGCCGGCGTGCATGTTCTTGCCGGCGTCCTCTTCGAGGTGGGCGCGGGTGATGCCGATCCGCTTCACGCCTTCCTCGGCGTCGATATCCAGCCAGCCCTCGCCGCAGACCGGCAGGTCGTACTGGCTGATCTGATAGCCTTTCGGCAGGTCCGGGTAGTAGTACTGTTTGCGGTCCCACTTGCAGAAACGGGCGATCTCGCAATTTAGCGCGAGTCCCACCTTCACCGCCATGCGGAACGCCGCGGCGTTCAGAACCGGCAGCGAACCGGGCAGGCCGAGCACCAGCGGGTCGGTGCGGGTATTCGGTTCGTCCGGGGCGAAGTCGGCGGCGCACCCGCTGAACAGCTTCGTCCGCGTGGCGAGCTGCGCGTGCACCTCAAGCCCGATCACCGCTTCGATGTCGCGGTCGTCGGGGAGGGAGCCGCGGCTCGGTTGATCAGCGCTGTGGGGGGCGTCGCTCACGGGGTCACCCCGGTCTGGTCCTGAAGCGGCGGCACCCGCGTGTGCCAATCGGTCGTAAATTCGTACATCCGGGCCGCCCGCAGCAGCTTCGGCTCGGACAACGCCGGCCCCAGCAGTTGCAGGCCGATCGGCAGGCCCTTGGAGAACCCGCACGGCAGCGACAGCGCCGGGATGCCGGCGAGGTTCGCGCTGATCGTGTAGACGTCCGACAGGTACATCGCCAGCGGATCGTCGGCGAGTTCGCCGATCGCGAACGCCGTGGTGGGCGTGACGGGCGAAGCGATCACGTCGCACTGCTCGAACGCGGCGTCATAGTCCTGCTGAATCAGGCGGCGAACCTTCATCGCCTTCAGGTAGAAGGCGTCGTAGTAACCGCTGGAAAGAGCGTAGGTGCCGAGCATGATCCGCCGCTTCACCTCGTTGCCGAACCCTTCGCCGCGACTGCGTTCGTAGAGTTCTTCCAGCGACCCGAATTTCTTCGCCCGATGGCCGTAGTGCACGCCGTCGTAGCGGGCGAGATTGCTGGACGCCTCCGACGGGGCGATGAGGTAATAGGTGGCGACGCTGTACTTGCTGTGCGGCAGCGTGACGTTCACCACCTCCGCGCCCAGGGAGCGGTAGGTCTCGATCGCCCCCTGCACCGCGTCGGCGACCTCCTTGTCGAGACCGACGTCGAAGTGGTCGGCCACCACGCCGACCCGCAGGCCCGCCAGCGGCTCATCCAGATCCGTGAGATAGTCGGGTACCGGATCCGACAGGCTGGTGCTGTCCAGCGGGTCGTGACCGGCGATGGTTTGCAGCACGGTGGCGGCGCCCCGCACCGTCCGGGCGAACGGGCCGATCTGATCGAGCGAACTCGCGAACGCGACG
Organism: Alienimonas chondri; assembly: GCF_013036045.1. Taxonomy (GTDB): domain Bacteria; phylum Planctomycetota; class Planctomycetia; order Planctomycetales; family Planctomycetaceae; genus Alienimonas; species Alienimonas chondri. Next base: position 30,789 of record NZ_WTPX01000012.1, read on the forward strand.
AGACCGTACCGCGACACCCGCCCGTACGTCGGCTTCAACCCGACCACGCCGCAGAAGGCCGCCGGTTGACGGATACTGCCGCCGGTATCGCTGCCCAAGGCGATTGGAGCCATGCCCGCCGCCACCGCCGCGGCGCTTCCGCCGCTCGAACCGCCGGGCGCCCGCACCGGATCCCACGGGTTGCGGGTGGGGCCGGCGACGGAGTTCTCCGTGCTGGACCCCATTGCGAACTCGTCGAGGTTCGTCCGCCCGATCGGAACGGCCCCGGCATCCAGCAGGCGTCGCACTGCCGTCGCCGTGTACGGCGGGCGGAAATTTTCCAGCATCCTGCTCGCGCAAGTGCAGGGTTCTCCCTCGATGCAGAGGTTGTCCTTGATCGCCACGGGGATGCCGGCGAGATCGGACTGACTACCCTCGGCGATTCTCCGGTCCGCATCCGCAGCCCACGCGGCGGAGCGTTCGGCGTCCGTATGCAGGAACGCTCGCACGGTTCCGTCGAGGGCGGCGATCCGCTCGGCGGAGGCTTGGGCCGCGGCGACGGCGGTGAGCCTCCCGGAACGAATCTCCGATGAGAGCTCCGCAGCGGTCGGGTAGGAGCTGGCAGGGTCAGGCGGCAAGGGCGTCGTCACTTCCCGCTCGGGGTGTCTGAACCGCCGAGGATCTGGGGCACGAGGAAAAACTCCCCGTCCGTCGCCGGGGCGTTGGCGAGCGCGGCCTCCCGCGGCAGCATCGGCGTGGGCACGTCTTCGCGAAGCACGTCTCGCACTTCGATGGCGTGGGCCATCGGCTCGACGTCAGCCGTGTCGACTTCATCGAGTAAATTCACGTAGCCCAGGATCGCCCGCAGTTGGTTCGTGAACGCCTTCAACTCGCCCGGCTTCACGGCCAGGCGTGATAGACGGGCGACGCGAGCGACGTCCTCCCGGGTGATCTGCGGATTTGCGGCGGGTTCGGCCATGCGCGGAGTGTCCGCCGAGCCTGCGACGGGTGCAAGCGGGACGGGGGTGTCGTCAGTCTGCGCGTGTCTCGGCACTCAGGGAGTGTCAGAACTGCAACGCCCCTGTGTTGCAAGAGGCGCTTTGCAGATTCTCCGAGGTCGCTCGGGAGAAGCCGGGGGAACTCTTCGGGTGCTAAGGGATCTACCGTGCCGGGTCTTGGCTATACGGGACAGGGAGTTACGTCGAATCAACCCCTCTCGTGCCGCTTCGTGCCGGGATTGGCACACCCCATGCGTAATAGCTTTTCCGTTACCGACAGCCCGCAACGCCGCGAGCCGTCGCCTTCCACTGCGGCTGACCTCGCCGCCTCACGAAAGACAGCACGATGCTCGTTCTCACCCGTAAGTCCGACGAGTCGATCCGCATTGGCAACGACGTTGTCATCAAAGTGATTCGCACCGGCAAGGGCACGGTGAAGCTGGGGATCGAAGCCCCCGGCGACGTCCGCATCCTCCGTGGCGAACTGGTGGACGCCGCGGAGCCGGTCGCCGCGGACGCCGACGAAGACGACGACCACCCGTTCACCTTCGAAACGGACGAAGAGTTCGCCCTCCCGATCAGCGTCGCCTGCGGCGGGTACGTCGCCCTGCCCGCGATGGCCTGACGCCCCCGAGTTTCTCCCCCTCATCTCCCCGGGCCGCCTGGCCCGCATCAGCAAGGATTCTGACGCGATGAACGTCCCCCGCTCTTTTTACCAGTACAACGGCCGCACCGCCCCGGTCGCTCGCCCCAAGGCGAAAATCGGCTTCACGGTCGGCTCGTTGATCGAGCTGGCGGCCCTCGGATTCGCCCTGCTCGTCCCGGCGGTGGCCCTCGGCCAGGATCGGACCGCCTACGACTTCGGTCCTGATCCGACCGCGACCGCCTACGATTCGAACGGCGGCTACAACCGCGGCGGCTATGAGCCGCAGACCCCGACCTACGACTACCGCGACCAGTACGTCCCGGAGCCGACCCGCGCCGCCCCGAAGGCGACGCCGAAACCGCAGCCGAGCGTCGCGGATCGCCTGGCCTACCGCTACGACGATCCGAAGGTCGTGCGGTTCGCCACGGGCAGCGGCTGGACCCGTCTGGTCAACCTGTATCGCGAGAGCAGCCAGCTGATCGACGCCCGCCACCGCGCTCCGAACAGCTACGCCGACCGCGTCGCCCAGGCGCTGGAGAACCTGAATGAAGCCGTCGGCAACGACTCGTTCCGCCGTGCCCACAGGGTCACCGCCAATGCTCAGCAGGTGCAGAGCTTCCGCAGCCGGCTGTCGGGGATGAACGCCCGCAACGTGCGGAACCAGACCGACGCCCTCGAAGTGATGCGTCAGACGGCGAGCCTGGCCCAGAACGACCTTGGCCTGAGCGCCGATGCGGTCGCCGCGGAGTTCCTGTTCGGCGCCGTCGAATCGCTCGACAAGTACAGCGGATTCCTGCCCAGCGACAGCCGCGTCGGCTACGGAGCGGACCTCACCGTGATCCCCGCCGTGACCGCTGGGCCCCTGGACACCAGCGTCGTTGGGTTGGGCGTGGAACTGAAGGAGCATGACCGGGGCGTGGTGATCGTGAAGCCGCTGGCCGGCGGCCCGGCCGCCGCGGCGGGGCTGAAGCGGGGCGACGTGATCACCAAGGTCGACGGCCAGGATCTCGCCGGCCGTGGACTGAACGGCGCCGCCGACCTAATCGTCGGCCGTGAGGGCACCACCGTCCAACTGCGGGTGATGCGGGACAACCGCTTCGGCACCTTCAACCTGCGGCGTGCCCGGGTCGAACTGAAGACCGTTAGCGTGGTCGAACTGATGACTGCCCCGGACGGCTCCAAAGTCGGCTACCTGAAGCTGGACCGCTTCGCCGCCACGACCCAGACCGAACTCGACGCCGCCCTGTGGCAGCTCTACCAGAGCGGAATGAAGAGCTTGGTGATGGACCTTCGCGGCAACCCCGGCGGCCTGCTGGATCAGGCGATCTCCGTCAGCGACACCTTCCTGCCGAACGGCACGATCGTCAGCACCCGGGGCCGTCTCGCTGAGGACAACATGTCGTCTGCCGCCAAGAAGAGCCGCACCTGGAAAGTCCCGATGGCGGTGATCGTCGACGACGGCTCGGCCAGCGCCAGCGAAATCTTCGCCGCCGCCATCCAGGACAACCGCCGTGGCGTGATCGTCGGTCGGAACTCCTACGGCAAAGGCACCGTGCAGACTCACTTCCCCGTCCGCACCGTCTCCGGCGACCTGAAACTGACGACCGCCCTGTTCTACAGCCCCAGCGGTCGCCAGATGGCTGAAGAAGGCGTTGCCCCGGACGTGACCGTCACCGAAGACCGCGAAATCCTGCCGCTGGACCGCGACGCCGACGTGCTCGCCGCCTTGAAAGCCGCCAGCAGCCGTGAAGCCGCCACGATGGCCGCGACCCCCGGCGCCGCTCGGTAACGAACCCTGAGACATCCGCCCACTCCAAGATGGAGTGCGGAACGTCTTCCCCCGGTGAAGCGAAACGGCGAGCTGAGAGTCGAGAGTGAGTCATCTGCCCGGCGTCCGCGGCCATCAAGAAGCTGGCCCCCGACAGCGTGCAGAACAACTGGCTTCGCCAGGATTTCCAAATAACAAGAAATCAGGAATCAGGTCTGATCGAGCCGAGCGGGGGGAAACAGTCCCCGAGTGAATGTAGGGAACTCTACGGTCGTTCGCGGTCGCAACAGGCTCAGGCCAAGTCATGAACGAGCTGCCCCCAGAACGCCTTGCCCGCTGCATTTTCGTGGCGTCCTGCCTCGGCGCACTGCCGCCTATGCTGCTGCCGGCCCTTGCATTCGAGAGATTCGGCTACGGTGCGGTTGCGGGCGCCGCCGCCGTGAGCGTATTGGCGTCAGTCCTCATTGCCGCGCTCGTCGGGATCCCCGCACAGGCACTGGTAGAACGATGGGCGGAACGTGCCGATGTCCACCCGAGGCAGGCGGAGCGGATCGGATTGCTTTTCGGGTTCGTCTCCGGCGGCGGCGTCGGCTTCCTCGCACTGGTGCTGCCAGGCGTACTGATCAATACCATGTTTCCGGGGCATTGATCTTCCGCTGACACACAGCGGGCTGACGCCCGCCGCTCGCCGGCACTTTGGTTCTTGGTTCCTTGCGTCTTGGAGCTTTGCCTACGGTAGCTCGTGCCCCATCTTCTCCCGCTTCGTGGCGAGGTACTTCTCGCGGGTCGGCTCCGGCGGGGCGATGATGGGGACCTGTTCGACGACCTCCAACCCCATTGCGGAACTGACGAACGATTCCCGCTTCTTCGGGTTATTGGTCAGCAGACGAATCTGGGTGAGGCCGAGATCTTTCAGGATCTGCAGGCCGACCATGTAGTCTCGCTGGTCGGCTTTGAAGCCGAGCTTGTGGTTTGCCTCCACGGTGTCCGCCCCCGCGTCCTGCAGTTCATACGCTTTGAGCTTCGCCGTGAGGCCGATGCCGCGGCCCTCCTGCGGGAGATAGACCACCGCCCCCCGCCCCGCTTCGTGGCAGCGGGTCATTGCGAGGTGCAGCTGGTCCCCGCAGTCGCAGCGGAGTGAATCGATGAGATCCCCCGTGAAGCAGGAGGAGTGCATCCGCACCAACGGCGGTTCGCCGGCTTCCTCGCTCAGGTCCCCCCACACCAGGGCCACCGGTTCCTGGGCCTGATGTTCGACCCGGTAGGCGATCACCGTCGGCGTGCCGTACTGGCGAGTGGGGATGGGCACTTCCGCCTCTCGCGTCACGAGTCGCTCTCGTGAGGTGCGGTACTTGATGAGGTCTTCGATGCTGACGACCGGCGTGCCGTGCTCCGCGGCGAGCCGTTGCAACTCCTCCCCCCGTGCCATCCCGCGACCGTCGCTGGAGACGATCTCGATCAGGCAGCCCACCTGCGGTAGCCCCGCGAGGGCCATCAGGTCGGTGACGGCCTCGGTATGCCCCGCCCGCCGCAGCACGCCGCCCGGCTTGGCGAGCAGCGGGAAGATATGGCCGGGCTTCACGAAGTCCGAAGCGACGCTCCGCGGGTTCGCCATCTCCCGCAGCGTGCCGGCGCGGGCCTCCGGCGACACGCCCGTGCCAGCGGAGACGTGATCAATCTGCACCATGAACGGCGTGCGATGCGGCGCCGTGTTCGCGGACTCTTCCACGATCGGCCGCAGATCGAGCCGCTCCGCGGTCTCCTTCGTGACCGGCGCGCACAGCACGCCGCGGCCGTGGCGGACCATGAAATCGACCGTGTCCGCGGTGATCGTGGAGGCCGCGGCGACGAAATCGCCCTCGTTCTCACGCTCGTGGGCATCGACGACGATGATCGCCCGGCCGGCTTTCAGCGCGGCCAGCGCGTCCTCGATGGAATCGCGGCGTTCAGGGGTGGCGGACTCGCTCATACGGGCATGGTAGACCGGCAGGCCGGTTCGTCCGAACGAGTCGTCATTCTGTCGGCGACAAGCGAACCGTGGGCGGATCGTCTGCACTCAGCGACCAGTCCAATGGCAGCAAGGCGCTGCGGATCGGCGCCCCGCCGGGTTCCGTGACGCCGTCCGCGGTCAATGCCCCATCGGTCAACCGGTACCGGGAGAGCCGCCATGGCTCGCGGTCCAGCATCCAAAGCTCCCGCACGCCGACCGAGGCGTAGAACGGCAATTTTTCCAAAGCGAGATCGCCTTCGGAGAGCACCTCCACCGCGAGATCCGGTCCGCCGAGCCAATGGCTGCCCTTCGCCTCTGCTGGGTTCCCGGGAAGAAACAACAGGACATCGGGGCAACGGTAGTTCTTCGTCCAGTCGTCAGCGCGATCGGAGACGTTCGCTCCGGGTTGCACGCGCCCTTCACTCCCGGAGTCATCCAAGTGGCGATTGAGTTGATAGCAGATGCGATCAACGCAGTCCTGATGCTCCAATCCTGGCAGCGGCATGAAGATGTACCTTCCGTCCCAAACTTCGTCGTACCGGTCCAGTCCGCTCCGACGGCGTTCGTCCAACGCCTGACGGGCGAAGAGCGGGTCTTGAATGAGCGGGCCGGACTGCGGGACCCGCACGGGCGTGGCGGCGATCATGAGGTCAGTCTATCCGCCACCGCCCACGGGTGGGTCGCGGGTTTCGGTGCGATTCGTCACCATCCGGCGTTCGCCCCGCAGATCGTCCCGAAGACCGTCCGATGCCGACCGAAACCGCCGCCGACCGCATCCTTTCCGGCCTCGAAGCGGCGCCGATCCTGGATCCGCACTCGCACATCAATCCGCACGCGCCGACCAGCGAAACCCTCGCGGACATCCTCGGCTACCACTACTACACCGAACTCGCCCGCTCGTCCGGGCTGGCCAAGGAACAGATCGAACCGAGCGCCGGGCCGCTGGATCCGAAGCAACTCGTCGCCAATCTCGTGCCGACGCTGGAGCGGTTGGACAACACCGTGCAGGTGTCTTGGTTCACCGAGCTGGCCCAGACGTTCTTCGGCTGGGAGCACGAGTGCCTGACCCGCGACAACTGGGAGGCGCTCTACGACGAGTCCGCCAAGCAGATGGCGGCGCCGGGCTACACCGACCGCGTCATCAAGCAGACGAACCTCGAAAAGGTCTTCCTGACGAACGACTTCGACGACCCGCTGGACGGCTTTGACACCGACTTCTACGTCCCCTGCCTACGGACGGACGACCTCGTATTCAAACTGCATACCCCGGAGGTCCGCGAGCGGCTGGCGAAGGCGACTGGGGTGGAGGTCGGCGACGCGGACAGCCTGCGGGCCGCGATCCGCAAGCTGTTTGAGCACTTTACAGCGAAGGGGGCACGGGCGTGCGCGATCTCGCTGCCGCCGTGGTTCGAGCCGTCGGCCGGCTATGACTCCACAATAGCTCGACATATTGCAGCGGGAGAGCTCGGCCACGTCCCGGGGGAGGACGGTGAACTGCGGCCGGAATTGTATTCGTTCGTGTTCCGCACCCTCGCCGAGCACTGCCGGGAGTTCGGTCTCCCGTTCGATCTGATGATCGGCGTGAACCGGAACGTCTATCCGGACGGCGTGCATCAGGGCCGCGATCTGTACGACAGCCGGTGCTCGCTTAAGCAGTACGCCGACCTGTTCAACGCCTTCCCGGAGGTGACGTTCCCCGTCAGCGTGCTGGCTCCGACGCTCAATCAGGAACTCGTCAGCTACGCCTGGATCTTCCCGAACGTCGTGACGAGCGGGCACTGGTGGTACTCGAACATTCCCGCGCACATCGCCAACGATCTGCGGGCCCGCCTGCAGGCCGTGCCGGGGGACAAGCAGATCGGGTACTACTCCGACGCTTACAAGCTGGAGTTCGTGCTGCCGAAGTTCGCGATGTACCGCCGCATCCTCGCCAAGGAGCTGTTCGCCGAGTATTGCGAGGGACGCGGGTGGGGCGAGGAGCGGGCCGTCGAACTCGGTTTGAAGGTCTTGCGGGGGAATTCGGAGCGGCTGTTCCGAGGATGAAGTAGAGTCGGCGAGTGAATCGGAGTTCGCCGAGCGGTATCTTCGCGAGCCTGCCGCGGTCCGTCTGCCTCGCCCCCCGCCCCGCCGATGCCCAAGCTCGTCCTTCTGCAGGGAGAGACCCCCGATTCCCGCCGGCTCACCGGCGGCGAAGCGGTCGTCGGTCGGCATCCGAACGTCGACGTGCAGATCGACAGCAACATGGTCTCCCGCCGCCACGCGCGGTTGTTCCAGCGATCCGGCGAGGACGACTGGACGCTCGAAGACCTCGGCAGCGGCAACGGCACCTTTCTCAACGGAAAGCGAATCGCCGAGCCGATCGTGCTGAACACCGGCGACCGCCTGAAATTCGGTCCGGTTCTGGCTCGCTTCGAAGACGAGTCCAAGGAGAAACCGCCGGCGCCGGATCTCGAGTCGGCCTTCGCCTTCGCCCTCACGGACGAGGGCCCGGAAGGGGCGACGGTTACCGGCAGCGCTTCGGCCGGCAGCGGCTACGGTCTGCTGGACGTCCGGCCGCAGCAGAAGCTCGAAGCGGTCATCGGCATCGCCCGCGATCTCGCCGCCGCATCCGCCGCGGACGACGTCGCCGGTCTGCTCCCGCAGATCCTGCAGACGCTGTTCAACATCTTTCCCGGCGCCGACCGCGGCGTGATTTTGCTCCGCAAAGGCGGCGACCTGAGCGCCGGCTTCTTCCCCGCGGCCCAGAAGCAGCGGCAGGCGGGGGAGGATTCCACGGTCAAGATGAGCCGCGCGATTCTTCGCAAGGTGGTCGAAGAGAAAGCCGGTTATCTCTCCGCGGACGCCAGCAGCGACAGCGTATTCGACGCTAGCGAGAGCATCTCCAGCCTCGCGATCCGTTCGATGATGAGCGTGCCGATGCTGTCGCTCGACGGGGACGTGACCGGCGTCATCCACCTCGACACGCAGAACCCGATCACGCAGTTCAAGGAGGAAGACCTCGACCTGCTGCAGGCCGTCGCCGGTCAGGCCGCGATGAGCTACGAGAGTCATCGCCTGGTGGTGGCGGCGCTGCAGAAGCGGAAGCAGGATTCCGAAATGCAGATCGCCAAACGGGTGCAGCAAACGCTGCTGCCCACGGATTTGCCCCGTCACGACGGCTACAGCTTCTTCGCCAGCTACGACGCCGCTCAGGCGGTCGGCGGCGACTACTACGACGCGTTCACGCTCGCCGACGGGAAGATCGCCCTGGCCTTCGGCGACGTCGCGGGCAAAGGCGTACCGGGCGCCCTGCTCATGGGACGCATGAGCGCCTGCGTGCAAAGCGTGCTGGCGAACGTGCACGAAGCCGGCGAGGCCTTCTCGCAGATCAATTCGCACATGTGTCGCAACATGGCCGAGGGGCGGTTCGTGACCTTCGTGCTCGTGCTGCTCGACCCGGAGACCGGCCAGATCGACGTCGTGAACGGCGGCCACATGAGCCCGCTCTTCCGCGGCGCCGACGGCAGCTTCTTTGAGTTCGACGACGAAACGGTCGGCGTCCCCGTCGGCGTGGTCGACGGCTATCCCTACGAGACCGTCTCCCGCACGATGCAGCCGGGCGAGACGGCCCTCATCATCACGGACGGAGTCGACGAAGCGATGAACCCGGCCGGCGATCTGTTCACCAAAGCGAGGGTGAAAGACTTTCTGATGAATGGGCCCGCCGACGCCGCCGAACTCGGTCGAGCGTTGCTGAAAGAGGTCCGCACGCACGCCGCCGGCCGTGAGCAGAACGACGACATCACCATCATGACCTTCGGCCGCCGCGCATAACAAACGCCCCGCTCGCCGCCCTCTTCAAGAGGATGGCGAACGGGGCGCGGTGCAATACTCCGTACGGGATTTGAACCCGTGTCTCCGCCGTGAGAGGGCGGTGTCCTGGGCCGGGCTAGACGAACGGAGCCTGCGTTGGGCTGAACCGAACCAATACGTTCGGTCGCTCAGGACAGCCGTACTCTACAGGGACACCGCGGATCGTCAATCGGTTCGGCACGAGACGGCGGCACGAACGACCGGAGGAGTTCAGGCCGTGTGCGTCACGCGGATCACGCTGTGCAGACCGCCGCGCGGCGTCCAATTCGCTTCCAGCTCCAGCTCTTTTGGCTTCAGCAGGCGGATCAGTTCGTCCGCGATCTGATTCGTGACCGCTTCGTAGAACGCCCCGTGGTTGCGGAAGCTCTGGTAGTACAGCTTCAAGCTCTTCAGCTCGACGCACTGCTCCGTCGGCAGATACCGCAGCGTCAGCGTGCCGAAGTCCGGATGACCGGTCTTCGGGCAGACGCTGGTGAACTCCGGGGCGACGTGCGTGATCTCGTAATCCCTCGCGGGATACGGGTTCTCGAACGTCTCCAACAGGTCCGGCCGCGGACGGTCGTAGAGGAACTCAGACACGTGTGACGAAACTCCAAACTCAAGAAATCAAGAACCAAAGACGGCCGCGAACGGCGAAGGGATCGTAACTCGTTTGATTCTTGATTTCTTGGTCTTGAAGCTTCCCCGTTCACGCCACCTTCGCGCGGGCCGGTTCGGTCGCCACGGGGGCGGCACTTGCCGGCCGGGTGTTCTTGCGGTTCATCAACCACAGCAGCACGGGGCTGGCGACGAACAGCGAGGAGTAGGTCCCGATCAGGATGCCGACCACCAGGCAGTAGGCGAAGCCGTGGATGCCCTCGCCGCCGAAGGCGTAGAGGATGCCGACCACGATCAGCGTGGTGACGGAGGTCAGCAGCGTCCGCGACAGCGTCTGGTTGAGGCTGCGGTTGACGATGTCCGGCGTCAGCCCCGGGTTCTTTCCGCGGACCTCGCGGATGCGGTCGAACACGACGATCGTGTCGTTCAGGCTGTACCCGATGACCGTCAACAGGGCGGCGATCATTGGCAGGTTCAGCTTGAACTCTTCCAATCCGAGCCATCCGACCGCGGCGCCGGCGTTCAGCCCGCCGACCAGCCAGTTGGCCAACGCGACGGCGCCCAGCACGAACAGCACGTCGTGCACCAACGCCACGACGGCCGCGAGGCCGAAGTCGACCCGCTGAAAGCGAAGCCAAATGTAGGCGACGATCGCCACGAGGCTGGCGAGGACCGCCAGAATCGCGGACCGCTGCATCTCGCCGGCGACGGCGCTGTCGAAGCTGTTCACCTCGTCGAACACCGGGCTTTCCGCCAGGTGATCGGTCATGCCGGCCAGGGCGGCCGCGAACTGTTCGTCAGAGACGGCGCCGGTCGCGATCACGCGGATCGTCTCGTAGCTGCCGGCCTCGCCGACGCCGCCGGAGGCTTCGCCCCGGCCGCGGACGGTGTAAGGAGCCGTCGGGTCGTCCATCGGCTGACCGGCGGCCGCCATCAACGCGGCCGTCGCATCGCCCATCTCCCGCAGTACGGTGGCCGTGCCGATCGGTTCGGAGAACGTCACGTCGACCCGTTTCCGGCCGGGTTCGTCGAGCGCTTCCGGCTCGGTGGCGTTTTCGACCGTCACGCGACGGACGTTGACGGTGCCGGTCGCCTCGAAGGCCCGAGCGACGAGAGTGGCCACGCTGGTGGCGCCGCCGTACGCCTCCGGATTGTCCTCCAACTGGCGATCACGCAGCGTCGTGCGAACGCGGAACCGCTTCCCGGCCTCTCCGGGGGCGTCGCTATCGAGTTCGAGCCGTTCGACGGACACGTTCCCCCGGAACGCTTCCAACGCTTCCAGGTCGTCCTTCACCTCCGCGGCGCTCTCCGACTGGTCCAACTGGAACGTCACCATCGTCCCGCCGCGGAAATCGATATCGAGGAGGTTCGCTCCACGAGTCGCGATCAGGCCGATGCCCAGCAGCAGCACGATCGCCGAGGCGGTCAGCGACAGTTTCGACTTGCCGACGAAGTCGATCGCCGTGCTGCCGACCACGCTGAACATGTTGAATTTCTTCACCCAGCGCTTCCGCTCCATGATGTCGCAGAGCAGCCGGCCGAAGTAGAGGGCCGTGAACATCGAGGTCACGATCCCAATGAACAGCGTCACGGCGAAGCCGCGGACCTGGTCGGTGCCGATCAGGAACAGGATCAGCGCCGTGATCAACGTCGTGACGTTGGCGTCGACGATCGTCGTGAACGCTTTCGCGAAGCCGTTCTGAATGCTCATCCGCAGCGAACTGCCGCGGGCCTGTTCCTCTCGGATACGTTCGAAGATCAGCACGTTGGCGTCCACCGCCATACCGATCGTCAACACGATGCCCGCGAGACCCGGCAGGGTGAACGTCGCTTCGATCAGGCTCATCACCCCCAGCACAAGGATGAGGTTGAGCACCAAACAGAGGTCGGCGACCAGTCCGAGGACCAAGTAGTACGCCGCCATGAAGATCAGGACGACGACGCCCGCCCCGAGGATGCTGTAAACGGCCTTCTTGACGGTGTCCTCGCCCAGCAGCGGGGAAACGGTGAATTCGCTGACGGGCGTCGGATCCAGCGGGACTTCCAAGGCGCCGGCGTTGAGGACGTCGACGATTTCATCCACTTCGGATTCAGTGAAGTCGCCGGTGATGACGCCGCTGCTGGAGATCACGCCGTTGATGCCCGGGGCGCTGCGGACTTCCTCGTCCAGCACGACCGCGAGGCGCTTGCGGAGCGCGTCGGTCGACAGGTTCGCCGCCGTCAGGGACTGGAACCGGAAGGCGCCCTGCGTGTTGAAGCTGAACGAGACCTGCGGGGTGCCGTCGTCCGGGTTGCGGGAGTTGCGGGCCCGCACGAGGAAGCTGCCGTCCACCTCTTTGCCCGGCCGTGACAGCACGGTCAGCACCTGCGGGCGGATGCCCTCGAAGGGCCCTTCGGCGATTTCCGCGGGCGGTTGATCGAGGATCTGGCCGTCGGCGTCGACGAAGCGAAACGCGTTGATGCTGCGGGGGTCGAACGCGTCTTCCAGCGCCAGCGAGCCGTCGTTGTTCCGGCCGATGTCTTTCCAGGCCGCGGCGGGGTTCGGGCCGCGGGTGACGACCCGTTCGGTCCCGGACAGGGCCCGAGCGCGATCGACGAGGTCACGGTGCTCGGAGTCGTTCGCGAGGATCAAGAACTCGAGGTTCCCCAGCGTGGTCGCGGCACGGCGGAGGCGTTCGACCTTCTCCGGGTCGGCGCCGGGCACGATCAGTTCGATGCGGTCCTGCCCGACGCGGCGAACGGTGACCTCTTCGGTCCCCGACGGATTGATGCGCTTGCCGATCGCGCCGACCATCCGGTCCATCACCTCGCCGGTGATCTCTTTGCCGGTGCCTTCGGGACCGAGCTTCTCCCGGTCGACCTGGAACACCATGTTCGTTCCGCCGGCGAGGTCGATGCCGAGCTTCAGGCTGTGCTTGACGCCGTCCATGAACGGGTCGCCGTTCTTCTGGGCGGCGAAGCCGTTGAAGAGAAACGGCGTGACGCCCAGAGCCGCGAGGAACAGCACGAGTCCCAGCCGCATTGGCACGTCCTTCATCCGCCACGCCCGGCCGACGAAGTAGCTGATGAGAAAGGGGATGATGAACACCGCGGCGACCACCAGCCCGGTGATCCACGCGGAGATCCCCTCCTCTTCCTCGTTGGCGGCGCCGCCCGGGCTGAGGTCTCCGTCGATCGTTTCCTCGGCTTGATCGCCCGGAAGCGTCGCGGGATCGCCGTCGAGGACGTCTTCTTCGTTCAGGCCCCCCTCGGCATCATCCTCCACGGGATCGTCGGCGAGCTCCGCGGCGGTGGGACCGGCCGGATCGGCGAGGTCGTTCACCTGAGCCGACGCCGTCGGGGCGGACGCCGCCGCGATCAGGCAGAGCAGCAGAGCGAGCAGGACCCCGGCGGGCGGGTGGATCGAGCGGGAAAGTCGCGCGGGGAGCGGCAGCGGAAGCGTCATGTCGTTTTCGGTCTCGTCCTGAGCCGCCCGCGGGCGGGGGATCGATCGGCGAATGCCGGGCGATCCCGTTATTGACAGCGAAGTTGATCGGGTTGGGCCGTGCCGCGGCGTCGAACGGCACGAACTCAGACGCGCAGCCGGCGGGCGGGCCGCGCACTCTAGTTTTCCGGGCCGAACCGAACAACCCGCACGCGGCCTGCCGACCGGCTGGACGGTTTCACGCCCCGTTCTGCGTGCGGACAGGGTCGCCGGGCGGCGGGTTGGTGGCCGCAACGTTCGCCCCAGCCCCCCACTTCGCCAACTCCGCCGCCGCGAACGCCTCCGCCTCGCCTCGTTCGATCGCCGCCCGCAGATCGGCGAGCAGCCGGTGATAGAACCGAAGGTTGTGCAGCGACAGCAGGATCGGGGCGAGCATCTCGCCGGCGAGGAACAGATGCCGCAGCGTTCCTCGGCTGAACGCGCCGGCCCCGCCCCGCCGGCAGGCCGGGCAATCGCAGGCCGCGTCGATCGGCGCGGTGTCCCGGGCGTGGACGGCGTTCTTGATTTTCAGCACCCCGCCGGAGGTGAACACGCTGCCGTTCCGACCGTTTCGAGTCGGCATGACGCAGTCGAACAGATCGACGCCCCGCATCACCGCGTTCACCAGATCGGCCGGCGTGCCGACACCCATCAGATAGCGGGGCTTCTCGCGCGGCAGCAGCGGCGTGGTCGCTTCGAGGGTGCGGTACATCTCCGCGGGGGCCTCGCCGACGCTCAAACCGCCGATCGCATAGCCGGGGAAGTCCAGCGGCAGCAGGCCCTCCGCGCTCCGGGCCCGCATCGCCGGATCGACGCCGCCCTGCAGAATGCCGAACAACGCCTGCGGATCGCCGCCCGCGGTCAGCCGGTCCAGCTCGTTCCAGCGATCGCGGCAGCGGGTCGCCCACCGCGTCGTGCGATCGACCGCGTCGGCCATCTTCGCCGGCTCGCAGGGCAGCGGGGGGCACTCGTCGAGGCACATCATCACGTCCGCGCCCAGCTTCGCCTGGATGTCGACGCTGTCCTCCGGCCGCATGAACAGCTTCGACCCGTCGACGTGGGAGACGAACCGCACCCCCTCCTCCGTCATCGTCGCCAGATCGGCGAGGCTGAAGACCTGAAACCCGCCGCTGTCCGTGAGGATCGGCCCCTCCCAAGACATCACCGCATGTAGACCGCCCAGGTCCGTGATGACGTCCGCCCCCGGCCGCAGCGCGAGGTGGTAGGTGTTCGCCAGGATCTGCGAGGAGCCGATCGCGGCGAGCTGCTCCGGCATCACCCCCTTCACCGACCCGGCGGTGCCGACCGGCATAAAGGCGGGGGTTCGCACGTCGCCGTGCGGCGTGCTCCAGACGCCGGCCCGGGCGTCGCCGTCGGTGGCGGCGAGATCAAACGCGAAAGGGTCGGGCATCAAAACGCGTTCAAATCACCGCGGGCGGCCGCATCCAGCATGCCCAGATAACGGAAGACCATACTGAAAATCAGCCAGACGATGAACGCGGCCACGATCGACCACACCAGCCACCCCACCGCGGCGGAGAGGGTCGTGAGGCTGCGGCGGGCATCGGCTTCGAGGTCCGGGCTGATGCGGTCCAGCATCTCCGGCACGCTGCCGGACGCCTCCGCCACGTCGACCATCGACAGGTATTCGGCGGGGAACAGCTTCGTCGCGGCCAGCGATTCCGTCAGTTCGGCGCCTGCGCTGACCTCCGCCCACACCTGCGGAGCGGCCGCGGCGTAAGCGCCGTTCTCCGTGGCGTTGAGGCTCGCCATCAGCGAGTTTCGCATATCCATCCCGGCGTTCTGCGTGAGGGCGAACGCCCAACTGAACCGGGCCAGGGCGAAGTTTTGCAGGCACTTCCCCACCACGGGGACGCCCAGCAGCAAGGCGTCGACGGACCGCCGCCAGCGCAGCGACTGCTTGCCGACCTGATAGATCAGAACGCCCCCCCCGGCGATCGCCGCCGCCGTGCCGAACCAGATCGTCGCCCCGCTGGCGCCGATCAGTCCGAGGCCGAGCGTGTCCGTCTTCCCGTCGCCGATCTGCCCAAGCAACCAGATCACGAAGCCGATCACGAACACCGCGACCACCAGCTGAAACACCGGCCAGGCGATCTGCGCGAGAAACGCCTTCTTCAACCGCAGCAGGTTGTCGTAGTGCTCGGCGAGACTGCGGAGCACCTCGGGGAGATGCCCGGTTCCCTCCGCGATCTGCACCAGTTCGATAAACAGTCGCGGGAAGGCACCGTCGGCGTTGCGGAAGGCGACGTGCAGTTCCTCGCCTCGCTTCACGGCCGTGGAAACCTCCTCGAGTCGCTTGGAGAGCCGGAAGTCGCCCGACTTGGATCCCGCGACGGAGAGCGCCTTCAGCAGCGTGACGCCGCTGTCCAGCAGCGTCGCCAGCGAGCGGCAGAGCCGGGCGAGCGTGGAGAGCGGCAATCGGCGGGAGAACATCATTCGCATGGTAACGCCGCCGGACGCACAATCCGCCCATGACCGATTCTTCCCCGCCGCCGCCGACCTTCGATTTTCTGCAACTGGCCGGCAAACCGGTCCTCGTTACCGGCGTGGCGAACAAAAAGAGCGTCGGCTGGCACACCGCTAAACTGCTGGCGGAGGCCGGGGCCGAGGTGAAGCTCGCCGTGCACACCGCCGAGCGCCGGGAGAAGGTCCGCAAGTTCTGCGGCGATCTGCCGGTGTTCGTCTGCGACGTGGCGGATCAGAACTCGATCGACGCGCTGGCGGCGGACCTCGCGGATGATCTGGGCGAGACGCCGCTCGCCGGGCTGGTGCACAGCGTGGCGTACGCGGACTACTCCGCCGGCTGGCTCCCCTTCCACGAAACGCCCCGCGCGGCATTCCTGCAGGCGGTCGATATCTCCTGCTTCTCGCTGACGGCCCTGTCGAACGCCCTGTCCGATCGCCTCGATCCCGAGACCGGCAGCGTGGTGACGATCTCGATCTCCACCACCCGAATGGCCGCGGAGAACTACGGCTACATGGCTCCGGTGAAGGCGGCGCTGGATTCCTCCGTCTGCTTCCTCGCCAAGAGTTTCTCCCAGTTCAGCAAGGTGCGGTTCAACGCGGTCGGGCCGGGACTGCTGAAGACGCAAAGCTCCGCCGGCATCCCGGGGTATCTCGACAGCTACCTCTTCGCGGAGCGGGCCACGCTGCGGCACGAAGCGGTGACGACGCCCGAGGTGGCGAACGCCGTGGCGTTTCTACTCAGTCCGCGGTCCAGCGGCGTCAACGCCCAACACCTGACGATCGACGGCGGAATGGGCGTGAACTACTTCGACGCGGACCTCGTGCGGGACGCCGTGCGGTAGAGGATCGAATAGCTGGTTCCGCTCCCGCAGACGCTTGCGGTTTCGCAGCGCCCCGGAGACTGATCGACGCTGCGAAACCGCAAGCGACGCCTGAATCTCAAGAGTGTGCGAACCTCGCCCCGGCGCTCAGGCGGCGACGCGGGGGAACTTCAGGGTGAAGCAGGTGCCGCGGCCGATCGCGCTTTCGACCCGGATGCGGCCGCCGTGCGCTTCGATCACGTCGCGACAGAGCGGCAGGCCGAGGCCCGTCCCCCCCCCGGAGCCGCTGCCGAGCGTTTTCGTGCTGTAGAACGGCTCGAAGATCTTGGGCAGCGCGTCACGGGGGATGCCGGCGCCGGTGTCGCGGACGCTCAGTTCCGCCATGCCGTCGGCTTCGTTGTCGGTCAGCGTGAAGGTCATCAGCCCGCCGTCCGGCATCGCCTGCCGGCCGTTCAGGATCAGGTTCACCAACACCTGCTGCACCTGCGGCACGCAAACGCTGGCCCGCGGTTCGCCGTTTGCGTCGGTCTGCATGCGGACGCGGTGGGCTTGAAGATCCTTGCCGGTCAGCATCAGCACGTCGTCGAGCAGAGCGCTCAGCTTGACCGTGTCCCGCCGGTCCTCGCCGCCGCGGGCGAAGGAGAGCATTGATTCGCTGATTTTCGCGGCCCGCTCGCCCGCTTCGAGAATGCGGGTGAAGGCTTTGACGACGTGCGGATCGTCGGACCGCTTCAATCCGATCTTGGCGTAGTTCAACGTCGTCATCAGTACGTTGTTGAACTCGTGCGTGACGGAGGCGCTGAGCTGCCCCACCGCGGCGAGCCGCTCCGCGTCGCGCAGGCGGGCTTTGAGGGCGTCATTCTCCGCTCGCAGGGCGGTCGTTGCGTCTGCGGTCCGGAGGTCGCTGGCTGGGTCGGCGGCGTGAGCGAGGGTCGTCATGGGGGGCCGGTCCGTCGGCGGGGCGAGGGCGTTACGCTTTCTCTTCGGTCGATGAAGGCGTCGTAACGCGGAGGCTCCGCGGAGCCTCCGCGTTATCTCTCAACTCACGCGGGACGCGGGTCCGGGGGAAGCTGTGCGGGCGCCGGCTATGATCTTCTCCCGCCTCTCCCCGACCCGCCCCGTCCCCATGCCGCATTACGTCGGCGCGATCGCCCTCGTTCGCCGCAACGCCGCTTCCCCCGGCGACCCCGAGGTCGCCGACCCCGCCGGCCGCAGCGAATGGCTGTCCGTGTGGAACCCCGCCCGCAAGGCGTTGTTCCTGCCGGAGGCGGAGAAGCTGGAGGGCGAAAGCTACCGCGACGCCCTCGTCCGCGAGGTCGGCTGGGCCGCGGGCCTGGACGCCGGCAAGGATTTCCTGCTGAGCCACGCCCCGCGGGCACACATTCAATTCGCCGAGCAGTGCGAGGGGCCGACGGAGGGGGACATCACGATCTTGGAGTTCTATGTCTGCGAGCTGTTCCGCAAGGGGCGGGCGAAGCTGGACGGGAACAGCGAGGTCCGCTGGCTGACCGCCGGCCACCTCGAAGCGGGCGAGGCGAACGGCAAACCGATCGCGGCCCGGCAGCTCGACTTGATGAAGCGGGCCGACCTGATCCCCCCCCGCGAGGGCTGAGCCGATGACGACCGCAACCCCGCCGCCGACTCCCGTCCGTCCGCCGACGGCCAAGGCGCTGTTCAAGTTTCATCCCCACACCTGGACGCTGTGGATGATGGCGACGCCGTTGCTGATGGGGATCGCGCTTTTTTTCGACTTCTTCCCTCGGCTCGGTTCGCCGGCGTTCGATGCGGCGGGCGTGCCGACGGGCGAGCCGGTCTACAACCTCGGCTTCCCGCTGGTCACGGCGCTGTACGCCCCGAACGTCGGCTTCCGGCTGGGACCGTTGGGCTGGCCGGTGTTCGCCACGCAATTCCTGCTGTACCTCGCCTGCACCGGCGTCGTGTGGGCGTGGCAGCATGCGGCGAAAGAAGACGCCTGAGCCTGTAACGCGGAGGCCCCGCGGGGCCTCCGCGTGATGAGAAGACCTCCGAACCCTCATCGCTCCGCCGGGTCCGATCCGCCATGAACAACTCCCAGCTGCGTAAGCTCGGCGTGCCGGACTTTCTGATCGCGGACGCGCTGTCCGGCATTCGCTCCGCGGCGGCGGCGAAAGTGCTGCGCGGCTACAAGCTGAAGCAGTTCCTCCCCGCCCTGCTGGAGACCCCTGCCGACTACGAGAGCGATCCGCACTTTGGCCCGCTGGCGACGGCGGTGATGACGGCGGAAGCCGAGGATCTGGCCCCCCCGCCGGAGCCGATCGCCTATCGCACGTGGGGCGACGACATCGACGATCAGGCCCACAAGCAGATGCGCGAGGCGTGCAGCCTGCCCAGCGCCCGGGGCGCCGCGCTGATGCCGGACGCGCACGTCGGCTACGGCCTGCCGATCGGCGGCGTGCTGGCGTTGGAAAACGCCATCGTCCCGTACGCGGTCGGCGTGGATATCGCCTGCCGGATGAAGCTCTCCGTGCTGGACGTGCCGGTGGGGTATCTCGAAGCGGTCCCGGATCGGCTCGAAGACGCGCTTAATAAAGGCACGCGGTTCGGGGTGGGGGCCAGCTACGGCCGCAGCGGCCGCCAAAATCACCCGGTGATGGATCAGGACTGGAACGTCACCCGCATCACCCGGGAGAAGAAGGACAAGGCTTGGACGCAGCTGGGCAGCAGCGGCTCGGGCAACCATTTCGCTGAGTTCGGCCTGTTGACGCTTTCCCAGCGCGACGAGGAACTTGGCTTGGAGAAGGGCGAATACCTCGCCCTGCTGTCGCACTCCGGCTCCCGCGGGACCGGGGCGGCGGTGTGCGATACCTATTCCAAGATCGCCTGCAACCGGCTCGGCAAGCGGCAGCAGGAGCGGTTCGGCCGGCTGGCGTGGCTCGATATGGACAGCGAGGAAGGCCAAGAATACTGGGTCGCGATGAACCTGATGGGCGATTACGCCGCCGCGAATCACGCGGTGCTGCACAAGAACGTGATGGAGCGCATCGGCGCCCACGCGATCGCAGGCGTGGAGAACCACCACAACTTCGCCTGGAAGGAGACCCACGGCGGCAAGGAGGTCTACGTCCACCGCAAGGGCGCGACCCCCGCGGGGGCGGGCGTGCTCGGCGTGATCCCCGGCAGCATGGCGGACCCCGCGTTCATCGTTCGCGGTAAGGGCAACGCCGAGTCGTTGGACAGCGCCTCCCATGGCGCCGGCCGGCGGATGAGCCGCACCAAGGCGAAAGCGAAGTACGCCTTCGGCACGGTGCGGAAGACGCTGGAGAAGCGCGGGATCCGGGTGATCTCCGCCGGCTCCGACGAGGTGCCCGGCGTCTACAAGAACATCCGCCAAGTGATGGCCGCCCAGACGGACCTCGTAGACGTCGTCGCCCGGTTCGACCCGCGGGTCGTCAAGATGTGCGGCGACGGGAGCCGGGCGGAGGACTGACGAGAGCCATCGTCCTCACCCGCGTCCCCCGCTTCGCCGTCGCCGTTAGGCGGCGCGAACCGTCACAGGCGCGCCGCCTAACGGCGACGGCGAAGCGGGGCGGGCGTCAGAGGGCGGCGACCAACCGATCGACTTCCTCGTTGCTCGTATAGAGGTGCGGCGCCGCACGCACGCGGCCGTGGCGGACGCGGACGACGATTCCTTCGTTCAGCAAACGCTTCGCACAGCCGTCGCTTTCGCCGTCGGGCGGGGTGAAGGAGACGATGCCGCTGCGGCGGTCGTAGCGATGGTTGCTCGCGATCGCACAGGCCGCGGAGGTCAGTCCGTCGACGAGCCGGTCGGTGATCGCCAACAGTCGCTCGCCACGCTCCGCGGGCGGGATGGGGGCGAGCAGGTCCAAACTCGAGGCGAGGCCCGCCGCACAGGCGGTCGCGTAGGTGCCGCCCTCGTAACGGGCGGCGGTCTCTTTGAGTTCTAATTCGCTCGAGCCGTAGTTCCCCGCGTTCTGCACACTGTTCCAGCCGACCAGCAGCGGCCGCAGTTCGCTCAACCGTTCTTGTCGAACGTAAAGCACGCCGGCGCCCTCGGGGCCAAGCAACCACTTATGGCCGTCTGCACAGACGAAGTCGATCGGGACGGCGCCCACGTCCAGCGGCAGCACGCCGAGTCCCTGAATCGCATCGAGCAGAAACAGTGCCCCGGCGTCGTGCGCGATCTGGCAGAGGTCCGCAGGATCGTTTCGCCAGCCGGTGGCGTACGCGACCCAGCTGGCTGCAACGACCCGGGTGCGAGCGTCGCAGGCGTCACGGACCTTCGCGGGGTCCAGCTGTTCGTTCTCCGCGGCCACCTCCCGCACTTCAACGCCGCGGCTGGCGAGGTTCCGCCACGGCAGCAGGTTGGAGGGGAATTCGCACGCCGGCACGACCACGTTGTCCCCTTCCCGCCAGTCGATGCCCTCGGCGACCAGCCCGATCGCCTCCGTCGTGCTGCGGATGACGGCGATCTCTTCCTGCCGGGCGTTCAATAACTCGGCGAACCGCCTGCGGACGACCTCCACCCGCCCCCGCCACTTCGGCCAGTGCACGTCGCCGTGGTCGCGGAAATCGGCGGCGTACTCCGCCATCGCCGCCGCCGCGGGCGCCGGCAGCGGGGCGACGGCGGCGTGATCGAAGTAGGCGTACCGCTCCGTCACCGGCATCTGGGCACGGAGGGCGGCGAAGGCGTCGGACGGCATTGGCGGTCGGCGGGACGGGGGACGGACTCTGTGCGAAGATAGACTTGAAGAACAGATTACCGCCCGACCGCCAGGACGCCGTGACGACCGATCGCCGCATGCTTTGCTCTTCAATGACGTTCGCGGCCCCGGTGGTTCTCGCGACCGGATGCAACTCGCCGGAGCGGCAATTAGTGGAGGCCGCGGCGGACGGCGATCTGAGTGCCGTACGCAGCCTGTTGGCGGACGGCGTCGACGCGAACGCCCGGCCGGAGTTCACCGAGAATCGCATGGCCGTCTCGCCGCATCCTTGGAGCGCATTGCACGAGGCGATCCGCGGAGGCCACGTCGACGTCGTCCGCACGCTGCTCCGCCGCGGCGCCGATCCCGATCTTCCCGTCGCAACTTGGCAGGAACATGCAGGGTTGATCACTCCTGCTCGGGACGAACGAAACACCCCGCTGCGGGTCGCCTGCCAGTATCTCGAAGCGGGAGCGCTACGGGCGTTGCTGGACGCAGGAGCGGACACAGGTCACTTAGATGCGAGACTGAACGATGCGGCCCGAGCTGGTTTTCAAAAGGAAGAAGCTCCGGCGGCGGCGGAGGTCGTGTGGCTGCTGGTCGAAGCGGGAGCGTCGCCGGATGGCCGGCCCGGCGCCCGGCCGCTCATGACAGCTGTCGCGTATAACCGTCCCGGCGTCGTGGGTGCATTGTTGGAAGCGGGGGCTGATCCGAATGTGCACGACCCCGACGCGCTCGCCAGCTGGGGGAAATTCGACCCGGAAGCCGTTCCGGAGGGCGAGACGCCGGGCGGATTGATTGCTGCTAGACCCGTGTGGAACCCGCCCGCCCCGGGCCGCGCGGAGATCGTCCGGCTGCTTCGTGCGGCCGGGGCAAAATTTCCGCCTGTGGACGCGGCAATCGCCAAGCGGCAGCTTCGGCGAGAGTGAACTCTCCGTAGGCGGTAGGGTACTGCCATGACTCGAGCCGCGACGACGCCCACCCCGCCCTCCGGCGAAGATCTCTGCCTCCAATATCTCGACGGCCTGCCGTTCGAGCCGTATCCCGTGCAGGAGGAAGCCCTGCTGGCGTACTTCGAGCACGATCCCGGCGTGCTGGTCTGCGCCCCGACCGGCACCGGGAAAACGCTCGTCGCCGAGGCGGCTCTCTACGAGGCGCTCCACACCGGCAAGACGGCCTATTACACCACGCCGCTGATCGCTCTGACGGAGCAGAAATTCCAAGAGGTGCAGGACGCTGCGGAGCGGTGGGGCTTCCCGCGGGACAGCGTCGGGCTCGTGACGGGGAACCGCAGCGTGAATCCGGAGGCCACGGTGCTGGTGGTCGTCGCCGAGATCCTCGTCAATCGCCTCCTCGACGGGGAGAAGTTCGATTGGGACAACGTCTCCGCGGTGGTGATGGACGAGTTCCATTCCTTCGCCGACCCCGAGCGCGGAATTGTCTGGGAGCTGGCCCTGGCCCTGCTGCCGTCGCACGTGCGGTTGATGCTGCTGTCGGCGACGGTGGGGAACGCGGCGGACTTCGTCGTCTGGCTGGCGAAGTCGCACGGGCGGGCGATTCGGCTCGTGCAAGGCACGGAGCGGAAGGTGCCCCTGCAATACCACTGGACGGACGACGAGCTGCTGCCGGATCTCGCCGAGTCGATGGCCGACGGCGACGACCCCGGCACCGACAATCCCAACCGCCGCACGCCGGCGCTGATCTTCGTCTTCAGTCGGGACGAGTGCTGGCAGATCGCCGAGACGCTCAAGGGGCGGCACCTCATCAGCGCCGAACTCCGCAAGGAGTTGGCCGCGGCGCTCGAAGAATACGACTTCACCACGGGCGCCGGCCCGAAGCTCAAACCGATCCTGCTCCGCGGCGTGGGCGTGCATCACGCCGGGGTGCTGCCGAAGTACAAGCGGGCGGTCGAGGAACTGTTCCAACGGCGCCTGTTAAGCGTCGTCGTCTGCACGGAGACGCTCGCCGCGGGGATGAACCTGCCGGCCCGTAGCGTGGTGCTCACCACCCTGCTCAAAGGCCCGCCGGGGAAGAAGAAGGTCGCGGACGCCAGCGGCGCCCACCAGATGTTCGGCCGCGCCGGCCGACCGCAGTACGACGATCAGGGACACGTCTATGCGCTAGCGCACGAGGACGACGTGAAGATCAGCCGCTGGGACGCTAAGCATGACCTCGAATCGTTGGAGAAGTCCTCCGATCCGAACCTGCAAAAAATGTTCAAGCGGCTCAAGAAAAAGCGGCCGAGCCGGAATCCGAGAACGCAGTACTGGAACGACGACCAGTTCCAAAAGCTCATCGCCGCCCCGCCCGGCAAGCTCGCCAGCAAGGGCCGATTGCCCTGGCGCTTGCTGGCCTATCTGCTGAAGAAAAGCCCCGAGGTGGACAAGGTGCGGGCGTTCGTGCGCACCCGCCTGATGGACGAGGGCCGCGTCGAGGGGCAGTTGAAGGAACTGGACCGGATGCTGATGACGCTGCACCACGGCGGCTTCGTCGATCTCGAACCGGAGCCGCCCGCCCGCAAGGAACCGAAGCCGGCAGCGGCAGAACCCGGCGAACCGGAGCTGGAACCCGAACCCAAACCCGAACCGGCCGGCGGGATGCTCGGCGGCCTGCTCAGCGAAGCGATCGCGGAGGCTCAGCACGAGACGGACAAACCCGCAAAAGACGACTCACCGCTCGCCAAAGCGCGGCGGAAGGAAGCGGGCGAGGAGGAACCCTCCGACGAGCCGGTGCGTTACTCCCCCAAGCGTGCCATGCCCACCGAGCGGGCCGATCAACTCACGGCGTTCCGCACCGTCAATCCGGTGTTCGGGTCATGGCTGCTGACGATCCTCGGCAAAGCGGACCGTGAGGAGTGGCTGCAGATCCTCGAAGCGACGCTGGAGTTCCCCGGCAGCACGGCTCGCAGCGTCCGCGTCCCGCAGCCGGACTTCATGCCGCCCGGCTCGCTCGCCACGGGGTACGTCGACCCGGAACTGATCGAACGCGGCGTGCTCTCCCCCGAGGAGCTGTACCCCTCGTCCATCGAAGACGACGACAATCGGCTCGCCAACGATTGGGAGCGCAAGTACGCCCCAACCCTCGCGGAGAAGGTCGATCTGCTGTTTCGGCATGAATATCCGCACGTCGACGACCAGCGGATCCGCTCCGTCTGGTGCGCGGGGGATCTGCTGAACCACGGAGCGAACTTCGACGACTACGTCACCGCCCGCGGCTTGCAAAAGCAGGAGGGCTGCGTCTTCCGCCACTGCCTGCGGCTCGTGCTGCTCTGCGGCGAGTTCGCCCGGCTGACCCCCGACGGACTCGATGCCGCCGAATGGCGGGACGAGCTGAAAGACGTCGCGAAGCAGCTGACCCTCGCCTGCCGGGCTGTCGATCCGCAGACGACCGAGGCCGAACTCGAAACCCTCAAGTCCGGCGGCGAAGACGGCGCCGACGACTTCGGGCTGGGGCTGTTCGAGTAAGGGGTGTTTCCGGGGCTCCCTACTCCCCGTTTTGGGGGAGAGGGGTTGGGGGTGAG